>CAYZQI010000130.1:0-14047 GCA_964480455.1 uncultured Cytophagaceae bacterium
CCGTTTCTAAAAAAATTAACAATTTTAGCGTACACACTTAACTGTTGGACTACCTGACAATCTCGATTCATAAGTTACTGATATTGAATGCACTAGCAATTCATAATTCACTTAGCAATAAGCATCTTGCAACAAGAATAGTCCACTTTATTTGGTTCTTTTTATTAAGATATGCTTCAAGCCCCCTTAAATGATTGATAAATTAGCAAACCACCATGCAATCAAATAAAGAAGTACCCCGTCTTGCAGTCTTTGCCTCTGGTGCAGGTAGCAATGCGCAAAGGCTGGTTGAGTACTTTGAACAGACCTCATCAGCTAAGGTAGTCAGTATTTTGTCTAACAATCCGCAAGCAGGTGCATTAGTGCGTGCTAATAGCCTAGGAGTAGAAAGCTTTGTTTTTAGCAGAGAAGAATTTTATCAAACACCAAAAGTGCTTGAATACCTCAAAGCAAAGCAAATTGATTGGGTCATCTTAGCAGGTTTTCTTTGGCTTGTTCCTGTTTCCTTATTAAAAGCCTACCCCCACAAGGTCATCAATTTACACCCCGCCTTATTGCCCAAGTTTGGAGGCAAAGGTATGTATGGCATGAATGTCCACAAAGCTGTTGTAGCAGCCCATGAAACCGAAACAGGCATCACGATACACTACGCCAACGAACACTTCGACGAAGGAGAAATTATCTACCAAGCTAAGTGCACAGTAGCACCCACAGACACTCCAGAGCACATTGCCGAGAAAATTCATCAACTAGAGCATACCTTTTTTCCTACTGTAATTGAACAAATAATTACAAAAACATAGCTTTTTGCTCAAATGCTGTGTCTTTTTTTGCTTTTTTTTATATTAAAGCCTTGATTTGCAAAAAGATATACAATTTAAGTGCAAAGCTGTAGGTAATTTTGCAAAAGCGTCTTATCTTTGCTTTGTTATGTTTTTTTGTATTTTTACAACTAGCATTATAATATTAAGCATCTATTTTACAAGTTGATATAAATGAGTAATACTGATAAAGCATTTTTCGGGCACCCTGTAGGGCTTGCTATTTTGTTTTTTACTGAGATGTGGGAACGCTTCAGCTACTATGGTATGCGTGCCCTGCTTGTGCTTTACATTGCATCTTCGCTGGAAGATGGCGGCCTAGGCTGGACCAATGCCCAAGCCATAGCACTCTACGGCTGGTACACTATGCTAGTGTATGTGATGTCTATCCCTGGGGGCATTGTAGCAGATAGGTTCATTGGGCAGAAAAAGACCGTAATGCTAGGTGGCTTACTGCTCGTGATTGGGCATAGTGTACTTGCCTTTGACCATATCTATGCCTTTTTTGCTGGGCTTGCTTTTATTGTTCTGGGGGTAGGCGGCTTAAAGCCCAATATCTCTACTATGGTAGGTGGCTTATACAAAGAAGGCGACCCGCGCAGAGACAAAGGTTTTACTCTTTTTTACATAGGTATCAATATTGGTGCTTTTCTCTCCTCTATCATAGTGGGCTATATTGGCGAGGTGTATGGCTGGCATTATGGCTTTGGATTGGCAGGAATAGGCATGTTTGTAGGGCAATTGGTCTTTATCTGGGGTCAAAAATACCTTACTCATGTAGGAAACTTTGTAGAAACACCCAAAATAGTGGGTACTAATCAAGCCGCGCCACTCACCAAAGAAGAAAAAGACCGTATGCTTGTGCTTGTACTTTCTTTCATCATCATCATTGTGTTCTGGGGAGCATTTGAGCAAGCTGGAGGGTTGATGAATATTTACGCCAAAGAAAAAATCAACAGAGACTTCTTCTCACTTTTTGTCATTCCTGCCAGTGTATTCCAGTCAGTAAATGCTTTTTTCATTATGGTATTTGGTGCAGCAGTAGCTTCTTTCTGGGTAGCTTGGCAGAAATGGGGGCGCGAGCCTTCCTCGCTATTCAAAATGGCAGTAGGTACTATCGTGATGGGCTTAGGCTTTTTGATGATGGCAGCCGCCTCCATAGAAGCAGGCTCAGAACCCTTTGGAAAAGCAAGCATGCACTGGCTTATACTAGCCTATCTATTACATACACTTGGCGAGTTGTGTGCCTCTCCAGTATCGCTTTCTTTTATTACCAAGCTAGCCCCTATCAAATATGCTTCTATCATGATGGGAATTTACTTTGCCGCCACAGGCTTTGGCAATAAAGTAGCAGGGCTAATTGGTGAGTCGGCACAGTTTGAGCCAATAGCGTTGAGCCTGACAGCAGAGAAAGAGGCCCTTAAAAATTATGAAGAAAACTTTGATAACCTCAGCAACGACAAGGGTATTGATTTCAAAGGAAAAGTATATCTAAAAGACAGTAAAATAGTGATAGAAGAACTCTCTTCACAACAAGATATTCGTGGATTGTTCAGCCTTGATGCTAAGAATACAAAACGACTTACCAAAATATTGAAAGAGGAAAAGGTAAGTAAAGAACAACCTTTTCATGTTATCTTGAACCTTGAAAAAGACGTAGAAGCCAAAAAAATAAAGAGCAACAAAGGGGACGGGAAAGAATACAACGGCAGTATTAGAATTTTGGAAATAGAGAACCGCTACGAATTCAATACTTTCTTATTCATTACTTTATTTACAGTTAGTTTTGGTCTTTTATTGATTGTATTTCTTAAACCGCTCAAAAAGCTCACCCACGGTGCAGAGGAAAAAGAAATGGAAGAAGAAGCCGAAGAAGTGGTTTCGCAAAAAAGTGTGTAGTGTTAGGCACTTTTAGCTCATAAAAAAAGGCTTGTAAAGGTATCTTATCTCCTTTACAAGCCTTTTTAGCCTAACTTTGGTGCGGTTTTATTCGCTCTCCACTGCCATTGCTTCTTTTTCAGCAAGAAATCGCTCGGCATCAAGTGCTGCCATACAGCCAGTGCCTGCGGCAGTAACTGCTTGCCTGTATGTATGGTCTTGCACATCACCGCAAGCAAAAACACCTTCTACATTGGTGCGTGTAGAACCTTTTTGGGTTTGAATGTAGCCCTGCCCGTCCATGTCGAGGTATTCTTTAAATATTGCTGTATTGGGTTGATGCCCAATAGCAACAAAGAAGCCGCTTGCAGAAAGTACTCTTTCTTCATTGGTTTCTCTATTACGAATCTTAACGCCTTCTACAAGTTCATTGCCTAATACCTCTTCCGCTACGGTATTCCAGATGATTTCAATATTTTTCTTGCTTTTTACTCGAGCTTGCATAATCTTAGAGGCACGCATCTCATCTCGGCGTACTAGCATATAGACTTTATTACAGATATTAGAAAGGTAAGAAGCATCTTCACAAGCTGTATCGCCTGCCCCAACTACTACTACATCTTTGCCTTTATGAAAAAAACCATCACATACGGCACAAGAAGAAACCCCGCCGCCCAAATCGCGCAAGCGTTTTTCAGATTCAAGCCCTAGCCATTTGGCAGAAGCCCCTGTAGAGATAATAACTGCTTCGGCCTCTATGGTGTGATTTTCATCGATGGTTACTTTGTGTGGAAAGCTAGAAAAATCAACAAACGTAGCAAACCCGCTTCTGATGTCGGTATCAAAACGAGCAGCCTGTTCCATAAGTTCTTGCATCATCTGAGGCCCCATAACTCCCTTTGGGTAGCCCGGAAAGTTCTCTACCTCGGTAGTTAGCATAAGCTGTCCACCAGGTTCAAGTCCTTGATATAAAATGGGTTTTAGCCCCGCTCTTCCTGCATAGATAGCTGCTGTATAGCCCGCAGGACCCGAGCCAATGATAAGACATTTTACTTTTTCAGTACTCATATTTTGATTTATTTATTAACTTATGTTTTAACAAAAAAACCTAAGAGATTAATTCTTAGGTTATAAGATTTTAACTTATTAATAAGCATTTTAACCCAGATAAGGTTTTAGTGCCTTGCTATGGACATTGTGGCGTAGGCGTTTGATGGCTTTTTCTTTGATTTGCCTTACTCGCTCACGGGTGAGGTTAAATTTTTCGCCAATTTCTTCTAGGCTATGTACCTGCCCCCCGTTGAGTCCAAAAAAATAACTGATTACATCTGCTTCTCTTGCTGAGAGTGTAGAGAGCGAGCGTTGTACTTCTTTGCGGAGCGAATCAGTGATAAGCTCTGAGTCAGGGGTTTCGAGGCTTTCGTTCACTAATACATCTAGCAAGCTGTTTTCTTCTCCTTGTGAGAAGGGTGCGTCCATAGAGATATGCTTTCCCGATATTTTCATGGTGTCGGCTACTTCGTCGGCGGTGAGTTGTAAGACTTCGGCCATTTCTTCAGGAGAGGGTTCACGTTCGTAGATTTGCTCTAAGCTCGAGAATGTTTTAGAGATTTTGTTCATAGCACCCACTCTGTTGAGCGGTAGGCGTACAATACGAGACTGCTCTGCGAGCGATTGAAGAATGGACTGCCTTATCCACCAGACGGCATAAGAGATAAACTTGAAGCCCCGCGTTTCATCAAAGCGTTGGGCGGCTTTGATTAAGCCAAGGTTTCCCTCATTGATAAGGTCGCCAAGGGTAAGCCCTTGGTTTTGGTATTGCTTTGCTACAGATACCACGAAGCGCAAGTTTGCTTTGGTAAGTTTTTCGAGGGCTTGGGCATCTCCTTCTCGTATTCTTTTGGCAAGTTCTACTTCTTCGTCGGCAGTGAGAAGCTCCACTTTACCAATCTCTTGCAAATATTTGTCAAGAGATTGGCTTTCGCGGTTAGTGATTTGTTTGCTAATCTTGAGTTGTCTCATCATGAAAACTTAGATTGGTTTGTGTTATGTTACGTTAAGTTTAGGTCTGTTTTTGATGACTACAAACAATTTCAAGCTACCAAGATAAGAAACTTATTATGATTTAGGCAGCAACGCCTTTCTTGAAAGTCGGTATTTTCCTGTTTTCTTATCTATATCTAGCAATTTCACCTTGATTTCTTCCCCTACTTCTAGTACTCCGTCCATTGTTTCAAGGCGTTCCCATTTGATTTCGGAGATGTGCAATAGCCCCTGCTTACCTGGCAGAAACTCGATAAATGCACCAAAGGGCATGACAGATTTTACTATACCCTCATAAGTAGCTCCTACATCAGGAATAGCTACAATGCTTTGCACTCTTTTGGCAGCAATGCCCATTGCCTCGTTGTTGGTAGCAAAGATATTAACGTAGCCTTGATTATTTTTTTCATCAATTGAAATCACAGCACCTGATTCTTTTTGGATTTCTTGAATGATTTTTCCTCCTGGTCCTATCACTGCTCCAATCATATCTGATGGAATGACCAAAGTTTGTGAACGTGGCGCATGTGGCTTCAAATCAGGGTTAGGTACTGAAATCACTTCAAGCATCTTGCCAAGAATATGCAGCCTACCTTTTCGTGCTTGCTCCAGAGCCTCTGATAGTATTTCATAAGAGAGCCCATCAACTTTGATGTCCATCTGGCAAGCGGTAATTCCTTTCTCAGTACCTGTTACTTTAAAGTCCATATCTCCTAGGTGGTCTTCATCACCTAATATATCTGATAAAATAGCATATTCACCTGTTTGACCATCTGAGATTAAACCCATGGCTATACCTGCTACGGGTGCTTTAATCTGGATACCTGCGTCCATAAGTGCTAGTGTACCAGCACAGACGGTTGCCATAGAAGAAGATCCATTAGATTCTAAAATATCGGATACGATTCTAATGGTGTAAGGGTTATCTTCACCTTGGGGCAAAATCGATTTTAAAGCGCGGTATGCCAAATTGCCATGTCCTACTTCTCTACGCCCCGGACCTCTATTAGGTTTTACTTCTCCTGTGGAGAAGCCTGGGAAATTGTAATGCAAGATGAACTTATTATAGCCGCTCAGCACTGCTCCATCAATCATCATTTCATCCATTTTAGTGCCTAGGGTACAAGTAGTGAGTGATTGGGTTTCGCCTCTTGTAAAGATAGCAGAGCCGTGGGCTGAGGGGAGGTAATTGACTTCGCACCAGATAGAGCGAATTTCATCATATTTGCGGTTATCGACACGTTTTTTCTCTTTGAGGGTCATGTCGCGGCTTACTTTCTTTTTGAGTTTACCAAAATAAGTTTTGATGAGGTCTTCATTTACTTCACCATCTTCGCCAGCCTCTTCTACAAGTTTAGCAATGTATTCATCACGTATATTTTTGAATCCCTCAGAACGCTCATTTTTATTATCATTGCCTATTTTTACCAAATCATAAGTGATGTCGTACAAATCAGCAAATACCTTTTTTTCTAGCTCTTCGTCGTTTTCTTCGTGGTTATACTCTCTTTTTTCGGTTTTGCCTACCAGTGCAGTTAGCTCTTCTTGTACTTGGCATTGCAGTTTGATAGCTTCGTGTGCAGTTTTGATAGCTTCAATCATGTCTTGCTCAGAGATTTCTTTCATTTCTCCTTCTACCATCAGGATATTTTCTTTGGTAGCTGCAATAATCATATCAAGGTCAGACTCTGCAAGTTGCTCATAAGTAGGGTTAATGACCATTTTACCGCTTACTCTGCCTACTCTTACCTCCGAGATAACTGCCTCAATGGGAATATCTGAAACAGCAAGTGCAGCCGAAGCGGCCAAAGCAGCAAGGCAATCTGGAGGAGTAGTACCATCAGAGGAGATAAGAAAAATATTGACTTGGGTGTCTGCATGAAAATCATTGGGAAATAATGGACGTAAAGCCCTATCTACCAATCTTGAGATAAGCACTTCATGGTCGGAGAGTTTACCTTCTCTTTTAAGAAAACCTCCAGGTATTTTTCCGCTTGAAGCAAATTTTTCTTGATAGTCTACAGAAAGGGGTAGAAAATCGACACCAGGCTTGGCATCTTTGGTGGCTACTACTGTGGCAAGCAGCATAGTATTTCCCATTTTTACTACTACTGCGCCGTCAGCTTGTCTTGCTAGTTTTCCAGTTTCTATTGAAATCTCGCGTCCGTCAGTGAGTTGAAATGTTTTGGTATGAACGTTTGGTAACATACAGTTTTGTTTTGTGATTATGTGTTTGATAAGTAAAAGAGAAATTATATAAAAATTAAGAATGAAACCAAGTTCATTCTCAATTTTTGGGACATGCGTAGTAATTATTTTCTGATATTCAAATCAACCAATACTGCACGGTAGCGTTCTATATCTGTTTTGTTAAGGTAATTGAGTAAGCGGCGGCGTTTACCAACTAGCTTTAATAGCCCTAAGCGCGTTGAATAATCTTTTTTGTTAGCTTTTAGGTGTTCGGTAAGGTGATTGATACGGAACGTAAAAAGCGCGATTTGTGCCTCTGCTGAACCTGTATCGTTGGTAGATTTTGCTTTCCCGTGCTTCTCAAACAGCTCCTTCTTCTTTTCTTGGGTTAGATACATGACAAATTAAAATTATAATTAAATGGGTATTATTCACAATAATTTGCAAATTTCGGTTTTTTGTCTAACAAAAACAATTATTGTGCAGGCTTTTTTCTCCATTGGCTTTTTATTTTGTCCCACCATACCAAGTAGAAGTCTGTCTCGAAGAGGCGTGAGTCGTTGCGGGCTTGCCTCAAAAACACCAATCCAAAGCAAAGCAAGATAACATTTGCCATAGACATCCCCAGCCATACTTGCACAAAATCTTCTTTCACCCATTTTTCGCCTGTGTTAGAGAGCACATAGAAGAAGATAAAGAAAATAATAGAAACCAACACTGGTACGCCTAGCCCTCCTTTTTTGATAATAGAACCGAGGGGTGCACCTATCAAAAACATAGAAATACAGGCAAAAGTCAGGGCAAATTTTCTATAAAATTCTACGGTATATTCGCGTGTGCTGCGGGCCTGTGTGGCAATATTGGTAGTGTAGTTTTTGGCAAAAGAAGCAATGCTACGGGCTTGGGTGAGTGCCTGGCTTACTTGCTGTAGAGTATCTACACGCTCTACAATTCTGTTAGAAATAGCACTTCGATTGACCTTTCTGATAGGGTTTGCGGTGTCTTGAGAGAGGGCTAGCTCTTGGTCAGTGTAGTTTTTAGGTTGCTTTTGTGTACGTTGGTATTTTTTTGTGATAAGGTTGGGTTGGTTTGTGGTGTCAAGTGCTGTTTTCTTTGGATTGTATTGCAGCACATTGACCTGATTTTGTTTTTTGTGCAAACTATCTATTGCTCTGTTTCTCCCTTTGTTTTGTTGCCTTAGTGTATCTAGTTTGGTTTGCGGCCTTTGGCGTGCAGGTTGGGTAGCCTCGAGGGTGCGCTGCGGGCTATATTCTTTTAGGTGGTAGCGGTAGTTGGGTTTCAGGTTATTGATAATTTCTTTGCGTCCTTTTACAAGTTCCGATTGCATAGAGTCTATGTCTTGCACAAGTTGGGCTGCAGTGCGCATGTAGCGGTGCTGTTGAAAGAGTCTTTTATCGGTAGATTGCATATCAAAAGAGCTAAGGTCAAAGATGACTTGGCTTTTATCAAATTTATTTCTGAGGAATTTTTGATTAGAAAAGCTCCCATCTTGTACTGCTACTTTGTCGTTGTAGCTTTTGCCTTTGAAAAGCTCTAGCACAAGGTAGCGGTCATTTCTGATGGTGTACATTCGCCCCGAGTCAGCTAAGATAAGTTTGGTATTGCCCTGCCTGTCGGTATGGTCATAAATCATGATGTCCTTGATAGATTTTCCATCGGGGTATTTATGGTTGATTTTGATGCTATAGCCGGGCAGCCCATTGTAAAAAGCACCTTCTTTGATACTCAGCGAAGGGCTTTTTTGCTTTATGTCCCAGAGAAGACGATAGGCCTCTAGGTTGGCAATGGGTAAGACTTTATCGCTAAAAAAATAAGAGCCTAGCGATACAAACAGTGTCAATACAAAAATAGGGGCAAGCACCCTTATTAGAGAAATCCCTGCTCCTTTGAGGGCTGTGAGTTCCATGTGTTCGCCTAGGTTGCCAAAAGTAATCAAAGAAGAAAGCAAAATAGCCAGAGGAAGTGCCATAGGCACAAAATGCACGGCGAAATAGCCACACAGTTCAGCAAATACCCAATAAGAAAGCCCTTTGCCCAAGAGGTCATCTATGTGGTGAGAGAGTTGTTGAATCAATAAAATAAACACTACCACGGCAGTAGTAAGAATAAAAGGCCCAATAAATGCTCCTAATATCAATCTATCAATTTTTTTCATAGTATTTTTCTGCTTTAAGCTCCCAGCACTTCTCGCAGGCGGCTAATTAAGCCTTTCCAGAGGTCGTGCAAATCCTCTTCGTCTGTCATTTCTGAATAATCAGTGATACTTATGTAAGTTACATCTGTCAGTTCACTTCTTTGCAGACGCATGTCCAAGTAGTTGGGGTTGTCTTCTTTTTCTTGGTTTTCATCTAAAAACTCAAATTTGACTTGTTTGTTAAGCCGCGAGGCTGTCAGCAAGGCATAGTGATTGGTGTTATCCCAGATAAAATTATAGTGCTTTTGGTCGTCGCTTTCTACCTGCCCTATAAACCATTCTGATAGACTGTTGGGGTTTTGAAGATAAGGATAGATACTACGTGGGGAGGCATTTATCTCATATTCGTTGGTGAATTTATATTTTTCCATGATTTTTCAGATTAATTTTTTCAGGAATCTATGGCATTTTAAATAAAAACATTTACCTTTGCAAGTCAAAGAAAAAATAAGCTCAAATTATTTTTCTCAACTCTCACGGCGAGGTAGCTCAGATGGTTAGAGCGTCGGATTCATAACCCGGAGGTCGGGGGTTCAATTCCCCCCCTCGCTACTACTTTTCAAAACATCTTTTTCGTTTTTACTCTCCATTTATTTCATTAAAAACTAGCATACTGTTTTTTTAAAGCACAAAAATAAGCGAAGTAATTGTGAATTATCTTATCGCTATCTATTTTTCTTGTACTTATACAAGGAATAAATATCAAATAGAGTAGTGATTAGTTTATCGTTGATAAACAATGGCTCAGTCAAGGTTTTACCTACCTATCCACAGGTAGCTATTCTACTTTTACTGCTTCATCAAGAATATAAAAAAGCCTTTCAGGTTCTTCAGTATTTAGTCTAAGTGTGCCTTTGAGTTTGATGCGTTGAGATTGCAAGGCGACCCCCTTGGGGCTGTTGATTTCTATAATAGACTCAGGTCCTGCCCCTCCACAAAAGAAGCAAGCTTGTATAGGAAAGTAAGAAAGCATAAAGAGTTTCTGTGTTTTTTCATTGTCAAGTGGATACATATAGCCCTCAAGCTCAATACTTTTGTTGTGCCAAGCCTTGTGTTTAGAAGTAAAATCAGGCAGATAACCAAAAGCCCCTGAGCTTTCATATTTAATGTCTAATAAATCTTTCCAAATTTTACTTTCTATGGGTGCTTGGTAGGTGGTATCTATTTCAGTAGTGTTGCTGAAATGTGTATTTGTATTAGTACGCACTTCGGGTGCATTATCTTTTTGGCTATCCTCAAATATGGGTGTACTGTGCGGAGGTTCATAGACCGTAAAGAAATAGATACCCATAAGGAGCGAAACATTGAAGGCTATGACAATGAGCCAGAGGTATTTTTTGAACATAGTCTTTTTTTCTAATCTTTCAGTGAATTGGCTTGCGATTCCAGAACTCTAATTCTAGTTTCATAGTCAGTAATTGTTTTTCTAAGTTCTTCTTCTTTGACCTTGAGGTTTTCAGTAGCTTCCAACGACTCTAAGAGTAGCTGTCTTACTCTCATTTCAGACCTTTTATTTTCTGTAATATCTCTTGAAAAAACAGAAAGTCCTGTTACTTCATCTTCCTCATTACGAATAGGATTAAACCAAAATTCACGGTAAGTTTTATCAGGATATTTGCCACTGTCTATTACCTCCACAAAGCGTTCGCCTGAGAGGGCACGGTCGTAAAAAGCTTTCCATTTTGCGGCCTGCTTAAAAGGAGTATAATCAAAAATAGAAGTACCTTGCTCTATGTTATAGCCAAGCCCTAGATAGACTTCTTGGCATACTTCATTGAAAATCAGCAATTTATAATCTTTATCCAATGCCAAAATGAGGTCTTCGGTATCATTGATAAGTGAGCTAAGGTTGGCTTCAGTGCGCTTGATGCGGTTCTCGGCAAGTTTTTGTTCTGTGATGTCTTCCACAAAAACTGATGCCCCAATTACTTCTTTGTCTTCATTAATGATAGGGTTGTAGTGCCTTTCGTGGTAGATGGTGGTATTGTTGTGGGTATAAGCCCTTAAAACCTCAAATTTCTTTCCTTCTAAGGCTTGTTCATACTCTGACCAATAGGCTTGTTTTTCTTCTTCTGTGAGTATTTCTTTGAGATTAGAACCTACGCTAAGGTCTTTGTAGATATTTCGCATAGATTTATTGACTACCGTAATGTTGTAATCGTTATCGTAGGCTAAAATAGCGTGCGAGGTATTATTGATGAGTGCCTCTAGGTTAGCTTCTTTGTTGGCAAGTTCACGCTGTGTGCGGTGCATACGGGCTTGAGTATCTTGCAGTTCTAACATACTTTCGCGCATCTGTTCCTCTTTTTGTTGCAGGTCTTGGGTGAGTGCTTGTGAGTCGCGGAGTAAGTTTTGTGTTTTGAGGTTAGTTCTCAGTGAGGCAATTGCCTGCCCGATACTTTCTGCAATATTTTCTAAAAACTGTATTTTATGTTTTTCTATTTCGTGAAAAGATGCCAATTCCATAATGCCATAAATTTCTTGATTGGCTTTAAGAGGTACTATCAAAAGCACTTTGGGAGTAGCCTCGCCCAAGCCCGAAGTAATGCTGACATACTCTTTAGGAATGGTTTTCAGGTACATCAGTTCGCCTTCTTGCCAAGCCTGCCCTACAAGCCCTTGCCCTAGTTCTATTCTTTTCTCTAAGTATTTTTTTCGATTGTAAGCATAGGCAGCCTTCATTTCTAAATACTTGGCTTGTGTCTGTTCACCTTCCATCACTACAAAAAGTCCTACTTGATTGACTTCAAGGTATTGGCTCAGATTGACTACAAGGGCGTGTGCGAGTTGTTCAAGGTTATGTGCATTTTGGTTGATGAGGTCGCTAAAAAGGGCGATGCCTTCATTTGCCCAAGCACGGTTTTCTGTTTCTTTTGCTTGCTTGAGGAGTCCTTCTTTCATACCTTGGAGGGCGCGGTCAAGATCGCCTGCCTCTGTAAAAAACTTCAAAGACTGCTCGGCTTCGGGCTGGTTGATGTTTTCGGCAAAGTTTTTTAGACTTTGAAGGCTTTGCTTTACCTGATTGAGGTGCGTGGCAGTTTGCGAGAGTTCTTTATGGTATATTTTAAGATTTTGGGGGAGGTTACCCGCCTTCAGGGTAGCCGTAAAGTGATTGATTTTTTTAATTTCTTTCGTAAAATAGGCATAAATCTTTACTCGTACCCACAGCAGAGCCAATACAACTAATACCAAACTTACCCATTGTAAGCCCCAGTAATAATTTTGTTGCCTTGCTTGGAGTTGCTTTTGGCTGGCAATCTGTATGGAAAGGTGTTCGTCAAGCAGCCAAAGTAAGTCTTTGAGTTCTGCAGAAAGGGGTGCTATCTGCAAACTAAGTCGTTCTCTGACAGTACTGAAACCTTGTAAAGTTTTTTCATTAGAATTGTTGCCTTGCCCTATGTCTAGTGTTAAGAAGGTGATAGGGATTTCATTTTCAAGGTCTTTGAGTGTGCGCTGTGATGCAGTAAAAAGTTTTTTAATCTTCTCTTCTATGTCTAAGTAACGCTCAAGAGCTTTGGGGTCAAAGCCATTCTCGAGGAGTGTGCGCAGGGAATCACGCTGTATGAAGATTTGTTTTTTCCAGATTTCATCAAATGTAAGTTGAGTTTGGAATTTCTGCTTTGAAATGGCTTCTTTTGCAATGAACTGGGCATTTTCTCTCCAGAGTTGGAGGTGTTGGTCTATACTTTGGTGAAGATACATCTGTTGTCTTTGGGCTGCCAAGTAAATAGCATCAACAGTATTATTTTGTGCCTTGTATAGCTGTAAGCTCAAAAAATTAAGTGCAAACAGAAGCAAAATTCCTACAAGTGCCACCACCAAGAAAGCCCAAAGCTGAATCTTTAAGGCATTAAAATAATGAAATATCCACTTAAATTTCCACATTCTTGATAATCAGGATAGTATTTTAGACTGATTTGCATACAAAAACAACGTCTTATCGTGAAAGCGTGCTAAAATCTATGAGTTTGTAGAACAAAAATCGCTTCAACTTTTTAATAACTTTCTTTTTCGTTCGGAAAATCCTGCGCCCTTACGTCTTGCACATAATTGCCAATAGACTGCCTCATTACCTCATATATATCGGCATATCTACGCAAAAAACGGGGATTAAAGTTTTTGTTGATGCCTAGCATGTCGTGCAATACCAGTATTTGCCCATCTACCCCTGCCCCTGCTCCAATACCAATAGTCGGGATTTTGAGCACTTGGCTTACTTTTGCTGCCAACTGTGCAGGAATTTTCTCTAATACAATAGCAAAACAGCCACAAGCTTCTAGCAGTTTGGCATCTTCTATGAGCCGGTCTGCTTCTTCCTCTTCTTTGGCGCGTACTACATAAGTTCCAAATTTATAAATAGACTGTGGGGTAAGCCCCAAATGCCCCATTACGGGTACGCCCGAGCTTAAAATACGCTCTACTGATTCGCGAATTTCTCTGCCTCCTTCTAGTTTTACAGCGTGCGACCCTGATTCTTTCATGATTCTGATAGTAGAGCGCAAAGCCTCCGAAGAATTGCCTTGATAAGCACCAAAAGGTAAATCTACTACTACCAAGGCCCTGCTTACCCCCCTTACCACCGAAGAAGCGTGGTAAATCATTTGGTCGAGCGTAATAGGCAGTGTGGTCTCAAAGCCTGCCATCACATTAGAGGCAGAATCGCCCACCAAAATAGCATCAATACCTGCTGCATCTACTATTTTTGCCATAGAAAAGTCGTAGGCGGTAAGCATGGCTATCTTTTCCCCTCGCATTTTCATCTCTTGGAGGGTGTGTGTAGTAACTCTTTTTATTTCTTCGGCGTAGCTTGACATATCTTTTATTTGTACTTCTCGATAAAAACTAGATTCTTTGACAATTTTTGTGATTGTGTGCGATAAGATGAGCTAAATACTGTTTA
>CAYZQI010000131.1:0-13926 GCA_964480455.1 uncultured Cytophagaceae bacterium
AAGCCCTCGCACTACTCGAGGACATTGCCGCTCGAGACCTCTACCAAGCCGAACAGAGTATCTTGAATGCAGATTGGGAAGGGGCGTATGAGTACCTTCGTAGCGTTAAAACAAAAAAGCCTAGCTTGCAGACTCAGCAAAAGCAACACCTTGTCAAGCTACTTTACAAAGAATTGTATGAATATCCTGTAGAAGAATGGCAGCAATTGGCAAGTTCTGGCTTCTTCAAGCGTGTAAACAATGAAATTGTATTGGATTTTTTCAATACTTATCCTGCACAAGCCCCTTTGTTTGCACAAGCCCTGCGCACCGCAGCACAAAAGCCCAACAAAGCCGAGGCAAGGCGTTACCTCTTGTCTGAAATGGAACGCACCTTGGGCAAGGAATTATTTGAACCCGCCAGTGATTTATTTTCACATACTACAAACTATCCTTTTAAGTTTAATCCCATCGATTTTGAACCTAAACCAGCCAGCTATAGTGAGGTGTATCAGCCGCCTGCCGCCCGTGAGGAATCCACCCAGTCTAGCAACATCAATTATGCAAGAAAGGCATTAGAACTGCACCAAGCCAAAGAATATGCACAGGCATATGAAGCGCAGCAAAAGGCCGTAGAAGTGGATAGACGAAATTATAACCAGTGGTTTAATTTGAGTTTCGTTGCACTTTTTGTAGGCAAACCCCAAGAGGCTATAGAAGCTGCCCAGACTACCCTAAAACTCAATCCTGAATCCTATAACGTAGAAACCAACCTCGCCTTAGGCTATCTGCTCAACAATGATTGGAAAGAAGCTAAAGCTATTTACCTCAAATGGAAGGGCAAGAAATTCCCCAATGATAATGATGAACGCGCTTGTGAAGAGATTTTCTTGGCTGACATCGCCGATTTGGAAGGAGCAGGCATCAAGCATAAAGATTTCAAGAAGGCGAAGAAACTACTGCAGTAGTATACATTAGCTTGGCACATTAATACCGTCATTGTCTGTGCTTCCAGACACCCAAATGACAGTAGGAAGCCCCCACTTCGCATATTATAACAACAGTAACGACAAAAAAAAGTCTGCGCTAGTTTCTTAGCACAGACCTTTAAGTAATGATAGCTTATCGCTATTGTTGTATTTATTTATTTATTTGATAGCATCACGGAAAGAGCTTGAATCTTTATAAGCGTCAAATTCAACATCAGTCAAAGCAGCAGCTTTCATGTCGCTGTTTAAGTCACAAGATTTTTTCAAAGCACTTGCCATGTTGCTTTCATCTCCTTTGCGTGCATAAGTGATTGCCATAGCGTAGTGGCTTTTGGCATCTTTGTCATTTTTCTGCAATGCAGAAGAGAAGCTCGCAATGGCTTGGTCATAATCTCTTGCCAATAACTGTGCAAGACCTTTGTTGAAAAGGTTTGGATTGGTAGTAGCCGCACCGCCTAAGATGTCAGCCGCTTCTTTGTACTTACCGTCATTGTAGCGTTTTGCTTCTTTAAATTTCAAGTAGCCTTCTGCACCTTTGATAAGTTTAGAAACCTGCGGGTTGTTGTCACTACCAAGTCTTACTGCTTTTTGTAGATTTTCTTCTGCCTTTTCCATATCGCCTTTCATAGCATACGCCATAGCAAGATTGTAGGCAGCTTCGCCCGTTTCGCGCTTGCCAAGAGAAGCATTGAACTGCTCGATAGCAGGGTCAACTTTAGACTTATCGTTTTTCAACAAAGAGATGTCGAGCAAAGTAGCACCGATGTTGTTGTGAACTTTCCAAGTTTGGTAGTTTTTGGCAGCCGTCATTAAGATTTCAAGGCGTTCGTCTAGGTCTGGAGTATTTTCGGCTACATACAAAAACTCTTGCTCAGTGAGGGCATCAGCATTAAGCTCACCGTCTTTCATTTTTTTAACCATTGCCGACATTTCAGGGAGACCTTTGGCTGCCCCTGGCTTCTTAACTTGAGTTTTAGCATAACGCATTTTAGGATATACCTCATCAAACAAAGTTTTATAGTAAGGCTTTGTAGAAAGCTCTTGTGCATTCTCTACAAAGTCGCCACTGCGCCCCATAATTTCTTTGGCTTCGTTTTTCTGCTCAGGCGTAAGCGAACTAGCATCTACCAATTGACGGAACTCGGGCAAAGTTTGACCTAGTGCGCTTCTTTCAATATTGAATTTGTATTCAGCTACTTTTTCCTTGTCGTATTCAAACATTGCCAACATTCTTGCAAATTGAGTTTCTAATGCTTTTGCACGACTGTCTGCAAGTCCAGTGTTTACGACTTCGCTACCTTCGGGTGAGTGTGAGCTAACCCCAGCAGCAGTAAAGGGAGCTACTTCGGTATCTTTGAACAGTTCAGAGATTACCTCCATAGTTGCTTTGTTATTGGCAGTATTCGGCGTAACTACCGAGCTACCTTGCTCAAAGAAGATAGGAATTTCGAGAAATTCATCTTTGGGACCTTCAAAATTGTGTGCTGCACGGGCAAAGGGGCTTTCGCTTGTAGTGGGGTTGATATCATCAACGGGGCTTTTTAGCAATAAGCTGGTTAGTGATACACCCTTTACAAATTTGCCGTCTTGTACGCGCATAGGTACAGGACCAAATTCTTTGGATTTGTTATTTTTTACCTTAGTGGCAATTCCTTTGACCAATAGACCGCCATTTTTGAATTGGTCTTCATAAGCAAAAGAAAACTCTTTGCTTACTTTGGGGTCATCAGTTTGCTCTTGGTATTTATCGCCATCAAAAGCGATAGCACCGACTGTTACTTTGCCTCCTGAAATACTTTCCATAGGAGTATTTTCAGCGATTTTAGTAACATCAGTGCCTACATAAGAGATTTCAAGGCTGTACTTTGTGCCTTTTTTCATCATTGCCACGGGTAGTTTGGCAGACATATTGAAGCCAACTTCGCCTCCGTGTAGCTCAAGTGGGTTAGGGTCAACGGTTAATTCTTGGTCTTTGGCAAGTTTAACCATTTCCGCTAGTGGGTTTTTACAGCTAGTGGCAAATACTGCTACTGCAGTGAAGGCAAGCCCTAAAAGAATATTCTTTTTGTAACTCATGAGATTAAAAATTTTGTTTAAATTCTTGCGTAGTAGTTTTTAAATTCAATGCAAGTTTAATACTTATTTTTTGTAAAGTAAAAAAAAAATTTGCTATTTTGTAATACTTTATTGGTTTTAGGTGTTGATTTAGCGTTGATTATGAGTAAAATTCAAGATTTTTTTGAAAAACAAGCCTTTGGTGTATGTACTAAACTAGGTGAGAAGCTGGGGATTGCAAGCGGAAGTATTCGCATTTTTTTTATTTATGCCTCATTTCTTACATTGGGTTCTCCTATCTTGATTTACCTTAGTTTAGCTTTTATGATGAACCTGCGCAAGCATTGGCGCAGACATAAAAGCCCTTCGGTGTGGGATTTATGAGTTTTTGAGAGGTGTTTTATTCTTTTTTATTTTTATTCTGATTTCAGGAGTCTGTGGTAATGCACTAAATTTAGTTATTTTTTTGATATAAAAATAGAAAAGTAAGTTTTTAGGCCAAATCAAGATTACGTTTTTTTCTTTCTCTTTAGGTTTTCTTTTTTTCCTCCAACGAAAAAAATTAGCATAAAAATTTATTTGTGCGTACAGAACTGCCCAAGCATCTTTGGGTTTTCCTTCAAGTAAAAATTTAAAAGCTGCTAGGTTATCTAGCCCTAGGCGTAGTAAAAGTACTACAAAAAGCCTTGCATTGGGAAGGTTTTTTGCTAGCATTGCCAAGTTGTTTCGAAAGTTCAAAAAAGTTTTACGTGGGTTGCTGTGCGAGAGTGTGCCTCCTCCCACATGAAAAATCTCAGACTCGGGGGTGTACGCTACTGCATAGCCCACACGATATAGCCGCCAGCAAAAGTCAATTTCTTCCATGTGTGCAAAAAAATCTTCTTCTAGTCCCCCCAGCTTATGGTAGAGCGAAGCCCTCACAAACATACACGCTCCTGAGGCCCAGAACACCTTGCAGGCTTGGTCGTATTGCCCAGTATCTTGCTCCATCTCTTGAAAAATACGTCCTCTACAAAAGGGGTAGCCGAGCTGGTCAATGAATCCTCCGGCCGCTCCTGCATACTCAAATTTATCTTTTTGATGAAAGTCTTTTAATTTGGGTTGGCAAGCACCTATATCGGGGTGCTGTGTCAGTAGTGAAAGAGGAGCGTGTAGCCAAGCGGGAGTAACCTCTACATCAGAGTTGAGGAGTACATAATAAGTATAGTTTCCTTTGAGTTGCGCCAAGGCAAGATTGTAACCCTTGCTGAACCCTCCATTTTCTTGAAGTTTGATGATTTGCAGGGAAGGATAATGCTGCTCGAGGAATGAGATAGAATCATCAGTAGAGGCATTATCAGCAATGATTATATCTGCCTCACTACTGTAAGCACAGACTGAGGGCAGAAATTGTGCTAAATAATGCTTACCATTATAATTCAAAATGACTACGGCGATGGTTTTCAATACATCAGCAGTTAGGGCATGTCCATATTATTAAAATCAAAGCCAGGGAAGTTAGGAATTACGCCTTCTGTGGTTTTTTTGAGTTCTTCTTTGGCAAGGCTATCTACTTCTAGCATTGCCTTATTGATGGCAGCCACGATGAGGTCTTGCATCATCTCACGGTCTTCGGGTTTGATGAGGTCGCGGTCTATTTCTACCGAAACTACTTGTTTTTTGCCATTTACAGTAGCCTTTACCATGCCCGCCCCCGACTCAGAAGAGGCTTGAATATTTACTAAGTTTTCTTGGGCTTCCTGCATTTTAGTTTGCATTTCTTTTACTTTGCCCATTAATAATCTTATGTCCATAATCTTTAAAAGTTTTTACAAATATAATCAAAAAAATCTGATTTTATTGAATTAAATTAAATGTTCCTCTTTTTGTAAAAGTCTGCCCCACAAAATCTGTTATTTCTACCAAATACACATAAACTCCAGAGGGCATTTGCGTACCTTGGTAGCTACCATCCCAGCCTTGGCTAAGGTCTTGGCTTGTAAAGAGTAGCTTTCCGTTGCGCCCATAGACCCTCATTTCAAATTGATTAATGAAAAGTCCTTTCGGCTCAAAGGTATCATTTCTGCCATCGCCATTGGGGGTAAAAGCATTAGGAAAGAAAATCCTGAAAGGCTGTACCACTTCTACTATGTTTGAATAACTCAATACTTGCGTACTTTCTTCTATCACAGTCTTGATACGGTAGCGCATCACTTGCCGGTCGGTTTTAGCTTCTGTATCTTGAAACTGCGGCCCAATGCTGCTTGGCAGCGTAATTTCTTGATAGACTTGCAAATCATCATCTAGTTTTTGGAGTACATAGTACTCGAAACTGTTGTTTGAGTTTTGGTAGCTCGTCCAGTTGAGGTTGATGATGCCAGCTTCTTGAGAATTGCCCTTCAAAAACACAGGACAGGCAAAGGCAGTAACAGGAGAGGAGATATCACAATCATTGATATAAAAAATATCATAACAATATCTTTGGTCTAGTGCCAAATCAGTGTCTAAGGCTTGTGCCTCGGCAGTGATGCGCTGATAGGCTTCTCCCCCTGAGCGGCGAATGCGGTATTCTTTGACACGTTGCTCGGTGGGAATGTCCCAAAATAGCTTGATACTTCGGCTGCTCTCTACTGTAGCATTAAAATTAAGTAAAGGGGGCGGAACTACATCAGAAAAAGCAACTACACAAGCAGTATTGCTTACTGATCGGAAATCAAGATTGGCGGTATTGAACCGAATTTCTATTCTGTAGCAATACTCTATGTTGCAATCTACCTCCGTATCAGTGAAGTTGTTGGTAGCTAAACTATTGAATACTTGGTAGGGCTGCTCATTTCTATAAAGGATATATTGTGAGAAAGCTCCTGCTGGAAGCCCTGTTGAAAGTGGGTAACTGGTCCAGTCAATCTGATTTTGGTTACTCTGTGAGGTTACGTTTAGCGTGAGTGTACAGTAAATTGGTGGTGTAAGCAGCACGTTGCCGCAGGCATCTACAGTTCTGATAAAAAAGCAAAGGTTCTGCTCGGTGGTGTTTAGCTCTCCAATGATGCGTGCGGTGAGTCCGTGTGTATTTTCTAGGGTCACCAATGGGCTAAGGCCTCCCTCTTTAAATATTTGGTAGGTGTAGTTGCTATCTGCTTCAAATTGTAGCTCTACTTCGCCAGCTTCAGGGTCGAGGCGGCGCAGAGCTATTTGCCTTACACTAGGCGAGTTAATGGCATTGATAGGGCTGACTATGACCGATTTAGCTCCTCCACAATTGGCGGGCACATAGTTGCCCGTTACAGTGATGACATAACTACCTCCGAGTAAATAACTATGTGAAAGAAGGTTGGCAGTGGAGGTGGCGGTTTCTATAGGGCTGCCATCTCCCCAGTTGATAAAGTAAATAGGGTACTGGTTGTCTCTTATTTCAAGAGACACTACACGATTGTCGCACAAATAGGCTCTAAAATCGGGGAGTGGCGTAGGCAAAATAACTACTTGCCGTGTGGTGAGTTTGGCTTCTGTACTACCTCCTATGTTGAATTGTGCCAACTGCGTGATGGTATAAGTGCCTGGAGAGTCATAGATATGCTCTGTTCTATTGACGAAGCCTTCTTCCTCTGAATATTGGTAGGATACGTTAATTGCCCCTACCGCACAATTGATAACTTCTACTTCGGTTTGGTTGCAGGCAGTGCTAGGCAAGACCTCAAAACAGGCTTCTTGAGCGTGTAGATATTGAGGTGCTGTACTTATAAAAAGTATGCCTACAAAAATCAACCTCAGTATATTTTTCAAATCAGTGTGTGAGTATAAAAGGTATCGGATTGTCATTACTTATTTTATTTTTAAGATAGATAAAGGAAGTATGTTGTATTATTATAAGGTTTCTCTTGTGTAGATGGTTTAAGAGCAAGGTATTACATAATTTTAATTAAAGAGCTTATTATCAAATAGTTAGAGAACAACTTTCAAGCAATTTTTTGCTTTGGTTTGCTAGGCTTTAAGCCAGAAAAGTTGAATACTTACTTATCATATATTTGTTTTCTACAAAACAAAAAACGCCTCGTTACAAAAATAATTGCTTGTATTGAATTATCCCTGCTATGCTTCTTTGTGCTGGCAGTATTATCAAAAAAAACAACCCTAATTTGTTTATTCTATTCAATTTGAGTAATATTGCCTAACATCAGTTGTTCAAAATAGAAAGAACAGCTAAATTATGAATTTGCTATTCATCAAACATTTTTTAAACTTACAACAAATACTAATCATTGACCACTAATTAATAACTACAATACTTGAAGAAAAGATATGCTAAATCTTGGTCGCATTGTTTTTTGGTTTTTGCTAATACTCACCCTCAGCAGTATCCAATTCAGCCCTATTTGGCTGCAAACAGAATTTGATTTAGAAGGGAGCGATGGCACTTTTACCAGTGGTACACCTCTAAAAATCAATTACCAAGTAAATAACCAAACAGGGCAGACACTCAAAGCGTATGTGGCTGGAAGTGTATCTAGTGCGCAAGGAACAGTATTGCATAGCTTCAAAAAATATGTAGAAATCCCTCACCAGCAAAACCAAACCTTTACCTTTTATTACACACCCCCAAAGGCAAATGTTTATCATATCTATGCACAGGTACGCAATACAAGCGGCACACTTAAAGCAAATTCTATCAAAATGGCGTATGCTCCTTTTGAGATAAAAAGCCCACTCACACGGAAGCAAGATTTTTTACAATTTTGGGAAAGTACTCTCCAAATACTCCAAAATACCAGCCCTTCATTCAAAATGACTTCAAAGCCCTCACTCAGCACGGCTGCCTATGAGGTATTCTTGGTAGAAATGAAAAGTCTTGAAAATACTACCATAAGGGCTTGGTACAGAAGACCCAAAAACAAAAATAATGTACCCATTGTGCTGCAATTGCCCTCTTTGGGAGGAGGTTTTTACAATGTCGGCTCGCTTGAAGACAAGCCCAAACACGGCATACCACTAGATTTTGCTGCACTTTCGCTCAATATTAGAGGACACGGCAACAGCAAAGATTACCTAGATGTAGGAGAGGACTACCATAAAATTATCTCTCATCGCCTTGAAAGCAAAGAAACTTACTTTTATAGAGGAGCAGTTGCCGATTGTATAAGGGCCTTAGATTTTATAGCTACTCGCCCTGAGATAGACCAAAGCAAGATTGTGGTAGAAGGTGCAAGTCAGGGCGGAGCGTTGAGTTTGTTTACGGCTGCCCTTGATGAACGTGTAAGCCTCTGCGCCCCTGATGTGCCTTTTCTCTCTGACATAGAAAACTTGATGACCCTTACTAATTGGGTGAATGATGAAGTAAAGCGTTATCAAAAACAACAGCCTAGCCTGAGTACATGGCGTGTGCAATACAATTTGAGTTATTTTGATACTAAAAATTTTGCCTCACTCATCAAAGTACCTGTACTCATGAGCATAGGACTACAAGACTACACCTGCCCCGCACTGACAGGCTTTGCTACTTATAACTGCATCACTGCACCCAAAAGGCTATACATCTACCCAATGGCAGGACACCAAGGAGGTGCTGCCGCACACCGTCAAAAAAAATTCCAATGGATAAGGGCGGAGTGGGGAATTTGAGTAACCTTTGTAAAAAATAAAGCAAGCATTATGACCAATCAAAATCATTTAAGTCCCTCAGAGCTAGTACTCAATCAAGATGGCAGTGTATATCATTTGGCACTACAGCCTGAGCAATTGGCGCAAACTGTAATTGTAGTAGGCGACCCTGAGCGTGTAAGCTTTGTGTCGGCTTATTTTGATAGCATAGAGCACCGAGTCCAAAAGCGTGAATTTGTAAGCCATACCGGCCGTCTAGGTGCAAAACGAGTTTCTGTAGTATCTTCGGGCATAGGCACAGACAATGTAGAAATTCTATTGAATGAACTTGATGCGCTGGTCAATATAGATTTGGTAAATAGACACGTCAAATCCAACCATACTTCCCTGAAAGTTATCAGAATAGGAACTTCGGGCATACTCCACCCTACCTTGCCTGTAGATAGCTTTTTGGCATCTAGCTATGGGCTAGGCTTAGATACTTTGATGCAATTCTATGCTTGGCAACAAAGCCCTGAAAGCAGGATTTTTTGTGAAGAAGTACAACAACTTACAGGCCTGGGCTTTTGCCCCTACCTTGCCAAAAAAGGTGATTTCTGGCAAGATAAATTCAGAGAAGGATGCTATGAAGGCATCACCCTTACTTGTCCGGGCTTTTACGCACCGCAAGGCAGGGTTTTACGCTTGGCACTCCGACAGACTAATTTTCTAGCCTCATTAAAAGATTGTCATTTTGAGGGGCTTCCTATTAGTAACCTAGAAATGGAAACAGCAGGCTATTATGCGCTTTGCCAATTGCTAGGGCATGAAATGCTTTCGCTCAATGCCTTGATTGCCAACCGAAGTACAGGTCAGTTTTCGGCTGACCCACACGCCACTGTCATCAAACTAATTGAAAAAGTGCTGGACAGTTTGTAGAGGTGTTCTTTTAGGAAATTATAAATAGTTAGGAAACTTTCTAACAGGAAATAATCTTTTATTTTATATAAATCATTGATAATCAAATGCTTAATTAGCTAACAATTGACGGTAGTCCAACCCTTAAGTGTGTATGACTTTTTTAGCCTTTTTCTCACTTTCTTTTTAGGGAAATGTGATGTTTTTTATCTTAAAACCCTCAAAAAAGATGAATAACGGTGCACCCCGCTGGGGCTAATGGCTAAACGTTTTTAATGCTACCAACGGAACGCCTTTACAAGGCTTTTCAGCACCGTGGGTGCGTACCGTGGGTAGTGATTTAATTAATTAAAGCATAGCTCCAGAGGAGCGTACCGTTTTTTTGTATTGATAGAGTGCCTATTGTTTCTGCTCTGGGGCTATGATGAGATGTAACAAGCAAGTTTTTTTCAGCATACACAATTAATCAGGGACTACCACAATTGACAATTACTTATTCAAATAAACTCCTTCATCAGAGAGCCTTACCAAGCGTTGTTTGTAGAGCGCGCCCAATGCTTTTTTAAAATTTTTCTTGCTCATTGCCAGCATGTCATAGATTTCTGTTGGGTTAGAGTGGTCGTTGAGGGGCAAAAAGCCTTGTTGTTCTCTCAATGTATCCAATATTTTCTGGGCATTGGGCTCTATGCTGAGGTGTCCATCTTTTTGCAGACGGACATCTATTTTGTTGTCTTCTCTTATTTTTTTGATGTATGCCTTGTGGCTATCGCCTAGCTTTAAGGGGGTAAAAATCTCATTATGATAGACCAAGCCTTTGTGTTGATGATTGATAATAACATTGACCCCTAAATCTGTGGTATCCCAGATGATAATATCTACTTCCTCGCCTTCTTGCACCGTGAGGGTGTCGTTGAGCATAAAGCGATGCAGATTAGCAGAGGCAATCAGCCTATCTGTGCGCAAATCTACATAAACATACACAAGGTATTTTACGCCTTCATTCATTCGGTAGGGTTGTTCTTTGAAAGGTACAAACAAATCTTTGTCTATGCCCCACTCTAGAAAAGCACCGTATTGATTAACTTGATTAACTTTTAGGTAGGCTACTTGATTGAGCTGTGCAAAGGGTGTTTGTGTAGTTGCAATCAGTCTATTTTCGTTATCCCGATAAATGAATACGCGCAGGGTATCTCCTACTCTTAGTCCTTCGGGAATAAATTTACCAGGCAACAATACCACCTCTTCTGAGGGATTATCTATTGGAGTTTCCTCTTCTGTTTCTGCTGTTTCAAAGCCCAAGTACATACCGCTTGCAGTATCTCTCAGAACTTTCAGGTTATAAAAATTTCCTATTGCTAATTTATTCATTTATGCGCCCTTATGCTTTTTTTGTTTTTGATTATTGAACCTTTTTGGTTGTCTGACAATTTCTGTAAAAATCTGTAGCAGTGAACTTTCAGTCCGCTGGCATTTATGTTCTGAACAGTATTCAGCCTATCTTATGAAACATCATCACAAAAATTGTCAGAGAACCACCTTTTTGAGGGTTTCCACGCTAAATTTTCTCAAATCTACTGAATTTAATTGAAAAAATATCCATTCTTTGATGTCTGTTTTGAAGTGTCGTTTTAATACTTGTGCAAGCTCGTACAGTTGTTTGGGGCTGATGTGTTCAAAGCGTATGATGTCATCTTTATACAGATAAATTCCTTTAAAATAATGGCTTTCAAGTACCTGGTAATGTTCTGCTTGGTTTGTTTTCTTAAATTTAGGATTTTCGAGGGCTTGTGTGTCTGTATTGGCTATTAAATTGATTACTTTTCCTGAGCGAATCAATACTGCCCAAGCGTAAATAGGCAAAGCAACACGCAATGCTACTGGGTATTGCTGCTGAGAGGTAAGGTAACTTTTGACGGTTTCTATTTCTAAGATTGAATTGCTAGTGCTTGGGTCTTGTAGGTTGCCTGTGTTATAACACATCAGATTGGCGACTTCTACGGGAGGTACGCCTGTTTTTTGGGGGTATTTATACTGATGTAGGCGGAGCGTAACGCCTATTTTTAGGCTATCTTTTAGTTCTTTTTTAAGCAAGGCTATCAAATCAAAAAAGGCAGCACGGCTTTGCAGGCTCCAATCACAATCAAGCTGTAACTCGTCAATAATTGCTTTTGGGAAAGTTTCTTTGAAAGCTGGCTTTTGATGAATGGCTTGAAGCTGTCTGGCAATTTGCTGGGCAAGCACCGGACGGAGAGAGTCAGGAAGTTGTAAAAGCGTCTGATTGGTAATGAATACTGTGGGAATGATGCGCCGAAGCTGTGGTAACGGTTTATTTTGATTTGAAATTTGCAAGATACCCAGCGGTTGTGCTTGTTGCTTTGCTTCATTCCAAGCTACATCAAAACAACGCAGATACAATGATTCTACTTTAAGTGCTTTCAAGTAGCTTTGTTCTAAGCTATCAAGTAAAAAATTGGTTCTCCAAAAATAAAAACTTGGTTGGCTTTGTCTTTCTTTGGGCTGACAAGTGAAGAATAAACTTAATAGAGCTAAAAAAATAAGAGGCTGAAAAACAAAAAAACGTGAAAAATACAGCTTTCTAAACATTTATGCTTCTGGGTCAATCTCTACCAACACTTCGGCTTTTTGAAGGTAAGGCACATTGATTTTATATATCACGAATAAAAGCAAACTCAGCGAACCAGTAATACTGACAAGCACAATAGCCAAAAAAGGGTAGAAAGCACTTTGTGCCTCAGGGTTGTGTAGTAGATACTGCTGCTTGAGGCTCATGGCAAACAAAGCAACCAATACATCAATCAAAAAAATAGTCAATACACCACAGGTCAAAAATATAAAACTTGGAGAACAAGATTGCCACCAAGTAATGGGCTTAATTTCTGTTTGAGGGCTCGTTACTCTCAAACGTCCTTGTTCATCTATCATAAGTTCGTTAGATAGTGCTACATTAGAGGAGGTTGCTTGCTTCTTTTTCATAAATTTGTTAATGCTTTTGAGATACTCAGATAAGCATAAAATACGTGAATTGTTTAAAAAATGCCAAAAAAAAGTAAACAACTTATCTCATAAACTTACTTCCTAATACCAAACTGAAAATAGTCTATCCAGCTTCTAAAAAAACTACGTGCAAAAAAACGCTGCAGAGAGGCTAAAATCAATGGGTCAATACTTGGATTTTCTACAAAGCTGTAGGCTTTGGCACTTACTTGGCTCAGGTAGCGAACAGTTTTGGGGCTATGTGTGCCCGAGCCATCTAAACCTATGTTTTCAATACGTGAGTAGCGAGGATAAACTGCCAAAGCCTGCTGCTTGAAATGTGCATAAATCCAGCGAATAGCCCAAGAATCTATCTTGCCTTGCTGCTGTCTAAAAAGCATTGCGCTCAGGTCTGCCCCCCCCTGATTGAATTTTTGTTGAGACTGTCGGTCTTTTCGGAAAATATCAAAATCTTGCAGTTCCCAATCTGCTTGTTGCCATCTATCTTGCCATGTTGCCCAGCCCCACGAAGAGGCACGCGGCAAAGCATATACCTTGTGAGGATATTGAGCAGGAATCTCTAAGGGAAAGCTGTAACCCGAAAGTGAAAACACCTTGGGATTGTCTTGATAATACTCTAGCCCGTCATTCATAAAGTTGAGAAAATCAGGCGTACAGAGCATATCATCTTCTAGTACAATGGCTTTGCCATGTGCCGCAAGTACTTGGCTGACACCTTTGATAACAGAATTTGCCAAACCCTGATTGTTTGTAGCTTCATGTACTGTTACCTTGGCAAAACCCTCAACCGACCGTAGTACTTCACGGCTTTGCGCTACAAGAGGTTTTTCTGCCTCATTTTTTGCGCCATCAGAAAATACAATTAACTGACTTTGCATAGCAAGTGGATTCTTACACAAAGCCTCTAGTGTGGTTTTCAGATGTGTTGGTCTTTTGTAAGCAAATAGGACAATGGGAGCTAGAGGCATAATTTATCAAATGAATAAACTGAAATGGATACGTGTTTAAATCGTGGCAAAGCTAAAATATGTTTATTTCTTTCTGTGTAATGTATCTAGGAATTTATCCAAAACAAAGATAACTCATGCAATTTTGAGCATACAGTCATTGTCATAACTCGTAAAATAGAATTTTTATAAAAAATTAAGTAGCTTTGTAATCTTTGAAGGTTACTTATTTTTTCTGTTGTCTGAAAATTTCTGTGGTTCATCTGTAAGTGTGGGCTTTAACCTGCCGCCCTAGCTTCTCGAACAGACTAAAGTCTGTTTTACAATGCTGCCTTCACAAAAATTATCAGAGAACCTTTTTTTGAGACACAATAAGTCAAATTTTCAGTCATTAAGTGGGCAGATTTTTAAACCAAGTACTTTATGAAAATTGTTTGTCTTTCTGATACCCATACAAAACACCGACAAGT
>CAYZQI010000132.1:0-13555 GCA_964480455.1 uncultured Cytophagaceae bacterium
GCGCTCTATTTCTGCCCTTGCCTCGAGGTTGGCTATTGCCTTACTCTTGTCCACATTGAAGAGCGAGTCGTTCATCTGCTTGAATAGCTCATGGTATTCGAGGGCTTTGGCATAGTCGCCTTTGAGTTTGTAGGTGTCGTAGAGCGTTTTGCTTGCATTTTTGATTTCTGCAAGTGCTTTGATTTCTTGGGCTATTTGCAGGCTTCTTTGGGCATATGCTATACTTTTTTCATAGTTTTGTTGTTTTTGGGCTACTTGAGCAAGCCCATTGAGTGAATAGGTAAGCCCCTGTTTATCACCTATTTGCTCTTGTATTGCCAAACTGCGTTGGTTGTATTCCAAGGCTTTGGGGTAGTTGCCCTGATTGTGGTAAATAATACCGATGTTACTCAAACTCCCGCCTACGCCAACTTTATCGCCTATTTGCTCTTGTATTGCCAAACTGCGTTGGTAGTATTCCAAGGCTTCGGGGTAATTGCCTTGATGGTTGTAAATAGCACCTATGTTATTCAAACACGCGCCCATGCCAGCTTTATTGCCTGTTTGCTCGTGTATTGCCAAACTGCGTTGGTTGTATTCCAAGGCTTTGGGGTAATTGCCTTGAGAATAGTAAATATTTCCTATGTTACCTACACTTGAACCCATACCTTTCTTATCTTGCACTTTCTCAAACAGAGACAGGGCTTTTTGGTAGTAGGCAAGAGCATCAAGGTATTTTCCCTGCACATGATAACCTACGCCCACTCTATTCAATGCCCAAGATTTCCCCTTCTCAAAACCTATCCTTTCGCTCATGGTAAGGGCTTTTTCGGATATGATAATACAAGTATCAGGGTTGTTATCTACGAGTTCAAAAGCAATAGAAGTAAGAGCTATGATACGACTTGTATCGTGCTTGGCGGTATTATAGACGTGCATCAGGCTATCCAAAACCTTTTTGTTTTGGGCAAATAAGCAGGTGTTATGCAAGAAAAGAAAGAGAAAGACAAAGGCATAATTTTTCATTAGATTTGCTTTAGTATAAAAGTACTAACAAATTTGATACAAAATGTTATACATTGGTTTAAGTTTCTGCTGATTATATAAGAATGCTACCAACACACGACCTTATCAAATTAAAAAGAGGGGTGTTTAGTCCCTCTTTATTTTATTGTATATAAAAATGCTACTAACTCATGACATTATCACCCGAAAGGGAATAATCAAATCCATAAACTACCATCTGCTGACTACTTTAACTTTGGCCTTTGGGTTTTCATCATCATCAGGGTCGATGGCTATATTTTCTTTCACTTCTTTAGCTTTATCGATATCAGAAACCTCATCCGTTAATTGTGTTCCCCACTTAGAAATATTGCAGGAAGTATTGGCTACTGCAATATAAATTAAAATAATGGGCAAGCGAAGAAAATCTAAATTGAAGATTGATTTCATTTAATTTACTTTTTATAAACTGGCTTGTAATCCGTTTTATCAATGAGCATTTTGGCAATGACTTCTTTCATGATTTCTGAAGTACCTCCATAAATTGGAGCAATCCGAACATCTCTATAAATCTGACCAATGGGGTACTCTTCCATAAAGCCGTAGCCTCCAAACATTTGTTGGCATTTGTACACTACTTCATTCAGTAAATCTCCCGCTTTGTACTTCAACATAGTACATTCTTTGACCAAATTTTCCCCTTTTGCCAAGCGGTAACTTGTAAGCTGACAAAAAGCCTTGTAGGCTTCTATTTCAGTAGCCATTTCGGCAATTTGATGTCTTAATACTTGGAATTTATTAATGCTTTGTCCAAAAGCCATTCTTTCAGAGATATATTGTAGGGTAATTTCCAAAACATATTCCATTAAGCCGATACAGTATTGAGCTCCCGTCAATCTTTCTACCTGAAGGCTTTCCATCATATAATAAAAGCCTTTCCCTTCTTCTCCGATTAAATTTTCTTTGGGTACACGTACATTATCAAAAGCAAGTTCAGCAGTATCAGAACATCTTAGCCCTACTTTATCCAGTTTGTTTCGGGTAAGGCCTTCTGAATCCAAATCAATGACAATCATAGAAAAACCATTTTCAGTTTTAACAGCAGCTACAGTATAATCTCCATAATAACCATTAGAGATAAAGGTCTTTGAGCCATTAATCAGATAATAATCACCTTCTAATTTTGCAGTTGTTCGGATACTCTTTAGGTCAGAACCAGCAACTGGCTCTGTCAAGCCAAGCGAGCCAATTTTTTCGCCTTTTACACTTGGGATTAAGTATTTTTCTTTCAAAAAGGAAGATCCGGCATGGATTAGGTAATTCATAGCCAGATAGGCATGTCCACTGATAACCGTGCTGAAGCCTAAGGAACCAGTTCGCCCCATTTCTTCACACAATACAGTGGTGTAGAGAAAATCCAAGCCCATACCTTCATAAGTTTCCTCAACCTCTAAACCAAGGTATCCCATTTCGCCCATTTTTCGGAAGATATTTCTATCAACCTTTCCTTGTGCTTCCCATTCTTTAAGATAAGGGCTTACTTCTACTCTAAAAAAATCTTTCAAGGATTCTCGGAATAATTCGTGTTCTTCTGTAAAAAATAATGATTTCATAAGTATTAATTTTTTTGTGTTGTTTTATAATTTAAATTGTAACAGCAGCAAACTCCTTTACTACATCGGCTGCTGATTCAACCGAATTGATATTACCCACGCCTTTTCCAGCTTGCCAAAATTGCACATTATCATCAAAAGCGGTTTTTGAGTAATTTTTTAATCCTTTACTCATCAAATACATACGCGCATATTTTTTCAATCTGGGTTGGCGTAACATGTAAGTGATGATAGGTCCCGTTTTCAAACCTCCTTTCATCACATCTTTGGTTTTGATAACAGAAGAGTTATTTCCGGCAACCTTATTGGTCCAAACAATATCTTTCTCTTTGGCATCTACGATAGCTTGCTTGTAACTATTGGTAATGATACATTCTTTAGTTGCCAAAAATCGTGTTCCCATTTGAACACCCGCATAACCCATATCCAATGCCTTCTTAAAATCTTCTGCATTCCCGATGCCTCCCGCACAAATTAATGGAATCTTAACATCTTTTAGCTCTTCCATAAATTGCTCTGCGGATTGCACACCTGTTTGACCTCCTCCTCGCCAATTGATACAATTTAACCCATCTACACCAGCATCTATCATTGCCAAAGCTACCTTTTTATTGGGTACGTCATGATAAACTTTGATGCCGTGTTGTTGAGCCATTTTGACTATTTCGTGTGGCTTTCCCAAGGAAGTTAAAAAGAACTTTACACCTTCTTCAATGGATATTTCCATCCATTTTTGCATTTGTTCGTGATACTTTTTATTAGCCCCTCCAAAAATGGTAAAATTGACGCCAAAGGGTTTGTTGGTTAGCTTTTTGATAAGCTGTAACCCTTCCCGAAAATCGTGTTTGTAAAGAGAAGTCAGTGAGACTGGTTGAACAATGCCTATTCCACCCGCATCTGAAACGGCGGCAATTAATTCAGGGTTTGAGCCTGGATACATAGGACCACAAATAATGGGAACTTTTGCCCCAGTGTCTTCCAAAAATTGTTGAGTTTTTGTTTTCATGGATGTTTTTCCTGTGTTGTTTCCTTTTTAAAATTTTAGAATTCATTTATTTAAAATTTGGCATTCGTTTTTCCATAAATGCCTGCATGCCTTCTTGACCATTGTAACTACTAAATTGATTGGCTATGCCCTCTTTTTCGAGTTCGGTTTGCTCTTCTAAAGAATTTGAATAGGTAGTGAGCATTAATTTTTTAATATAGCCATACGCATCGGTAGGTCCTTTTGCCAGTTTTTGAGCTAATCCTAAGGCAGTGCTTAACAGTTGTTCGTCTGGAACAACTTGGGTGAGCATATTCCAAGCCAAGGCTTCTTGAGCGGTAAGTGTTCGATTGGTAAATGCCAGTTCAACGGTTTTGCGAAGACCAATCAAACGGGGTAAAAGATAAGTCGTTCCACCATCGGGCGTTAGACCTGCGTTGGTATAGGCTAGAGTAAACTTCGCACTTTCACTAGCAATTACAATGTCCCCAGCAAGTGCCAAGCCAAGTCCACTCCCTGCCGCAAAGCCATTGACTGCGGTAATCACGGGTTTTTCCATGCGCATGATGCTACTTAAGGCTTCGTGAAACAAGCCTGCCATTTTTTTTACCAACTCTTTGATTTGGTCTTTTGCCTCAAATGCTGATTGAATATCGGCACCTGGAGAAAAGAAACTTCCTGCGGCGGTGATGACAACACAGCGAATGCTATCGGTATAGCGGCAATGATGGATTATTTGGCTAAGTTCGGTTACCAGTGGAGGTATAAAACCATTCACTTTGGGGTGATTGAGTGTGATGATAGCAACACCCTCTTGCTCCTCAAATTTTATATACTGTAAATTTTCCATTATCCGTTTTTTGTTTTGATTTCAAGGCTTTATTTGTAAATTTTACTAAATCTTTTACTCCCAGATGATGTCGCGCTTATCTTCGCAATACACTCTCAATTTATCAGCATATTTTGTATGCACATTAAAGCGTTTGACTTTTAAAGTGGGAGTCAATAAACCATTATCCGTAGCGAATGGCTCTTTTGCAATCAACACCGTATTTACTCGAGCATGTTTTTCTAATTCATTGTTTACTTGAAGCATGGTTTCTTCCAAGCTCTTTTCCAATTCTTCTTTGGGCTTTGCGGCAGCAGCTTCAGAAGGCACTACAACCATAATGGGCTGGGGCATTCCTAAGCCCAGTAAGCACATCTGCTCAATATCTGCATTGACACTATACCGATGTTCTATATTAGTGGGCACGATGAACTCTCCTTTTTCTGTCTTGAAAGTGTCTTTTACACGCCCTGTGATTGATAGATAGCCTTCACTATCAATTACTCCCGCATCGCCAGTATGTAACCAACCCTCTCGGATAGTTTCGGCTGTTTTTTCAGGGTCTTTGTAGTAGCCATTCATAATCATGGGAAACTTGAATAAAATTTCTTGAGTTTCTTCGTCAATTTTAAGCTCAAATCCCTTGTGCGGTTTTCCAATCGTACCACTCCTCATACCTCCTACTGGTGAGTAGCAGCCATAGCCCAATGTTTCGGTTTGTCCGTATGCCTCGCTCAGTGGAAACCCTAATTTTACCCACCAAGCCTTTTCGTAATCAGTCATGGGTGCTGCCCCTGTGATACAAATTCTTGCTTTTTCTAAGCCTAAGGCAGCTTTCAATTTCTTTTTGATAAAAGTACTTACAAAGGGTATGCGCAGCAAAATAGCTAGCTTTTTCTGGGGCATCTTCGCCAAAATACCTTGTCGGAATTTTGTCCAAATACGGGGAACAGCCAAGAAAAGTGTTGGCTTTGCATCTTTTAGATTTTGAGGAAAAGTATCCAGACTTTCTGCAAAGAATACTTCTACACCAAAACGAATACCCAAAAACTCTACCGTTCGCTCAGCAATATGATTGAGCGGGAGATAGGAGAAAAAACGGTTTTCTTTGTTTTCATCTAATAAAAACCAATGAGAAGAAGATGGGTGGCTGAGTGCTTCCATCAATTTTCCTTCAGTAAAATAAGCACCTTTTGGCGTACCCGTAGTACCAGAAGTGAAAATGATAGACCAAATATCATCTGGTTTGGGGACGGGATTGCCTTGTAGAGGTTCTTCTTTCATCATGGTATCCCATTCCGTTCCGATGTCTATTTTGGGGAAGTTTTCATAGTGTGGGAGTTTTCCAACTTTAACACCTTCGGGAATGCCCGTTTTCATATCTTCCCAGCCTTCAACTTTTCCGATAAGCAGCAAGTCCACATCTCCTAATGTGATGACTTCCCTCAACTCCGTTCCTTTCAGATTTGAATAAAAGGGAACGCTAACAAAACCCGCCATCATGGTAGCAATGTCAGCAATGAACCACTCTCGGCAGTTTTTAGAAACGATGCTGATGTGTGCTTTTTCTTTTGGACATTGTTTTTTGAGCCAAGTGGCTAATCTTCTGGCTTTATCGCCCACTTCTGCCCAAGTGTACGTTTCCCAGGTATCACCAAAAGGTTGATGTAAGAAAGGACGGTTTGCCTTTTCTTTTTCGTAGCGGTAGAAATATTCTACTAAAAATTTTTGAGCCATGATTTCTTTGGGTTTAAAATTGGTTCTACATTCTTTTAAATATTTAATTGACTTTGTTATTTACAAAAGGAACTCCCATTAGCACCATCTATCCATTAATTTGGATTGGCTTTCTAGAGCATCTTTAAGTTCTTTTCTCAATCGGGCAATTAATTCTGAAGCTGGGAGGACATCTTTTACTGTTTCTACACCATGACCGGCTGACCATATATCTTTCCAAGCTTTCGCTTTGCCGTCTTCTCCTTTGATGTCTAGTTTGGTTTTAGATTCCCATTGGTCTTGGGTAAGACCAGAGGCTTCCAGACTTTGTTTGAGGTAATTCCCGTTTATGCCTGATATGGCTGCTGTGTAAACAATATCCGAAACACTGCCCTCGATAATCATGTTTTTGTAGTCTTCTGAGGCAACTGCCTCTTTTGTGCTGATAAACCGAGTACCCATGTAAGCCAAATCGGCACCCATTTGCAGGGCAGTTGCAACATCTTTTCCCGAACTTATCGCTCCAGCCAAAACCACGATTCCATCAAAAATTTCTCGCACTTTCGAAATAAATGGCATAGGGTTGAGTAGCCCACCGTGACCACCTGCGCCCGCAGCTACACAAACAATCCCATCAACACCTGCTTCAATCGCTTTTTCGGCATGACGGATGTTGATGACATCATGAAAAACCAAACCACCGTAGCTGTGTATTCTGTCCACTAATTCGGAAACAGCACCCAGTGAGGTGATGATAATGGGTACTTCTTGCCGTATGGCGATTTCCAAATCAGCTTCTAGGCGTTTATTGCTATTATGTACGATTAAGTTCATGCCGAAGGGAGCAGGTTTATTTCCGGTCGTTTCTTTAAAGGATTTGAGTGCAGATTTAATTTGAACCAACCAAGCTTCTAAGCCTTCGGAAGTCCAATTATTTAGTGCTGGAAACGCACCTAATACGCCACTTTTACAACACTCGAGTACCAAATCTACCTGAGAGACGATAAACATAGGTGCGGCAATAAGGGGTACTTGCAGTTGATTTAATAGTTCTTGTTTTGTCATATTTTTTACTTTATTACTTATAGTTCATTTACTTTTTTCTATCATTCAGGCCAATAATCAGGTTTGGGAAGACCAGGAAATGTGATTCTGAATGTCTCTGCTCCGGCAAAATTGGGTGCTAACAACCGCTCTCTGTAAAATTCTCCGGTAGCACCTGCATACTTGCCTGTCCCTCCTAAAATAGCCCCTGTGAATTTTTGTCCTTTTATCCCCCACTCGAAAAACATAATACAGCGAATAGAATCAGTAATGGGTTCATACCATTCTTTTGGATTTTTGGCTGAACGGAAAGCAAAGGTAGCCGTCTGCTCTAAAATAACTTTCCCGTGTAATTTATCACATTCTCTTGCGGCAATCAGATAGGATTTAATTCTTTGTTTGTGATTTTTATCAGGGAGCACCAAACGGTCAATGGAGGCGGCAATAAAATCTTGTGAGATATTTGTCAGCATTCGATTAACAGAGGTGAAATTTCCAATGATTTTATCGGGGTAGGCAGAGGTAAAGTCTTTATCTCCTAGCATTCTGAGCCCACCAGAGGTTTTTTCTATGAAATCAGGATCGTTTGGGTTTAAATCCAAGGGGTTTTGGCAACACTTATCCTCTTCAATCGTGCCTCCTACGTGCATCGGGCCTCCTCCGTGCGCAAGCAATCCATTGACAGGGATATTTTTTCCGACATAAGATAAGCTACTCCTTGGAATGAGAGAGGAAATAAGTGGAAGGCGAGCCAGTACGTATCTTCTCTTAATCCCAGAAAGTGCCCAGTGAAGGGAATGATTCCACGTTTGACCGAACTTATTGGCATCTGAAATGGTATCTACCACTAAATCTTGGTTTGACATACTCCTTGGTTAAGTTATACTATTTTTTGAAATTTTACAAATATCTTTAAATATTCGGCAAATATAGTATAATAATACAAAATTAAAAATAAATTTAGTACTTAAATACTATTTTTTTACATAAAATTTAGAAAAAATAAATGGAATAGAAAAACCAAAATCTCAGAAAATCACTTCAGTTTAAGTCTAAAAGATGTATTAGGAGTACTTGACTCAAGAACTCAAAAAGTTATTCAATGAGTGCTTCCCAAACATATTCAGTATTTTTGTACTAATGATAAAGCCTTAATGTATAAATATTAAATTTTGAAATGAAATTGAAAGAAAAAATAGTCAAAAAAGCTATGGAATTATTTAATGAACACGGTATATGCTCAACATCTCCTAATCAAATAGCAACCGCATTAAACATCAGCACAGGTAATCTGACTTATCATTTTAGGTCTAAAGAAATTTTAATAGAAGAAATCTATAAGCAAATGGATGCAGAATCCCAAGATTTTATAAAACTAGAAGGCTACTTGACCTTAGATGATTTTAGAAAAATTATGGGGAGTTTCCGAGATTTTATCCAAAAAAATAGTTTTTTCTTCCATGACCTAGTTTTTATTCTTCGCAATTACCCCGAAGTAGGAAAATTATATGAGAAAACTAACCTAAAACGTCTTAAACAAGGAAGAAAGCTGTTTGATTATTATATTGAAACCAATAGAATAATCCCCGAAAAGCAGGGAATCAACTATGATTTTTTGATCCATAATATTTGGATGGTAGGTGCCTTCTGGGACGCACAGAGTAAAATCTTTACTTCTAGTCTCTTGTTTGAGAAACCCATGGATTTGGTAGATATGACTTGGTATATGATTTTGCCTTATCTAACAGAAAAGGGAAGAGAGGAGTACGACCAAATCAATGATTTTTTGAAAAAACAATTAAGTAATAGCATCGCATAAAGCATTATTTTTAAAGAAAATTGGCCAAGAAAAGAACCCGAAAGTGCTGCTCACTCTCGAGTTTTTCTTTGAAGCCTTGACAGGTTTTCTATTTTGAGTTTTTTGGTCAGTCCCCGATTGTGGCAAGTGTATGTATAAAAAAGGGTGAATGCTTCAATTCCTCGCTTCGCTTAGACTTTCGGTAGTGGGGGGAGGGAGGGGCTTACTGCAATTTTTTTAAAGAGCGTATGCAACAAAAATGAGATACCCAAATTGACGCTCTGTTTCTAAGTCGTAATAAACTTCTCTTGTAAAACCAAAAGAAATTTCATGTTCATTTTTGAAACGTTTGATTGCCATTAATCCAAAATCTCTTTCATTAGAAAACCGCTCAAATTCGGCAGGGTCTCTGATGAAGAACCATTCAAAGTAAGGTCGGATTTTCCACGAAGACTCCTCTTTGCCTGGTATGGGGAAGTCAATACCAATCTGATACCGCAGACGCCTGTAATTTTCTCTCGTCGAGTTGTCCCCTTCGGTATAGAAAAATCGCCATTCATATCTCAGTCTTTGCCTCAAAGCAATATCAGCCACGATTGCAATATTGTATTGCAATGCCGTCCACGGACGCATTTCAAAGAAGTTTGTGATACTTTTATCGAAGGTATGGTAACCATTTAATCCACCTGATATACTGAAATTTTTTATTCTTCGGATACCTACAAAAGATGCGCCCCACCTTCTCCAAGCTGGTTCGTTATATAGGTGTTTAAAGTTGGCTTCACCCACAAACTCCCATTTCTCATTTTCAATCAGCTTTTTTTCCAAAACTAATTCATGAAAAAACTCATTCTGCCCAATGGCTTGATGGCTTACAAATATAAAAACACACACAAGAAGTTTGTATAAATGCTTTATCATTTCTCTTAATTATTAGCCTTTAAAAAATCACTCAACTGTCTTGAATTTTTGAGGTTTCATCTCTCGGATAGAGCGATTCAACCCTATTTTTAAGTTCTTGGTTGAACTTTTTATACATCGCCACCATGTTATGTTCGGTAAGAAAATTCAAGAAATGACTATGAGGGCCGTGCAAGCCATCTTCTTGCCTAAAAATTGTTGTGCCATCTTCGCTCGGCTCTAAGGAGTAGATATGATGGTCTTGTGCTTTTCCGATGAGATTGCCTGACCACCCAAATTTTCTCCCTTCTTCGTAGTCCGTGCATACATGCTTTAATTCAATGGCCTTTCCAGTAAGAGGATTTTTAAAATAAGAAACAAAAGTTTCTCCCTTCACCAGTTTATCCGTTGAAATACCAATAAATGATGAACTCCACTCTTTTAGCTTATCCCAATCAGTGAGCACACTCCACACTTCCTCTGGTGAAGCGTTGATTTCTATTTCTGTAAAGACATTATTTTTCTGATTTTCCATAAATCTCTATCTAGGAATACGGATAATCAGCCCTGCTCCCAAGTCACCCTGAACAAAGTATGTTCCTGCACTTGCACCTACACCTACCCCACCTGTTCCGGCATAAAAACCAAACCCATTGAATTGAACAGGCATTTGCAAACGTGCGTGAAATCTAAGTCCAATTCTTTCAGATAGATAGATGTTTGTACCTGCTTGAAGCCCAAAAGATAAGGCAAGCTCATTGAACTTGTTGGGAGACGAATCTAAGGCAAAACTTGTAAGCCCCACAGATAATCCTCCAAAAGGTACTACTTTCCCCCCAGAGGCAAACCGCTGTCTCACGCCAATTTGATACCAGTTGATTCGCAAATCAGCACTTTGATTAAATTGCTCTGGATTGAAATAATCTCTGTAATTTCCAGTGGTGGGTTGGTAAAAATATTCAATCTGAAAAGATACGTTTTTATTGACAATGTCTAGTGCAATACCATAGCTCTCACTGTCTTGTATCCTCAGTTCTCCATTTCGGGCATATACTTTCCCTCCAAAGGTATAACTAACCTGAGGGATTATCTCTATATCTTGTGCTTTGGCTTGTGTGGTAATCACTAGGAAAACCAAAAGTGTTATTTTTACAATGTTAAGCATTTGTGATAATGTTAATTTTTTGGAATTGGTAAATTAATCAAATACTAAATTGAGTACAGTAGAAAGTAGGCTGTTGAATGAAAGAGACTATCAAAACCTTGATAGCCTCTTTTTATCATAATTTTACTTAATCTACCTTGATGGTATAGTCTTTATTTTCACCATTGATAGTGATTTTTTCTGAAGGCATTTCTAATTTTGTGGTAGAAATGTGGTTTACTCCAGAAGATGTAAAGGTTTCATATTGAACCTCTCCATTGATGGGGTTCTCTCCCAATTTTGTTGAAAAAGATTTACTCAAATAGTACTTAGTCTTGGCATCTATACGAATGGTTAGTTGGTCGCCTGCTACATAGATATTCTTTCCGCTTGCGGTAATAACGCCTTCTTTCTCGGTTATCTCGGCTTTACTGAAAAAGTCAAGAAGTTGCCCTTTGGTCATGTAGGTATAAGCCAATGAATGTTTCATTGCTTTGCTCACGTATTCCAATTTACTTTCAATTGCATTTTGCTGTACTTTACCGCGAATACCAGGTTTTTGCTTAATGTTTGTTTCTCCATCTACCACTTTAATAGTAAGTTCGCCCTTTTGGTCATAACGCATCTCGCTTATCAGCGTGGTCTTATTTCCACCCTCTCCTGCTATGTCAGCATGTAGTTTCCAAACATACGCTTTCAACTTTTCAGTGTTTTCAGCATCTACCTTACTAACCTCTAAGGCTAATTGGTCTTTGTCAGTTTGAGAGAATCCGCTCAAACTAAAAGTTACAAATAATACGAATAGCAATAAGTATTTTTTCATTGTTATAGAGTTTTGAATGATTTTTAAAAAGTTCAATTTTTTGTTGAATCCACCAAGTATTATTTACTTGCTAAAATGATTACTTATGGCTTGGCACGTTTATCCTTGTTTCTGGATTTAAATCTCCTCTGGGGTCTGTGAGGTGTCCTGCTGGGAAGTAAACTGACAGCGGAGTACCCATCACATCTAAGCAAAGTTCGTGGTTGTTGTCCCCATCTCCCAGGTCGGCAAGGGCAAAGGGAGTTACTTCTATTTTGCTACCACCTGCTTGCAGCACAGTAACTTTGTAGAGTACTCGCTCCACATTATCAACTTCTTTACCACCCGGTTTTTTGGTAACTCCACCAGCCCAAGTAACCCGAACGACTTGTTTAGTGCCTTCGGGTGCGCCACTGCTACCGCCCCAAGGCAGTGCGGTTGCTTTTTTGCCCAAATCCCACTCGTCTTCGGGGATAACTTCTGCCCAAATCATGGTTGCACCCTCTTCTAAGGGAGTAACATCAATACTTGTTCCTTTAAAGTTCAAATTTCCATCAATGGAAAGCACATTACCAATAACTTCCACTTTGACAGGCTGGTCTTTGATACTGCCATAATGACCAGCAAACAAAACCGTCCGAAACTCGCCTTTATCATCAGCAGGCGCAAGGGTAATCCAAGCAATTTCGCCAATCTTTCCAGAAGCTGTGGTAATCCTGAAATCACCTGGCTGCAAGGTGCTTGGGTCAACTTCATGTGAGAAAATTATCGGCATTCCATCTGCTCCGCCAGCCCCTTTACCGATGCCCTTATCTGCCACAGGGGGCAAGTCATCATCAAGACCATAGAAAGCCGAGAGCAAGGTTGCTTGCCGCCCCGAACCATCACGATTTGCGGTAACATTCGTAAGGGTTGTGTCCACTTGTGATGAATTAGCCGTTGGATTTTCATAGGAACGAATCGCTTTGACCTTCTTTACGGTGTTGCAGCCTGCAAAGATTAGAAACAAAAAAGCAAATGTATAAGTGAGTGTTTTCATAATATCGAAATCTCTTGTTTAGAAATGAGTGAAAATTCTTAACATAAGATTGTCTAAATGATTCATTTATTTTTTGGACTTTTTCTTGCTCATTCTCCACCAAATAAAAAGTCCAATGATTCCAATCACTACGGCAAGTATGTAGGGAAGAAAATTCATAAACATCATCCAATAAGACTTTTTAGCCACTGTTCCCTGGGCCGAGTAACCCTCTGGCATATCCAGTACCCCTACGTTTTTCGCGTATGCTTCATAGGCTGCCAACATTTTTTGAAATCTTTCAGGCTCTTGCTGGGCAAGGTCATTTAGTTCACTTGGGTCGTCTTTAAGGTTGTATAAATGCCATTGTGTATCGCCCAGCGGAATATTGTTTTTCACAATTTTATAACCATCCAAAAAATAAGCAGAACTTGCGGCTGCCTCCAAGCCTACCCCTTCGTTTGCGGCATAAACAGGTACAGAAGGGTTGTTTATATGTGGAAACATACTTTTTCCTGTAATGGGGGCATATCCCTTGTTGGCAACAATTGAGATTCCAACCAAATCATATATTGTTGGAGCAATATCTGTAAAAAAGGAAAAAGCATTCGTTCGTTTATTTTTTGGAATATTTTTCCCACTCAAAATTAATGGAACTCTTAAACCTCCCTCACCTGTGTAATATTTAAAATAAGAGAAAGGAGAAGATACAGCATTGGCAA
>CAYZQI010000133.1:0-13488 GCA_964480455.1 uncultured Cytophagaceae bacterium
CATAAATGCCAGCGGACTGGAAGTCCGCTGCTGCAGATTTCCACAAAAATTGTCAAACAACCATAATATTAATGTTGGTTCTATTTACATCAAAAATACAAGTAATATTAACTTGATACAAATAAATTGCATCTGTTAAAGTCAGAAACCTATCATCAGCCAAGTTGATTATGAAGATTAATTCATAAATTTGCAATGATTGCAATGAAATACAAATAAACATCTATATCTATGCAAGATTACCATATCAATCACCTGAGGGAGCTAGAGTCTGAATCTATTTATGTCATACGTGAAGTGGCAGCACAGTTTGAAAAGCCAGTGCTGCTGTTTTCTGGTGGCAAAGATTCTATTATTATGACACACTTAGCAAAAAAAGCATTTTACCCAGCCAAAATACCTTTTCCACTTCTGCACATAGATACAGGTCATAATTTTACAGAAACCATCGAGTTTAGAGATAAATTAGTGACCGAGCTAGGCGTAAACCTGATTGTGGGCTCAGTGCAAGACTCCATAGACAAAGGGCGTGCCGTAGAAGAAAAAGGCTTTAATGCTAGTCGCAATGGCTTACAGACAGTTACCTTGCTAGATACCCTTGAAGAGCACAAATTTGATGCAGCTATGGGTGGGGCAAGGCGAGATGAAGAAAAAGCTCGCGCCAAAGAACGCTTTTTTTCACATAGAGATGAATTTGGACAGTGGGACCCCAAAAACCAACGCCCCGAACTCTGGAACTTATTCAATGGCAAAAAAAACATGGGAGAGCATTTTAGGGTCTTCCCTATCAGTAATTGGACAGAAATGGACGTATGGCAATACATAGCCAGCGAAAACATCGCTATCCCATCTATTTATCTTTCTCACCAACGCCCCTGCTTTGTAAGAGATGGTGTTATATTAGCTTATTCTGATTTTATGATGCTCAAACCCGATGAAGAAGTTAAAGAAATGACCGTTAGGTTTAGAACCATTGGTGATATGACCTGCACAGGGGCAGTAGAGTCAGAGGCAGCTTCTATCAATGATATCATCGAGGAAGTATCTGCTGCAAGAACTACCGAGCGTGGTACACGTGCAGACGACAAACGCTCTGAAACTGCCATGGAAGACCGCAAGAAACAAGGGTATTTTTAGTACACGCAATGCATTAACAAGAAAAATACGAGAAAAATTTGCAATATTAAGAATGAACACGTAATATTGCAATTCATAGCTGGTTGAAGGATAGAGGAGGTTAAGTAGTCATCCCCGACTACACCTCCTCGTCTTTTTTAGTTAGTTCCAAACAAATAAGTAAAAGTTTTACTGTTGTTTTATTACTTGATTTCCTTGTATTCTTCATCATAAAGACCTACGAGTAAGCTGTTGCCTTGTCTGTCTATTTTTATACCTCCATATTTTGCTTTCACATATTTTTCTGCTTTACCCTCTTGAAAGAAAAAAGAGGGTGCTCCTATGTTTAGCTCCCAGCTATCTGCGGTGTATTCTATCAAGTATTCACCTTTTTTAAGAGGGGTTTTGTGGGCTTGTAGTCTTATTTTTTCTGCTACTCCCTGAGGCAAAAGTCTTACGACACAATAACCGCGCTTGGGTATTTTTTTAATGTTGTCTTCTACGGCAATCTTGTAGCGCAGGCGCATATAATCACCTTGCATGAGTGAGCGAGGGTCAAGGGGGGCAAGCTCTAAAAGTACCAGTGTACCCTCAGCAAGGATTGCCTCTTTTTGATAGACAGAGTAGTTGAAGAACAGTAGCAGTAAGCATAAGTTGAGAAGGATAACCAGCCATTTATACTTTTTCATGGTGTGAAAGTTGTTTTTGGGTAAAGAAATAAATCAGGAGCATCAATGCGCCCGAAATCATCAAAATAATAGATTTTGTAAGCAAAGTAAAGCTAAGGTCATAGTAATACTGACCAATGTAGTAAAGCAACGCCACTATACCCAACACTAAGCCCGTTTTATAATTGACCATAAAGCTCAAAAGCATCACCAAAGCCGCCCCCGATATGGCAGGAGAGTACAAAGTTGGAATTAGAAAAAGAACTACCATTGAATACACCCCAGCTTGCAGCACTAGTTCTTTGACTTGAAGAATTTTTAGAATTTTGGTGAGGGTATAGAGAATAGCCGCCATAATCAGCAAAGAGGGAACCCAGATGGGTAGGCTAGTGTGTACATGATCCGTAGAAAAAATGTGTTTTTTGCCGAGTAGTGCCAAATTTCCTAAAAAAATAAAAATGAGTGCAATGCGCAAAGGGGCATAAAGCCGAGAGAAGATCTTATTGAGTTTGATGAGCCTTGACTCTGACAACATCACAAAAGTAAGCAGAAAAGAAAGTAAGGCGACATAAACGTGTAGCAAGTCGTAGTTTCCATCCAGCAATACTAGAAGGCAAGCATTAATGATGAGCAAAGCAATAAAAGAAAGAAGATAATTTTGGGTGATACCCAAAGTAAGCAGTGCTACTAATATAAAGAAAATGCTTATGCTGTTCTCATCTAGGCGAAGTTGGAACAGTCCAAAACTCAACAGCAAATAGCCAATCAAGTATGCCGAAATACTTACAGTACCTAGTGTGAGAGAGTCATATCGTGTATTGAGTAGTACGGCTCCTACAATGAACGCACTGCCTACTGTGAGCATGCCGTGTTCTGAATCTTGCAATCCTGCAAGTATTAAAAAGCCGAGTAAGGCAAAAGTAGCAACTAATCCTCCAAAGATGGATAAAACCTTAATGGCTAAACCAGCCCGAGTGCTATTGTCATCTTGATAAGCTGCAAAGATGCTGGCCTCATCAAACTCGATAGGTGTGGGCGAAGTAGCTTGCAACTGCTCCAAAATTGCTCTTATTGCTTCTTTATTTTTCATTTGACCATGCTTTTTGTAATTCAATCAGAAGTTTAACTGTCAGAGTAGTACTCAGTACAACAAATGAACTCACTATCAAAAATATTTCAAAACCACCTGATACCTTGATGAGCCAAGCAGATACAATCACAATCAAACTAAAAGCAATAATGGCAAGATAAAATACATTTTTTATGCGCAATGCATGAAAAGCCCCTAGTACATAGACTATACCCACAAGCAATATTAAACCCAGCAAGACATAGCCCTCTCGGTTAGAAAACATACCCGTGGTGATACCCATGGTGGCACAAAAAATGGCTGCAAGTGCTACAATATTGGTCCACCAAGTAGGCACAGACATGGCTTGCCTGTACACTGGTATAAGCACAGCACCTATCAAAAACATGGTGTTAATTAAAAAAAGTAAAGTAAAAAACCATACCTCAGACCACTGGTGAGCTGTTTGTGCTGTATAAAATACAAAAGTAGTATTGACAAGTATCAAAAAAAGTAACCACAAAGGCGCAAAATCTGCTACTACTACCCAAAGCAAAATGAATAATGTCCAGGCTAGAAAAAAGTCATAAGTATTGGCACCCGTCTGATAGACCTGCCCAAGCACTGCAAACAATACTCCCACAAGAAACGCCGCACCTGTTAGCACGATATTGCGTATGATGGCATTGGTGTTGGGTATAAACATCACCACTACGGTAGCAACAACCATACACTCTACCAAAGCAAACTTAATGAATTTGTGTAAGTCTGCCCAATTATAAGCAAAAAAGAAAACAATGCCTACCACAGTGAAGCCAGTACCCAAACTTGCTAAAAAAAGACCTAAAAAATTTCTCCAATCTTTTGGGGGGCTATAAACATGTTCTTTGAAGGCTTTACTTACTTCATTTTTTTGCCAATTGCTATGCCGACTGATAATGTAAATGTCTTCTCTTGAAAGTTTAATCATAGTGTTTTAGAATTGTTAAAAATAAGAAGTAGAACAATGACTTTTCCCGAAATAGACCCATGTTTTTGAGTACCTGCGTTAATGTATCCATTTCGTTACTACGGACAAATATATGAAAAAAAAGGAATTAAGCAATTTTTTTAAATCAATTGTACGTATGGTAGTCCAGCCCTCAATTGTATATGGCTTTTTAAGCTGTTTTCTGCTTTTCCTTTGAGGTGGAAGCAAGGACTTCTATCTCTAAACTTCAAAAAAAGACAAACAAGGGTGCGCCCTGGTAGGGCTAATGGATAAATGTTTTGTATTACTACCAACAGAACGCCTCTACAAGGCTTTTTGAGCACCGTAGGTGCATACTGTGGGTAGTGTTTTAAATAGTTTAAGTGTAGATTTGTGGGAGCGTGCTATTTTTCTTGACATTAAGGGCGAATGATGGTGCTTCTGCTAATCTCAGATAAATCAGTGGGAAAAGCTACTTGAATACGCCAGCTATTGCCTATTTTGTTATCGGCGGTAGCTTCGGGGTGATGCTTAAAATTGTTTGAGGTTGCCTCAGCAGCAGGAGGGAGAAACCAAGCATTGCCTTCTACTACTATTTCGCCATTGGATAACCCAAGCAATTCTATAGAAAGGCTATTGGTTTTATCTACGGAGTTATAGTTGCCTTCATTGGTACGCGACATTAGAAAAGTACCCTTAGCAATTTTGCCTGTTTCAGGATTGAGACGTGCGATAATGCAAACTTTTGCGCCACCGCCTCTGCCATAGCCTGGCAAAAACACATTGCTAAAAGCACCCTCTTCTATTTCTTTCTGAGTGATGTATCCTCCTGAGTTACTTCCTCCATCTACTGTAAATACTACCCACGGATTTCCTTCATCATCAAGAGTAATGAGGGTAGCACGCCCATCTACTCCCGTGTTCTCATAAATTTTTGTCCATATTACTTGTCCACTAGCGTTTTTCTTCTCTACAAAGGGGTCTTGGTTGATATTGCTTACTTGGTTATAACCTACTCGGTAAAGGTTACCTTGTGCATCTGTGATTTCTTGCTCAGCTTCCAAATCAGTAACAATACTGACTGCTACGGGGTCGTTTTTGCAGGCGGTTTTTCCAAAGAATAGCGAAAGCCATAAGAAGTGAATGTTGAGTTTGAACATAAATTGAGAGATTTATTGAAAAATTAACTATTTAGTTTTTTAAATGAAAATTAAGCTAAAGAGCTTTTAAAAGCACTTTTCACTTACAGTTTTACGAAAATATACTTACCATTAAGTTTTTTTTCTGAAAATAGTCCACAATGTATGATTTTTGATGAGGTGTTCTGTAAATTACATTCTTCTTTATTTCTAGAACTTGCTATACACAAATCTTAATCTCTACTTGTTGGAGTATATCCACCATAAAATAATTAATGGCAAAAGCCAACTCTTTTCAAACTAATGTAGTATATAGTCTGTATAAATTATTTACTATCATAAAGAAAAGAATACGTTGCCAAACTATCAAACTAAATAATACTGTATTTAGAAAATAAAGATGCAAAACCAAGAACCCAATTTTGTCCTTAGAAGTATCGAGAAAATCGCTAATACTTTTAAAGACTCTGAACTCAGCGAAAGTAAAAAGAGGAAATTTATTAATACCCTCAAAGACGAACTCAAGGTAGTAGGCAATTTTTTGCACTGCAACGAAGATGAAGCATGGCTTTTTTCGGTAATGTTTGCCATGAGTATTAGCGGAAAAGATACCGATTTAGACAGCCTTACGCACTACTTAGGCTGTAATCCTTTTTTGATAGTAGGACTCTCGCCAGTCTTAGAGAGCCTTGTGAGCAAGAGATTATTAATCAAAAATGCCGGCTACGATATGACCGTTATCGCCACAAGGTTTCATATCTCTAACTATATTTTCAATGCGATTTCGCTCAATAAACCTATCCCAAAAAGCAATCATTTTGAAGATGTCTATGAAGTAATAGAAAAAATCAACGAAATAATCTGCGATAGAGAACGTAACAACCTCTCTACCGATGAACTTATCACAGAGGTATTTAGCCTGGCACAAAAAGAAGACAAATTTCCACTCCTCAAACGCTTGTTTGGGCTAGGACTAGGGCAAGATGATGCCCTCTTACTGCTATACCTGTGCTATGCTTATGCCAATGATTCTAACGAGGCTGACATAGAACGCTACGTCTATTATGTCTATGACTCTATGGGAAGCAAAATAAGAGCAAAAAAACATATTCTCTCTGGCAACTCCGCACTCTTCGAGAAAGAATTGGTCAGTTTTGTAGATGATAACTTTTATGGAGGGCGTGAGCTAGCCCTTACCGACAAAGCAGTGGAGATGCTTTTTGCCGAAGATGGAGGTATCTTAGAAAAATCAAAATCTTTTCAGCCCAAAAGCTGTATTGTCTATACACCTGAGCAAATTAAGCCTGTCAATCTTTTTTTTAATCCAAAAGAAAATACCCAACTCGAGATGCTCTATCAATTACTTGATGAGGGCAACTACCAAAAAGTACGTCAAAAATTTATACAACACAGAATGCCCCCCGGACTGACAGCACTTTTTTATGGCTCTCCAGGAACTGGCAAAACCCAGATAGCGTATAACCTTGCCCAAAAAACAGGCCGCACTTTATTGATGATTGACATAGCAGCCATCAGAGATAAGTATGTGGGAGAGTCAGAAAAAAGAATCAAACAGATTTTCAAAACGTATAAGCAAGCTCAAGAATACTACCCTATTTGCCCTATTTTGTTCTTCAATGAGTCTGATGCCCTCATCAGCAAACGCTACGAGGTAAGCTCAAGCGTGGACCAAATGAACAATAGCATGCAAAATATACTCCTACAAGAATTAGAAGATTTTGATGGAATATTAGTAGCTACCTCTAACCTCAATATGAATCTTGATAATGCCTTTGAGCGTAGGTTTTTATATAAAATTGCTTTTCAAAACCCCGAAGAAAGTACCAGTCTTCAGATTTGGCGAGATAAAATGCCCGAGCTCAGTGAGGAAGATGCGAAGATGCTTGCCAAAGAATACACCCTCTCAGGTGGGCAAATCAATAATATTTGTAGAAAATACTTACTCACACACATACTCAGAAATGAAAAAATATTGATTCAAGAACTCAAAGAAATATGCGAAGAAGAGTTTTTTGGAAAAGCAACCTCCAAACAGCTTGGGTTTAGGCGGTAGAAGATAATTTTAACATATCTTTTTGATGAGTAAAACACACATAGACTTAGGAAAATATAAGTAATAATTTCGGTTATTTTAACTTCTAAGTTGCTGATAATGATGACTTTAGAGAATCACATTTCACAACTCATAGTTTACACTTTCCTTAGGAGTTTACGTGTATTTTTTTGGTTGATTACTTTAACTTCATTAAAGCATAACATTGGCTTAAAACTTACTCCAGAAAATAGTTATATTTTTGCTAAAGAATAGAAAAAGCAGAGATATGAATATTTTTACCATTTTCCGAACCATAAAAGCAAAACTCTTATTCAGTTTTGGACTTTTTTTAGTTATTGTGAGTTTTTTGGCAGTGACAGACTACTGGTTTGATATACGCGAGAAGCGGCTTGTAAATATCTTGGGTACTTTGCAAGACATAGAACTCAACCTACAAACTGCTGAAAAAGATGAGTACGTATTTTTTAAAGATGAAACCATCAACCCAGATTTTCACAAAACAGGTAACAGCGAAATATTAAACCGCCGCAGCAAGCTCACCAATCAAATCAAAACTGACCTCAAAAAGCTGGAGGATTTTCAAGAAATCAGAACACCTGAGGTAATTCAGCAAACTAAGAACGCTATCAAAGCACTTGATAATTATGAAGCAGATTTTGCCCTTATCGTATCGCTTACCAAAAAACGAGGCTTTAAAGATTATGGGCTTGAAGGTGTCATGCGTAGCTATATACACGAAATAGAGAATACTCCTGCTACCTATGATATGGCAAAATTGCTTATGATTCGCCGACATGAAAAAGATTTTATGCTTCGCAAAGATACGGGCTATACAAGTAAACTCTCAGGTGTAGTAGAGCAACTTTCAAAAGAAATCAAAGATAGCCGCCCCCTCCAAGAATTACTCGTAAAATACAAGGAGACTTTTCTCGAGCTTGCCAAAACCGAGGAAGTCATTGGTTTTTCTGAAAAAGAAGGTATCAAAGGCAAACTCAAAGCCTCTGAAAAGGAAATAGAAACCAGCCTAGCACTCATCAATGTAGCCGTAACTGAGCAGGTAAATAACCTACGGACTCAAAACAGTTTTATTCAAATTGCTATTATTTCTATTGGCTCATTATTGATTATCTTCTTGGGTTTCTTCATTACTAGAATTTTGAGCAAGCCCATCAGCCGTCTGTCTTCATCTATTCATAAAGTAGTAGAAAGCAATTTTGATGAAGAAGTACAGTTTGCAAAGATAGCAAGCAAAGATGAACTAGGGCTACTTTCAGAAGATGTGCATTACATGATCGGCAAAGTGAAGGAAAGTATTGGCGAAATCAAAGAAAAATCTGCCAAAGTAGAGCATAAGCACCGCATTTTGATGGAAGGGGTAAACTATGCACAGCGCATCCAGCAAGCCATTCTGCCAAAACACGAAATAGAAAATTATTTTAAAAAACATTTTATCCTCTACCGCCCACAATATGATGTATCAGGAGATTTCTACTGGTTTATGAGAGCAAAAAATAAGTTCTTCGTGGCCGTAGTGGACTGCACAGGAAAAGGAGTTTCGGGTGCTTTTATGTCTATGATTGGCAACACACTACTCAATAAAGTAATTGGCGAGCAAGCAATCCAAGACCCTTCGCTCATACTAGAAACACTCAACACTGAGTTTAGAATTGCCTTACACCAAAACCAAAACCTAGGCTCTGATAGTATGGATGTCTGCCTATGTAGTATAGAAGCTTCACAAGAAAAAGAAAACCAATGGAACATCACCTACGCAGGGGCAAACCTACCCCTTATCTATACCCGAGGTTGGGAAATACACGACCTTAAACCAAGCAACCGCTCTATAGGTGGCAGAGGGCTACACAAGCAAGTAAACTTTGAAAACCACCAAATCACACTTAAAAAGGGAGATTTTTTGTACCTTGCTACTGATGGCTTCATCAACCAGCCCAACGCACAGCTTGAAGAGTATGGCTTGACCAAATTCAAGGAGTTTCTCAGAGGAATGGTTCATTTGCCTGTTGCCGACCAGATTGGCTGCCTTGATACTGAGCTTGACCTACACCTAGACGGGGCAGTCCAAAAAGATGATATTACAGTTTTTGGGCTTAAACTTGCTTAGTAGATGAGATTGATAACAACAGACAGATGGTTGCCAGTTGCTTAACATTTACTTAGTCTTTCGCGCGAGTTTCCTCATCTGACAAAATTTCATTAATTTCACGGATAGTAAAATCTAACTCATTAGCACAGACCTCCAGCCGCTGAATGAAATCCAGAAAATCTGCTGTTTGCTGAGGAGTTTCTATTTTGACAAGATAAATCAGCCCTAAGATACGTGCTAGTGGTCCTCGTACTTTGTGTGCATTGAAGTAAGCATAGTTTCTTAGCAGTTCGTTTTGCTTTTTGATTTCTAAGGTTCTAATCTCAACCAAACTTTCTAAATGATTATTGATACTCAATATCTCCTCTTGCTGTTGGTTGAGTTCGTCATTGCGAAGTTGGATTTCACGGTTTGCCTTTTCGAGAGCTTCGGTGCGTTCGTTTACCTTCTGCTCAAGCCGAACATTAATTTCTTTTTGGAGTACCAATACTTTTGCTTGTGCTTTTCTTTCATTCTTAATAGAAACCTCAATCTGCAACCCAATCCCTAAGCAAATCACAAATACTTGTCCCACTATGCTCGCATCAAAAAAATAGGGTATTTCTAAAGTATACCTGACATAGCCAAAATTATAAACTATATTGAAAAGCAGTCCTACAACAAGCAGACTAGTAGAAATAGCCAAGTAGCGCATAAATTTATTGCCGTGAATACTGTAATAAATGAGTATCCAAAAAGCAACAATGATATTAGAAATATCTATCCAAGCAATGATAGCACTAGCAAAAGGTACACTGCCATCAGATACAAACACATACAAACTACTCAAAAAGGCAATTACCCTTGAAAGTATCAATAGTTTTAGGAGATTATCAAAAAAGATGCTATAAAGTGAAGCATCTATAGCTTTTCGGATAAATTCAATAAAAAAGATGGCTGCAAGTTGGCTTGTAAGTGCCCAGATGAGATAGTCTTGAAACGAATCGTTGGTGAAGTGTGTAAAGTAATTGAATTTTACAAGACTAGAAACTTCTATCAAAAAGCAATAAACGAAAAAATAAAAGTAAGTAAGTGAGTTATTATTGAGATAGATGAAAAATAACACTACTATAAATAGGCTCAAAATACCTAAGAAAAAAGCCTGAATCCATAAATGCCAATGGTAATCGCTTTGCCAAGCCTCCTCACATTGTAGCCCTACTTTAACTTTGGTAGGGAGGTATGTGCTACTTACGAAATAGATGAACACCTGTCGTTTTTCATTGGGCTGAAAACGAAGACGTATTAAAGACTGCCTGAGAAGAGGCGAGACGACATTCTTAGACTGATGTGTTGCTTTAAAGCCTGTTTGATACAAATTTTGAGTATTTTTATTGTCAGTAAGAAGCACGACTTTTTCAAATTCACCAAAGCGAATCACAATATCGCGCACATCATCAGAAGAATTTTTTAATGCCAACACTACACTACCTATTTTGTACTTTCTTTGAGAAAGATATTGATGCAAAGTGGGTGGTAATTCTTCTCGATTGCGTAGGCTGTGCGGTGTAAGTTGTAGTACTTGAATGTGCTGAGTTGATGACTTGCAGTTAGGAAGGTCAAGGGGCATTAACTCTTGGCTGAGGGCTTCCTTTCTCCCTGCTAAGCACAGCAACAAAAAGCACAATAAGTACTTTGATAATGATAATATTTTGAGGAGATTAATCAATGGTTATAAAATCTATTCTTCTGTTAGAAATTCAAAGATAGCTTCTGCTATCCAGGCGTAGTATTCGTCAGCTAAATGCACATCATCAGGCAAGAAAGACTTGAGGCTGATGTTTTCTTTATCTAGTCTTTTAAGCAAAGCCGTATGCAAGTCAAAGAAAGCGATTTTTTTTTCTTCGGCAAGGCTTAATAGTACAGTGGCATAGCTCGAGACAGCAGGTTCGTAGGGCGTATTGATAGGGCTTGTACGCAGCAAAAGCACCGCAATATTGTATTGTTTGAGTAAATCAACCACTTGTCGCATATTTTGCTCAAAACTCGCCTTGCTTACACTGCTGTAAGCGTCATTAATCCCAAATTTGAGAATGACCAAGTCGGGTTTTTGAGAAATGACTAAGGCTTCTAAGTTTTGAAGTGCCTCGCGGCTACGCCAGCCGTTGTGTCCTTGGTTTGACACCTCTACAAAGGAATTATCAAAATGTGCTCGGAGCATTTCTTGAAGTACCTCGGGGTAGGGTCTATCTACACGTGTGGTAGTGCCTACTTTGTAGCCATTGGTGATGCTATTGCCATAGCAAACCACAAGGGTGCTATCACCTTTTTTTATTTTTTTGAGCACATCGGCTAAGTTTGTTTTTGAGTTTCTGAGTGCAAGCATGGGTATTTTCTGACGGGCAGTGTCTTTGGTTTCAATGTGGGTTGTAAGGGTATCATTTTGCTGATTTTGAGCGGTTTGCTTTGCTTTGAAATCAACTACTTTTCTTGAGGAATCTGAGGCTTGAATGGTTGTTTTTTCTTGTTCTGAGGCAGTTCCGCAGGCAAAAGAAATACATAATAAAAGCACTAAAAGATTTTTATATTTAATCATAAGTCCGTCCTTTCCATTGGATTTTGATGGGTAAAAGATAATAAAAAACCATAATAATTCCCATTATCCAGCTAAATATTTGATATACCATAGCATATTTAAGTAAATCTATTCTTCCTATTCTGGAGAGTACCCTTGCCAAAATAACGCCTTGCGCTACTACACTCAGCAGACCCAAGCCAAGGGCAAGACGAATATTCAAAAAACCTACTCCAATCAAGATTATCAAAAAAAGTGCTTGTATAAAGAGCAGAAATACCAAGTGCTTAGGTAGCCTTAATGCACCTTGCATCCATCTTTTTCGCTGTTGAAGCCAGTCGTTCATTTTCTTTATACCCTTTGTGTAGGCTACTCTGTCAGGATGGTTATCTGTGGCAAAAGTAAATTTTTTCCTGACAATTGCCTGAAAAAGTGCAAAATCCTCTGTGAGCGAAAAGGTAAGGTTCTCATATCCGCCAGTAGCTTCGTAGGCATCACGGCTAACTGCCATATTATTGCCCATAGCCGTAAGCGGCACTTTCCACTGCGAAAGAAGATAGATAAGTTCTTGCATCAATGCCCAATCTAGGCATTGCATTTTATCAAAAAGTGTTTTTCCTTCCACCAGAGTACAGCCATTGAGTATGCCTAGCTTTGCATCATCAAAAAAGCGTACACTCTCAAGCCACTCGGGAGCTACCACTACGTCAGCATCAGTAAAAAACAAATAATCGCCTTCGGCTTGGTGTGCAAGTTGTGCCAGTACATTTGCCTTACCTCTTGCTTTATTTAATCTTTTTTGAATGAAAAAGTAATGAAAGTGGGGTTTGTCTTCAATAAATTTTGCGATTATAGTCGCCGTATCATCTTCTGAGTCATCATCACCAATGAGTACTTCGTAGCAATCTGAAGGGTACTCTAAGGCATACAACGCCTCAAGGCAGGCAGAGATGTTGGGGGCTTCATTGCGTACAGCAAGTAAAATAGAAATAAATGGTCGCTTAGGCATACTTTACAGACTTTCAAATTGATAACCTTGCCTTGCAAAATGGGCAAGAAAACGGGGTAATACATATCGGAGATTGGCTTCTGCCTTCCAATTATCATGAAAGACCACGATGGCACCCTTTTCGGTAGCTGCAATAGAATATTGGTAGCATTGCTCAGGTGATAACATCATGTCAAAATCATAAGTAAGCACACTCCACATGATGAGTTGATAATGTTTTTTTAAATTATTGGTTTGTGTAGTCTTCAACCGACCATAGGGAGGGCGGAAGAGAGGAAGCTGCACTGTGGGTGCTTCCCAACCTGCTTGCTGGAAACTGCTTTGGCATTGGGCTACATTGTTGAGATAGGTTGAAGTATCGGTTTGTGTACCTTTGAGGTGGTTGAAAGTATGATTGCCTACTTGGTGTCCTGCCTTTAATATTTTTTGAAATATAGCAGGGTGTTTGCACACATTATCGCCCACACAAAAAAAACTTGCTTTTGCCTCAAAATCTGCTAGTACCTCCAAGACGTACTCGGTCAGTATAGGAATAGGACCATCATCAAAAGTTAGATAAATTTTTGGTTCAATAGTGTTTTTTTGCCAAGTATAGTCTTGCCAAAATTGCTTTATTGGCTTGGGAATTTTGTATAAACGCATAGGCAGCACTCACATCTTTTATTTTCAAAAATAGTACATAAACAGCAGATTTTTCATAAAAAAAATATAATCAGCTTCCGACTAAAATTTAGACTTTGGACATAATCCTTTTGATAACTTTGTATTTAAACGAAGTTATT
>CAYZQI010000134.1:0-13278 GCA_964480455.1 uncultured Cytophagaceae bacterium
TGAAAAACAAAACTATAACTTTTTTGTACAATTTATTTAAGTTTCTTTACTAAGGACAAAAATAATACAGAAAATGCACATTTAATAATGTTTATACATTAAAAAAATTAGCTTTATTTTGCACTATATAAAGACTAATTATTTCATAATTTAAAATTAAAGAAGAATGGCAGGAATCGCAACTATTAAAATCAATGTATCAGACAATATCTTTAAGAGAGACCCCGAGCAAACCAAACTCGGGCGGAGGATTGTAGAGTCAAGTATCGAACTGATAGACAAGTTAGGCTTTGAGGCTTTTACTTTCAAAAAACTGGCAATTCATATTGACTCCACCGAGGCCTCTGTATATCGTTATTTTGAAAGCAAACACAACTTGTTAGTCTATTTGGTGTCTTGGTATTGGAGTTGGCTCGAGTACCAAATCAACTACGAAACCAATAACATCAACAACCCCATCAAAAAGACACGCATTGCTATCCGTTTGATTGCTCAAATAGATAAAATTGACCAAGACTATCTACATATTAATGAAACTGCACTGCACCGTATTGTGATTTCTGAGTCGTCAAAATCCTATTACACTAAAAATGTTGATGCCGAAAATACCAATGGTTTTTTTAGAAGTTACAAATCTTTGTGTATCAAATTGGCTGATTTTATGGCAGAAATTAACCCAAGCTACCCCTACAGCCATGCCCTTGCAAGTACAATTATTGAAACGGCGCATCAGCAGGTCTTTTTCTCACAGCACTTACCCAGCCTTACAGACTTGGTAGTGAAAAGTGAAGCAGACTACGACAAACTGGTAGAATACCTCGAGCATTTGGTCTTTACACAACTCAACTGTAACCCTGACAAAGTGTAAAATAGCATTATCGCTAATGCTCGCTCAAGCAAAGACCATTAAACTAGAGGTAAAAAATTACTTTTGTTAGCGCATCATTTGAAAGCTATGCAGCCGATTATCATAAATATTGAAAGTTCGTTATGGGCTTTTGAAGGTGGTCTTTAATCTACTGATGAATAATTATCTCAGTTCTATGGACTTTGCCAGTCAGGAGTAGTTCTTTTGACTGGCATTTATAAAGTTTGTCTTGGCAGCTTATCTTGATAAAAAAATCGGTGATAAGCTACTTGGTTGAGAAATGGCACTCAGATGAGTATAATTGCCTTACTTGAATTGGTGTATTAATTTGAGCAACTAGAGAAGTAGATTTTATTTTAACAGTCTGATTTTTCTCGAGTAATAAAATACAATCAGCCTAAATGCACTTTACATACTTTAAAAAATGCAATTTTTCTTTGTATGTCATAAAATATACTTAGATTAGTCAATAAAATTGAGATTAGTCAATCGGTATGCAATTAGATTATTTTGATATACTTGAAGCACTCCTGCAGCCTGTTGCTGTGGTCAATGCGGCCCTGGAGGTGGTCTTTGGAAACCAAGCCTTCTACAAAGACCTCAACTGCCAAGCCGCACTCACACAAAAAGAGGTGATACACCGCCTCCAACACATATTTCAAAAAAGTAACCTACCTTCAGAATTAAGCCTGACCAACTATCCTACCCTAGACCAGCAACTTACGATTGACTGCAATCTTCTTGAAAATGGTGCAACTGTTGCCAATTATGTGCTGATGTTTCGGCTTTCGCACCTTAGCCCCCCCATCAATGATGTATTTAAATACACCGTAGAAAACTCCGCTAATCTCATTTTGATACACAATCTCTCAGGTGAAATCATTTTTTTATCTAAGGCTTTTAAAACTATCTTGGGGTACGAAATCAACGAAATCAAAGGGCGCAATATCCCTGATTTTGTACACCCCTCTGAAAAAGATACAGCAAAAGACTTTATCAAGATGTGCCTCACCCAACGCCCCACAGAGGCAAAGTTTGAGTTCAAAGGAATACATAAAAGCGGTAAAAATATTTGGCTCAGAACTACCGTAAGAACTACTTATGATGCAGCAAACAAAGTCATTGGTTTTCAAAGTTCTTTGCAAGACATCACTGCACAAAAAGAATATGAGTCTCAACTCATCAAAAGCCGCACTCAGTACCAATATTTGTTTGAGAATAACCCCAACCCATTATTGATTGTAGAACTTGCCACAGGTAAGGTCTTGAAAATTAATCTAGCTGCTACACAAATGTACGGCTACCCCGAAACAGCCTTGCTCAATGCCCCACTTCAACAGCTTACTTCACCTAGCAGCATACCTGCTTTTTACAAAATATGGAAAAAAAATCACAACAAAAAATACTACCAAATACTGGAAACCGCCCAGCAAAGAAGCAATGGAGAAGAGTTTTATGCAAATTACTACGGGCATAAACTAGTATATGAAGAGAAAGACTGTGATTTAATATTGGTTGTTGATGTAACCTATCAGGTAATTGTAGAAAAATCAATCAAAGAACGCCTTCAGGAAGAACAAAGAATTAGTGAGGAACTGCGCGCAAGCGAAGAAGAGCTTAAACAAAGCATAGACGCATACCACGAAATTAACCAACAATTACAGGAAAGTGAGGCGCGGTTTAGAAATCTATCTCAAAATGCACCCATCGGGATTTACCTTACTGATACTGAGGGTAATTGTATTTGGGTCAATAAAATGATGCAAAAAATATTTGATTTTGACCTACACCTGCCCCTTATGAGCCAGTGGCTCAATACCCTACACCCCGCAGATTATCAACAAGCAAGAGAAGTTTGGCGCAGAAATGCCTCTGAAAAAGCAGCTCATACTCAAGAGTATAGAATCATCGTCAATGGAACAACCAAATGGGTAAAAACCATTTATGCACCTATGTTCAATGAAGCCAACCAACTCTTGGGCTTTCTAGGAAGCCTTGAAGACCGCACAGAGGTAAAAAATATAGCCGAGAAAGAAGCCTATCATACAGAATTTAGAGAACTGTTAATACAAATATTGGGAGGATTTATTAACGCTGATGTTGATGAGCTAGAAAAACATGTAGGTACAGTACTCAAAAAAATTGCTGACTTTGTAAATTATGACCGCATTAGGATATTTGGCTTGAGTGAAGATAAAACACAAGCACAAGTGCGTTTTCAATACATTGCCCCCGATACACCTCCCGTATTGGGAGCACATAAAACTTTCAATCTGCAACAATGGGCTTGGTGGGCAGTACAAATCCAACAAAATAAAACCATAGAAATCAATGACTTTGAGCAACTCCCCCCCGAGGCAGCCTACGAAAAAGAGCAACTTATCAACGCCAGAATTAAATCGCTCTTTGTAGTACCTATGTTTTTTCAGGCACAACTTTATGGGTACATCACTTTCTCTTCTACCCAAGAGCAAGTAATCTTAAGCAATGACTCAAAACACATTCTCAGGCTACTTGCCCAGACCTTCGCCAATTTGCTCAATAGAATCACCATCAATCAACAACTGAAAGAAAGTCAAAACCTCTACAGACTTCTTGCCGATAATATTACTGACCTTATCACACTGCACGATACCTCGCTCAATTATCTGTATATCTCTCCCAGCATGACCCCTATGCTCGGCTACCAAGTAGAAGAATTGCTAGGCGTTACTTCTATGCAGTTTGTGCACCCAGAGGATACACATTTGATAGAAGCAAAATTAACCGAAACCGTCAGTGGTGCAGCTACTCGTATTACCTATCGTTTTTTACACAAAGAAGGGCATTATGTATGGATTGAAAGCAATGGCAAAGTAATCACTGACCCTCACACAAACGAAATAAAACTATTGATATTGAACCGTGATGTAACACAACGCATTGAAGTAACTCAAGCCTTGCGGAGCAGTCAGGCACTACTTGCTACTATTTTTGATGAGTCTACAGATGCCATCTTGATAGTAAACGAAAAAGATTTGATTGAAAACTGTAATCAGCGTACCTTAGAACTCTTTGAGGCAAAAGAAAAAAGCGAGTTAATTGGTCAGTCAGGTTTTCAGTTTGAAGTAAATGCCAACACCTACCAAGAATTTTCTGAACTAAATGCTGCCATTGCAAAAAAGTCTATCATTCACCGAAAAGTACAATATAAAACATGTAAGGGGAATTACTTTTGGGCAAATTTTGCGGCTAAAAAACTTAAAATAGAAGGAAAAAATAAAATACTGGTAACGCTCACCGACATTACCCTGCTCCAGCAAGCCAACAGACGCATAGCAGTATTGCTCAAAAATGCACAAACACTCAATGAACAACTCACCCAGCAAAATGAACAACTACTACAAGCCAACCAAGAATTGGATAACTTCGTCTATAGTGTCTCTCACGACCTTAGAGCACCGCTTACCTCTGCTATGGGATTAATCACTATCTCAAAAGAAGAAAAAAACTTAGCTGTTATCTTGACCTACCTTGAGCTACAAGAAAAAAGCCTCAAGAAATTGGATAGGTTTATTCACGAAATTGTAGATTACTCACGCAATAGCCGCCTCGCCATCGAGCCGCAGCAAATAGATTTTGGACAGATTATCCAAGATACTTTTGAGCAACTTAGGTTTATGGAGCAGGAGACACAAATCAAAAAAATCATTGATATAAGCTCTGAGGTTAGGCTATACTCTGATGCAGGTAGATTAGGAATTATTTTTAGCAACCTCATCTCTAATGCCATCAGGTATTCCGACCCCTTGAAGCAAGAATGTTTTATCAAAATTGAAATCACGCAAAAGGAAGGTCAAGTAGTCATTAGTGTAGCCGACAACGGGCAGGGCATTGCAGAAGGGCATTTACACCGTATTTTTGATATGTTTTATAGAGCTACCGACAATAAGCCTGGCTCGGGGCTAGGACTTTATATCTTAAAAGAGGCACTCAAAAAAATAAAAGGACGCATAGAAGTACATTCAAAACAAGGAGAAGGTACTACTTTTACTTTGTATTTACCCAATCTTAAAGCGGACGAACCCCAAGGAAAAGATGAGTAGTGTAGCTTCAATCAACTAATAACTAACAGTTTGGTTAAGCCAATAGATTATCTTATTTTTGAAACATTGCCTATAAGTAAAGAGTAAAAAATAACTTTTACATTTTTATTGCCTAAGTTATTGATAATGAATGTATTAAAAGCTCAGATTTCACAACTTATAACTCACATCTTACTAAATCGTATCCATTGCAAGATATTTGCGTATTAGGAAATAATTATTTACTATTTTACTATTCAAAATAAACTAACAAACAACAATGAACGGTGCAGGAGGAACAGACGGCGGCACTACCCGCTTTATTTTAGGTCTAATTATGACAGTAGCAGGTGCCTATCTTCTACTTAATTCAATTCATGTAAATTTTCATCTAGGTTCACGCATTTATGGCTATCAGGGCTATAGTGTTACTTCAGGAATGATACTAATTCCTTTTATGATAGGTGTAGGAATGCTTTTCTTTAATGCACGCAATATTATAGGCTGGGTAGTAACTTTTGGCTCGTTAGCCATTCTCATCATTGGGGTTATCTCCAATACCCAGTTCAACCTCAGAAGCATGACTGCCTTTGAACTTATCTTGATTTTGGTGCTGATGGTGGGTGGCCTAGGCTTATTTTTGAGTTCTTTTCGGAGCTATTCTAATTAATTTAAAATAAAATCTTTTATTTTGCCTTCAAAAAACAATGAAGGCAAATAATTTAGTTTTTGGCACGCAGCCCATCTTAGAAACCCTCAAATCAGAAAAACTGCTCGACCGCATACTCATACAAAGAGAAATAGCACACAATGAGCAGTTTAAAGAAATCTTACAGCTTGCCAAAGCACAAGACGTGCAAGTTTCAAAAGTACCCATAGAAAAACTTAACCGTATCACACGAAAAAACCATCAAGGTATTATTGCTTTCATTTCGTTGGTGGCGTATGCGAACCTTAGCACTGTATTGCCTGGTATCTTCGAGAAAGGGCAAGACCCAGTCTTACTCATACTTGACCGCATCACCGATGTACGCAATTTTGGAGCTATCTGCCGAAGTGCAGAGGGGGCAGGCGTACACGCAGTAGTGATTCCAAGCAAAGGCGCAGCACAAATCAATGCCGATGCAGCCAAAGCCTCCTCGGGAGCTATTCATCATTTGCCTATCTGTAAGGAAGATGATTTGGTACAATGCTTGCTCTACTTGAAGCAGAGCGGATTGACTGTGGTAGCCTGCACAGAAAAAACTTCCCAAAACCTATATGACACCAACCTCAACTGTCCTCTCGCCCTAGTCATGGGTTCAGAAGAAGACGGTATCTCAAACCATCTTTTGCAGCTTGCCGACCAATGCATAGCTATACCTATGCAAGGGCAAGTAAGTTCACTTAATGTTTCAGTAGCCACAGGCGTAATCCTGTATGAAGTGCTACGGCAAAGGCTTTCTTAGAAATAAAAATAAATTCGCTCAAAAATTAGTCAATTATTTATTTTATTATCAAAAATAACTATTAATTTTGATAATTAATTGTAAATAGCTTTAATCATGAGCAAATTTATCTTTACATTCCTTTTAGTACTAGGGCTACTACCCTATACAAATGCACAAACTATACAACAAGTAGATTATACCTCTGTAAGTACAGATATGTTGTTGTTTAAAAAATTCAAAAATATAGCTTCCTCGAGACTGCATCAAGCGATTGCAGAAATGACCCTGAGAGGGGAAACAAGTTTTCAGAATTATACTTTCAAGAAAACTGGAAAGCTTAGGGATAGAGTTGAGATTATGCAAACTAACTCAAAAGGAGAGATAGCCTTTCAGCTAGAAATTTTGGAGAGTACATTTTTACACTTCCTAAATGCCAAAGAAACTGCCCAAGAGCAAGAGCAAAAACGCATGGCATCAGAAAGACCCCTGCTTACCCTATCCTTAGAGTGATATTTTTATCCAGTCCAAGTGGTTTGTGCATAGCATAGTGCAAACCACTTTCTGTGGACCTTCACCCCAAAAAATATTCTACCAAAGTATCTTGGCTACTCTTTCACCCCAAAAGCCAAATCACCTGCATCACCCAGCCCTGGAACAATGTATGACTTCTGGTTCAACTCTGCATCAATGGCACACGTCCAGATATGCCCCTGAGGAAGAGCTTTTTGCACATAGTTAATCCCTGCTCGACTCGCAATCACAGATACCAAGTGAACCTCTTTCGGTCTGCCGTGAAAAAGTAGAGATTCATAAACAGCTTGCACCGACCTGCCCGTAGCAAGCATAGGGTCAATCAAAATAAGTACCTTATGGTTCAAATCGGGGGTAGCGGTATAGCCTTGTATAATGTCAAAAGAATTATCTGACTCTTGGGGGCTGCGGTAAGCACCCACAAAAGCACTCTCTGCCTTATCAAACACATTCAAAAAACCTTGATAAACAGGCAAGCCTGCCCTAAGAATGACAGCTAGCACCAAGGAGTCGGACAAATTAAAAGTAGCTGCCTCGCCCAAGGGGGTGATTACCGTGGTAGCTTGATAATTTAATCTTTTTGAAAGCTCATAGGCGAGTAATTCGCCAAGCCGCTCGAGATTTTTTCTGAATCGGAGGCTATCTTTCTGTACTTCTACATTTCTCAGGTCTGCCACATAATGGCTGGCTACTGAGGGCTGCTGGCAGAGTTCAAACAGTAGAGGGTCTTCTTGATGAAACATGGGTCTTTTATGAGTTATACTTTATGGTTCAAAATATGTCCAAAATTTTAAAAAGCCAGCTAGAATAACAAAATCTTGAAGAAAAACTCTTTTTTTGTAAAAAGAAAAATTTATTTCGTATTATTACACCAATACTCAATTTACTAAGCTTAAATTTTCAATTGAATGAGTAATAATTATAAAAATACCATCAATACACATGAACGTGTAGAAATACTGAAGAAAGTTAGTATTTTTGCTGATACAGAACCCTCTGTATTAGCAGAAATAGCTGATGCTACCAATGAACGCACACTCAAACCCGAGCAGGTGCTTTTCAAAAAAGGAGATGTAGGCAAAGACATGTATATCATAGTAGAAGGGGCAGTCAGAGTGCATGATGGCAATTATGTCTTCGCTGTATTGAGGCAGGGGCAGGTGTTTGGCGAGTATTCTATCATAGAATCAGATGCCAAATCAAGGGCGGCTTCGGTTTCTGCCATTGTGCAGACACGCTTACTTGAGTTGAGCCAAGATGTGTTTTATAGCCTCATGTCCAACAGAATCGAAATCGTAAAAGGAATCTTGAATGTGCTCATCAAACGCTCGCGCCGTCAAAATTACTTTGAAGAAAAAATGAATGAGCAAAGCCGTGAGCTAGAAAAACAACGCGACCTCATCGCAAAGGAAAAAGAAACTTCTGAAAAACTCCTGCTCAATATACTCCCCTCTGATGTTGCCGAAGAACTAAAAGCCAAAGGGCGCGCCGATGTAAGGCAATATGAGCTAGTATCAGTACTTTTTGCAGATATTAAAGGCTTTACTGAGTCCTCACAAGTATTGTCGCCTGCCGAGGTAGTTACAGCATTAGAGTTCTATTTTACGGCTTATGATGGTATCATTCAGAAATACAACATAGAGAAAATAAAAACCATGGGTGATGCCTACATGTGTGCTGGGGGCATACCCAAACCCAATAAAACCAACCCCATAGACCTTACCTTAGCCGCCATAGAAATGCAACATTTTATGAAAGACTACAACCAAAGCAAAGAAAGAGATGCCAATATCCCCCCCTGGGAGCTACGCCTTGGCATCAATACAGGACCACTCATTGCGGGTGTTATTGGAAAAAGTAAATTTGTGTATGATATTTGGGGAGATACTGTCAATACGGCTGCACGTATGGAAACCACAGGCGTGGTAAACGAAATCAATGTGTCAGGAGATACTTACCATTATATCAAAGATTTATTTGTGTGCGAGCCACGCGGAAAAATCAATGCCAAAGGAAAAGGAGAGGTAGAAATGTTTTTTGTAAAGGGCATCAAGCCTGAACTATCGCTCAATCAAGAAGGTATAAAACCCAATGAGGCGTTTCAGAAAGCCTTGTTAGATATCAAAAATAGCTAATCAAGTTCGCCTCTAAAATTGTTTGGCATAGTTTTGACAAAACAAAACATAAATGAACTCACAATCATCAACAAACAAATCACTCTATTGCACGTGGTACAAAGTAAAATAGATATTATCAAAGTAAGTAGTGGCATCTTCTGGGTGAGTATCCCCCAGCTTAACCTACGCATTTTGTGTGGTTGCCCTGCCGATACCGTCAAGCATCTCAAAAAGAGAGGCTTGGTAGATGCCATCGAGCAGAAAGGCGTTAAGTTTGAAACAGGTCCCAATGTCATTTTACTTTCTGATATAGCCCTCCAAAACGGTGCCCTTTCTAACCTTGCAGAGTTTCCCCTTTTACAGATGCTCTACTCTCAAGGTATGCTAATCCCTAACCACCCCAATAATAACGGGCAGAGACCTCTCATCATAGGAAGTGAAACGCAAATCAAAGCGCAGTTAGAATATTTTTATAGGGGCAATTATGGACTGATTAGTAAAGAAGAACTCCTCAGTACAGGCATTGCCGAAGCACTGACCGATGAACTCATGCACGTCAAACTGAAATTTGCCTTCGGACAACTCAAATCCTCAGATACATTGATAGATAAACTCATCATAACCGAAGAACCCGTAGAAATCAAAGCGGGTGCTTGGATTAAGAGAAAAGATATAAACATTTTTGAGATTAGCTTTGAAGATGAATCTGTAACCATAGACCTCAACCTAAAGTCTAAAGAATATTACGAGCCACCTTATCATTTGGGCTTTCATAACCTCAAAAGAGAGTACTTTTCCATAGTACATACAGGAGAAGGAGATGCTTGGGACGTAAATCGCCCTTGTATGGCAAGCATTGTGATGTTTCAAGGAAAAATCTACCTTGTGGACGCAGGGCCTGATTTGCTCACTAGCTTGAACGCACTCGGCGTGAGCATCAATGAGGTAGCAGGTATTTTTAATACTCACGCTCACGACGACCACTTTGCTGGGCTGATTTCTTTTGTACGCTCTGACCACCGCATCAAATACTTTGCAAGCCCACCTGTGAGGGCCTCAGTAGCTAAAAAACTTTGCGCACTGATGGGCTTGGAGGAAAGTAATTTTGAGCGTTTTTTTGAAGTAGAAGACCTGAAGCTAAACCAATGGAACAACATCGAGGGGCTAGAAGTAAAACCGCTTATCTCGCCACACCCCGTTGAAACTAATATATTTTATTTTAGAACTTTCTGGGGAAATCGCTACCTAACGTATGGACACTTGGCGGACATAGCTTCTTTTAGAGTACTTTCGCAAAATATTTATAAAAATACAGCGGAGCAGAACTACGAACATCTGCTCCAAAAAGTCAAAAATGATTATCTCTATCCCGCAGATTTGAAAAAAATAGATGTGGGCGGAGGGCTAATTCACGGAGATGCAGAGGACTTTAAAGAAGATGGCTCAATAAAAATATTATTGGCACATATTGCAAGACCATTGAGCGACATAGAAAGACAAATAGGCTCTTTTGCACCTTTTGCTGGGGTGGACTCACTGGTAGAAACACACCAAGATTTCTTAAGAACCTCTGCCCGCGAATACCTCAAATTCTACTTCCCTAATGTACCCGAATACGAAATACAGTCTTTGCTCAACTGCCCCACTATCTCGCTCACAGCAGGAGAAACCCTCTTCAAAAAAGGAGCTCAATATGATTACGTATATCTCATTCTGGCAGGCTCAGTAGAGCTCGTCTATCCCGACTCTGGTATAGAAAACAACCTCTCCGCAGGCTCGCTCGTGGGTTATTTCATAGACCGACAAGACCTCAACGCAAAAGCTACCTGCCAAGCTGCAAGCTATGCTACTGCCCTCAAGATTCCAGTGCAGATGTATCTCTATTTCGTTGAAAAACACCAACTTGTAGAAGATTTTAACCACTTAGAAAAAATTGTGGTAAGATTGAGCAGTACCTGGATTTTTTCTGAGAATATCTCCCTGCCTGTCTATATGAAACTAGCCCAGCAAGTAGCTCACCAAAGCTATTACAAAGGCGAAAACCTCACCATAGATGTCAACACAGGCTTCAACTTAGTAGTAGAAGGAAGATGCGCCTTGCTCACAGCCGAAGGAGCAGTGATAGAAAACCTTAAACAAGGTGATTTCTTCGGTGCTGAAGATTTACTTCCACAACAAAGCAACAAACGCTTTGAAATATTTTTTCTGGAAGATACAAAAATATACCATATCCCCATAGAAGTAATCATGAATATCCCCATTGTTTATTGGAAGATGCACTCTGTGGCAGAAAAACGAATGATAACCATTATCTAGCACAAAATATTTTTTTGAAGTTTTATCATTCTTTGCTTTTACCCACGTACAGTTGAAAAAGCCACAGCATCTGATAAAATAATAAAAAGACTTAGCTGTTTCATTCAAACAAAATAAGGCATGCGCGAAGAAAAAGAACACATTTTATACGTAGATGATGAACCTGACAACCTGACTGTGTTCAAATCTAATTTTAGAAGATATTATAAAATTCATACTGCCCTCACTGCCGAGGAAGGTATGCGAATTCTTCAAGAACAAGACATCAAAATCATCATCACTGACCAGCGTATGCCCAATACCACAGGGGTTGAATTTTTGGAGCAGCTCATACCCGAATACCCTGAGCCTATCCGAATGATTCTGACAGGATTCAGTGATGTAGAAGCAATCATACAAGCCATCAACAAGGGGCAAATCTACCGATACATCACCAAACCTTGGGACAAAGACGAACTCAAAATCACCATCGACAAGGCTTTGGAATCTTTTTATCTCCGCCGCGAAAACCAGAATCTTATCAAGAGCCTCAAGGAAGCAAATGCCAATCTAGAGCGAAAGGTAGAAGAACGCACCGCCGAGGTCAATCAACAAAAAAAGGAAATAGAAAACCTGCTCCATAATATCTTGCCCAAAGAAATCGCCGAAGAGCTAACCCTCAATGGTAAGGCAGAACCCAAGCACTACGACCGCGTAACAGTCATGTTTACTGATTTCAAGGGCTTTACACAAATCACCGAGACGCTCCCTCCCGATATGCTTTTACGTGAGCTAAACCGATGCTTTATGGCTTTTGATGAAATTGTGGAAAAACACAGGCTAGAGAAAATAAAAACCATTGGTGATGCTTATATGTGTGCAGGAGGTATCCCACTAGCAGACGAAGATAATGCCGAACGGGTAGTAACTGCCGCCCAAGAAATGCAAGCATTTATGAAAGCTTGGAAATCTGCCAAAGAAGTGCACGGCGAGTATGCTTGGGAACTGCGGCTGGGCGTGCATACAGGGCCACTCATTGCAGGTGTGATTGGCAAAAAAAAATTCGCCTATGATGTCTGGGGCGATACCGTAAATATGGCGGCACGTATGGAATCAAGTGGGGAAGTGGGTAGGGTAAATATCTCTGGCAGCACCTACGAGCTAGTAAAACACAAGTTTAAATGCACCTACAGAGGGAAAGTTAGTGCTAAAAACAAAGGTGAGGTGGATATGTATTTTGTGGAGGGGGAATTGTAGCTCTTTGAAAATGAACATGATGGAGTAATGCTCCATACTAAAAATTACAATGTGTAAAATATAAGCAAAGAGTTTATTCAAAATAAATCCCCTCATTCATAAAAGGCACAAGTGCCAAGATAACAGCATGGCTATAGTATTGACTTCGCGTGATTAAGTCTTGGGTTAGTATGCCTACTGCCCCGTTTTTCTTTTTAGAGTCGCTACGTCCAAAAAACTGGTCGTCTGCCAAGCCAAGTTCTATGCCTTGATATACCAAATCGGCGATGGGAGGTGGCAAGATAAAAGAGGCAGTACGAGCAAAGCCTTTGCCCTTGCTAGATAAAATCACTATCCAAGCAAATGCTTCTAAACTACCATACCTGGGCATCACCCCACCTTCCATACCTACCCAAAAATCGGCTTCAAGTGCGCTGGTTTGGGCAGCTTGCGCCCGTTGCAAAGCCCCTTGATAAGTTTCTTCATCACTCATGGGCTGGTGGCTTACGCCTGAACTTACTTCAATGCCTTCAAAAGAAAATGATTGTGTAGGGAAAACAGCTTCAAAGCCTGCTTTGGTGGCTTGTAGCTTAGTAGGATTTTTGGAAGCGACGACAATACGATTCATCTTATCTGAGAGAAATTATACTTTAGCAAAAAAAAGAAATAAAGGTGATTCTTTGACAATTTTTGTGGTTGTGTGCGATAAGATGAGCTAAATACTGTTTAGAACATAA
>CAYZQI010000135.1:0-13265 GCA_964480455.1 uncultured Cytophagaceae bacterium
GAAGTATTTGTAAATGTTCAAGGTTCATCTCTAAAAGTATTTTCTCTTCTTTGTCTTCTTCATCTTCTTGCCCTGAAAGCTGTTGCTGCGTATCTTCTACAGATTCAACTTTAAATTCTTTCTTTAGGTTGAGATAATTGATACACATATTATAAGTAATGGTGCTTATCCAGCCCCTAAACTTTTCTTTTTCCTTGAGTGTAGATAATTTCAAAAAGGCTTTCAAGAAAATATCGTGTGTTAGGTCTTTGGCTGCATCTTCATCTTTGAGCATTGCCAACGACTTATGAAAGATCCATTGTCCGTGCCTTTGATACAAAATCGAGAGTACTTGTTTATCGTTTTCTTCCAGAAAATAGCTAATCATTTCCCCATCTGATTTTTCTTTCAGTTCGGAAAGGGTGAATTTTGGCATTTGCTTCGTATATTTGAGGTTATGACCCTAAGTTTACATAAAGTCACTGCTAATGCAAACGATTGTTTGTTATCAATGAACTTCGAAATTGGCAAGGCGTAAAAGTACAATACATCTTAGACATTCGTCTAAAAAAATTACTACCTAAAGATGACAAAAAGTAGTCTGAAATTTATAGCTATATGAGTTGTGTTGTATCTCTTGTAAAAGACAAGGCACTTCATGAGGTTAAAAGCAAAATCAACTCTCCACTTCTCCAAAAAGTTGCTCAAGCTCAAGGCTGAATCCTTCTAATACTTTTGAATGAATTGTGCCTGTTTTTTTAGCTTCTGAAAAAAGTACATATTCTCCTTGCTGGAGTACTTCCACCGTGATGGTTTTTTTCTTAGGTTTTACTTCCCAATATTCAAGCACGCCACATTGGGCATAGCGTAGTTTTTTGGCTTCCCTCCTTTTCTTGTAATTGGCAGGTGAGAGCACCTCCACTACCAAATCGGGGGCGATATTGATAGACTGCGCCTGCACCGCTTCGGGGTTGTCTTGAAGGCGTGAAATGGAAAGATAAAGCAAATCAGACTTTACCACATTGCCTTCATCTAACTTCACAGACACAGGAGCAACCAAAGTTTTGCCTAGTTTGCCTTTTGAGACAAACAAAGTAATGTATGCTGACAAAAGTGTGAGTAACTCTTGATGTAAAGTAGTTGGGTCGGGCATAACATAAATTTTAAAGTTGATAATCTCAATTTTGACAAAATGCTCCTTAGGAAAGATGTACTCATTGAGCAGGTCTGCAAAGACCCATTTTCGCTTTTTAGGAAATTGTGCTATGATTGCCCTGAGGTCATCTGCATTGTGATTTTCTTGTTTTGCATCATAGTAAATCGGTTGGATTGCTTCTTCTTCTTCGGTTGCTGCGGTGTCTGCTTCATAAGCAAGGCTATCCTCTTGCACTGTTTGGTTTTGCGCTGCGAGTAAGTTTTGTGCATAGCTTTCTAATGAAGCAAGGGATTGCAGATTAAGCTGTGCCAGTATATCAGAAAGGGTTTCTGGGAGTATTTGCATGGTAAAGTATTTTTTTAGCCCATAGTTTTGTGGCTATGGGCTAAATGTTGATGATTAATTACAAGATTTTACAAGAAAAATCTATTTACGTTCTATGGGTTTGTACTCTTTGAAGAGTGTAAACTTGGCTTCTTCTACGGCTTTTTGGTAGTTTTTCCAATCTTCTGCAAAGAAAGTATTTACATTTTTCAAGAAAGCGTCCAATGCTTCTTGGGCTTGTTTGGCTCGAATCATTTGTGTAGCATTGGGTTCTTCCCAGGTAGATTGCGCAAAGTAAAATGCACCACCTACTTTTGAACTAATTTGCTCAGGATTGCGCTGAATCCCTTTTACTTCTTGCTTACCAATGGCTTCTTCCAACAAAGCATCAATACGCTTTTTGACCTCGCCGCTTTGTTTGCGAAGGGCTTTCAAATTATCATCTTTGGCATCAAGATTGGAAGAGATAAGCCCATTCACTTTTTGGGCTTCTTTTAATCTTAAAACAGCAGTACGAGCAGACTCCATATCGCTCATGAGTTGGTCTATGAGTTTATTTTTGGCTTGTCGCTCTGTCTGCGAGATTTCCTCACGAGGGTCTGCTACTACCTTTACTTGAGTAGAGTCTTTGTCATCACCATAAGTATATCTCACCCAATACATACCAGGCAATACAGCAGGACCGCCAGGCTCGGGAGCATCAGCTTGTTTTGGCTCTGGGGATTTTATTCCGCGCATCCCCTTGCGGTCTAACCGCCATTGAAAGCGATTGATGCCAGGCTTGGGGGTAACTTGGAGAGTACGGATTACTTCATATTGTGCATTGAGGATTTCTACTTTTACCTTCATAGTATCTTTGGGAGTAGGTTTTTCCTCTTTGATTTCTTGCATACCTGTTTTGGCAGGAGAGGTATTGGCTGTTTCTGTGCTTTCGCCAGCTTTTTTCTTTTCTTTGAATTTCACTTCTTTTACTGCAAAGCTCAACATAGCACCGTAAGGGCGATTCTCACCTGTAAATATACCTTGAGCAGCAAATCTAGCTCCTCCCCCACGCCTAAAATTAGCCAATACAGCCTCAGGTGTTTCAAAAGCTACTACGGGTTTATCAAGCAATGTAGCTCCCTTTTGTGCCAATGCCCTCAGAGGGCGTATATCATCAAGTACATAGACCGCCCTTCCAAAAGTACCCATCACAAGGTCATGTTCTTTGGGGTGAATAACCATATCCATAGTAGATACAGAAGGGTATTCGTGCGTCCATTGTGTCCAAGTAGAGCCATAATCTATGCTAAAGTACAAGCCAAACTCTGTGCCTGCAAACAGCAAATTAGGTGCTACAGGGTCTTGCACCACAGAGAGTACATATCCCCATACTTTGCTCTCATCAACGAGTCTTTTCCAAGTTTTGCCAAAATCTTGAGTATGGTAGAGATAGGGAGCCCAATTGTTGCGGCGGTGGTCTTCTAGCACTACAAATGCCTCCCCAGCTTTATGGCTAGAAGCGTGTATTTGTGGAATCCAGGTACCTGAGGGTACACCTTTTAAGTTTTTATAGACATTTGTCCAAGTCTTACCTCCATCTTGAGTAATGTGAAGGTAGCCATCGTCAGTGCCCACCCAGATTACTTTTTCATCTTTTGGGCTAGGCGCAATGGCAAGAATGGTTGTGAAGTTCTCTGCACCTGTGGCATCATACGTTAGTCCTCCACTCTCGCCTTGTTTGTGCTTTGCGGTGTCATTGCTGGTGAGGTCGGGCGAGATGATTTCCCATGTATTGCCATTGTCCTTGCTGTAATGTACAAATTGGCTACCGTAGTAAATTGCTTTGGAGTTGTGGGGGTCTTGTGCGAGGGCTGAGTTCCAGTTAAACCTGAGTGTAACACCCTCAGAATGTGCAGGTTGAATAGGTTTTGATTTTCCTGTGGTGAGATTAATTCGTGCCAAATTTCCTTGCTGCGACATTGCATAAGCGTAGCTAGGGTCGCTGGCATCAGGCATTGCATCAAAGCCATCACCAAATAAGATTTCTTCATAGACATCATTTCTAAGCCCGTGTGTACTCCAAGCATAAGCTGGACCAAACCAAGTGCCATTGTCTTGCATACCGCCATAGATATTGTAAGGTTGCTGTGTGTCTATATTAATATGGTAAAACTGCCCTACGGGAATACTCTCTACAAATTGCCAATTTTTACCGCCATCTCGGGTGATGTTCATACCACCGTCATTGCCATTGAGCATAAAATCAGGATTGCTTTCGCTCATCCACCACGCGTGGTGGTCGGGGTGTACGCCATTGCCATAATCTGCTATGATTTTCCATGTGCGTCCTCCGTCTTCACTTTCCGATACATAGGTCCAAAGGCTGTAGAGCGTATTTTCATTTTTGGGTGAAACATAAATTTCAGAATAATAAAAAGGGCGATTGCCAAACTGTCCCTTATCGGTTACTTTTTTCCAACGGAATCCACCATCTTCGGAGGTATAGATGGCGTTTTCTTTTGCTTCTACAATGGCATAAACTTTATTAGGATTGCTAGGAGCTACGGCTATGCCTATTCTTCCTAAATCTCCCTCAGGCAGTCCGTCTTTTGAGGTGCGTTGTTGCCAGGTTTTGCCACCATCTAGGGTTACATACAGCCCAGAGCCTTTTCCACCAGAGGTAAAAAACCAAGGCTCTCGGAAGTGTTCCCACATAGCTACATAGATTTTATCGGGGTTTTGCGGGTCTATTACCATATCGGCTGCCCCTGTGCGTGGATTTACATACAAGATTTTAGTCCAGTTTCTGCCTCCATCAGTGGTTTTGAATACGCCTCTTTCGGTATGCTCGCCCCAAGGAGAACCAATGGCTGCCACATACACCACCTCAGGGTTATTGGGGTGAATGATGATGCGGTGAATAGCATAGGTATTTTCTAGCCCCATGGCTTGCCAGGTACGCCCTGCATCAAGGCTTTTATAGATACCATAGCCCATTGTGCAACTATTGCGTGGGTTGCCTTCGCCTGTGCCTACCCAGATGATGTCGGGATTGGGCTGATAAATTGTAATTGCCCCGATAGAAGACACTTTCTCCTTGTCAAAGATGGGTTTCCAGCTAATGCCTTCATTTACAGATTTCCAAAGCCCTCCCGAGGCCGAGCCTGCATACATGATTTGTGGATTGCTCTGCACGGCATCGAGGGCGGTGATGCGCCCACTCATACCTGCAGGACCAATGGCGCGTGGCTTCATACCCGAAAACTTGCCCATGTCTAGTTTTTGAGCGTGTAGGGGTAGCTGCATACCTAGTGCTATTGCCCAAGTGATGAGCCAGCAAGTCAGGATTTTAGATAATTTTAGCATCATACGTTGTAGTTGTTATTGGTAAATGATAAGTTTTAAAATTTTACCTAAATAAAAGATTTTTTGTCTAAAAACATCTTTTTAACTCGAGGAAAGTGCTTATTTTGCTTTTTTTTAACAAATTTTAGAAAGAAATTATTAATTTTACGTATAATGTTGCGAAAGTGCAACTCCTTCATTGAGGTTGGCAACAAAGATGCGCCCTACCTGACCTAAAAAAGCTCAACGATTATTCATTATTTTTAATAAATCACTAAACCCCTGCATAAAATTTGCGTTTTACTTTCAGAACTTAAAAAATAAAAACTATATGACTAACAAACCTGAAAAAAATAAAACCATAGCTGCTTTGTTGGCTTTCTTTTTAGGCCCTCTTGGCATACATCAATTTTACCTCGGAAAAAATGGCAATGGTGTTGCTTATATTCTAGGCACAATGACCCTCATAGGCATCTTTTTCACACGGATTATCTCTATTGTTGAGTTCATTCAGCTACTTACTATGAGTCAAGAATCTTTTGATAGAAAATACAATCCACATTTGTACCTCCGTACTGATTCCCCTTTTGGTATCAATGCGCCACTAAATCAAAATATCAATGTAGCAGATGAAATTGCCAAATTAGATGAATTGTTCAGAAAAGGAGTCATTACTTTTGAAGAGTTTGAGCGAAGAAAACAACGCCTTTTGATGTAAGCAAGCAATAACACACAAGCGTTCGCAGTCTTAGGAATTTGGCAAAATCTCCCCAAAAAAGACCAAATTCCTAATTTTTGCTGCCGCTATGCTACTTTCTCAAAAATATTACTTTTTTTTGGCTTTTCTCTATCAATACCTTTTCAATATGTTTTTCCTAAAAACACTCACATACATTGCTGGCGTAATCCGCGACCAAGCCGAAGCTGAACTAGATAATCCTGAAAAGATAAAAGCACAACTGATTGCCCTCCAAAATCAGTTAGACGCTAACGAGATTGGCGAAGATGAATATGACGAAGAAGAAACTGAACTACTGGACAGACTCGACGAAATCCGAAAAAACAGCAAAACTTCATAAAATCAGTAGTCAATCATCTAATATCATAAAACAGCATCTCCTCAGAAAATAACATCTTACCTAATTTCTAAAAAAAGTTTTTTTCTATTCGTAAAGTTTTTTTTACCAATTGTGAAAGAGTAGTTTTTTTTGTTTCCAAACAGAAACCAATCTAAAACAATTACGAATACATCACTAAATTTATGTATCAACTAAAAAATATATGAAAAAATACCTGCTACTTAGTACTTTAATCTTTTTAAGTAATTGCTTGTTTGCACAAAAAAAGAGCGTAGAAGAATATTACCTTATGCTCAAACCTACACTTGAAAAAAAACTCAAAGATGAATTTTACCTAGACGGCATGTCGCTCATCATCAAGAAAAAAGACCTCGTCAATGGCTATTTGCAAGTCATTGCCTCGCCCGAGGCAATGGGTTCTCCTGTCTATGACTTTGCACTTTGGCGCGATGATAAGGGCAATGCACTCTTGGGTATTTTTGAATATGGCTGTGGGGGCATGGGCTGTGGCGGCGGACTCAACGACTTCAAATTTTATAATGGCGAAATGCAAGAAATCACCACAAAAGTAGTCGATATAGCTACTATCAAGGATTACTTCATGGAAAAACTTGGGAGCGACCTCAGCGAAAGTAGCTGTATGGTCGTTATTCCGCAACAAGGTACTAGCATTAAAATAATGCCACAAGCAACCCATTTTGAAGGGTATGGATTGAGTGCCAATAACTTACCTTACATAGAATTGATTTACAACAGACCCACCAACTCTTTCAATATCCAAAAAAAATAAACCAATAAGAATGTCTATACAACTGATTTCTCATCTTCTAAATAAATAGCTATCCAAAAAAATGAAAACTATTACGCTGAAATTTCTTTACATCGCCCTGCTGCCCACCCTTTTCCTGTCAGGTTTTATGACTGCCTGCACAAGTAGCCAAAAACAAATGGAAAGAGGTAACTACATGAGGGCTACGACAATGTCTATTGATAAACTCTGCACACGCCCCGATGACTCGCAAGCGGCGGAAGTTCTCAAAGAAAGCTACCCTTTGGCCTTGCAGCAACTCGAGGCACAAATACAAAGTGCCTCCAATGCAGTGAGTGCTTCTAGTATGCTCATCTCAAAATGGGACGAACTCATTTCTCTTTATCAGACGGTCAATCAATATGATGAACGCATCAGGCGCTGCCCTGCAGCTAGCTCCGTAATCAATTCACCTAGAAACTATCAAATAGAAATGCGTGAAGCAATGCGCCGCGCCGCACAAATCCACTGCCAACTTGGAAGTGAGAAACTCGCCCTCAATAGGCGCGATTTGAGCCGAGAGATTGTCAATCACTTCCAAAAAACCCAAGAATATGCCCCTGAGATGTGTCCTGATGCACTCCAAAAAATGGAACTTGGCAGGCTTATGGGCATCATGAAGGTATTAGTTGAGCAACTTCCCGTACAGGGCTACTATGCCCCCTCCGATGAGTTCTTCAGAAATCAAATAAATACCTACCTACTCACCTTACGCAAAAATAATCAACTAGATTTTTACTATGATGCCCTCGCAATGCCTATGCGCCCTAACCAAGTCTTGAGATTTCAATTTTATGACTTCACCGTAGGAGAAACTACCAACCGTGAACGCATAGAAACTGTAAGTGATACCATCAGCATAAGCAGCCAAGACCAGAAAATAATTGATAAGCAAGTAGTTACTGCCGAGCTGCGCACTTATGAAAAAAGTGTGCGCTCTAATGCAGTCCTCGAAATCAAAATCTTAGATGAAGACAATCAAAGGGTATTGCTCAACGAACGCATCCCCTCAGAATATATCTGGACATCTACTTGGGCAACTTACCAAGGCGATAAACGCGCACTCAATGCCGCTCAACAAGCACTTTGCAATGAACGTGAGCAAACTGTACCTGATAGGCAGTTTTTATTTACAGAGATGTGCAGGCCTTTGCTAGGACAACTTAAACCTAAGCTACAAGAGTTTTACAGAAATGTGAGGTAAGGAAAGTGTAAATTATGAGTTGTGAAATGTGATTTTTTAATTATTCATTATTAGCAACTTATAGGTTAAAATAGCCAAAATTATTATTTGTAGGTATTTATTTACCATAAGGACACAAGCTACACAAGGGTAGCTAAAAAACTTGTGTTACTTGTGTGCTTGTGGTCGAAAAAAACAAAATTGGGTGAATCAATAGTCACCAACCTAAACAAATACATCTATAGTTCTCCACGGGAAGATTTGCAAAAAAATATGTAAGACTATAATAGACCTTACACTTTTTAAAAAAGTGTAAGGTCTTTACTTCACAGGTTTTTTGTAAGTGCTTTTCAAAAATTGGTGTGGGTAACGATACATTTTCCTAAATAAGTCTTTACAAAGTAAAATTTGATGAATTTACCCATTAGTAAGCAGAGATAAATCCATCAAATCAATAAGTACTCTTGTTATTTTATCGGTTAGTCCTTAAACTCTTTATAGTATTTTTCTGTTTAGTATATAGATTTTGTAGATTTTAACTTAATATCCACTAAACACAAAAACCATGGCATTAAGACTAGGCGACCTTGCACCCAACTTTACGGCTCAAACTACCACAGGTGAGATTGATTTTCACGAATGGATAGGTGATAGCTGGTGTGTGTTTTTTTCGCATCCAGCTGACTTTACCCCTGTATGTACTACAGAACTCGGTACAGTCTCAAAATACCGCACACAATTTGAGGCACGCAATGTAAAAACCATTGCCCTCAGTGTGGATCCACTAGGCTCGCACCACGAGTGGGTGAAAGACATCAACGAAACCCAAAATACAGTGCTAGATTATCCTATCATAGCTGACGAAGACAAAAGCATTGCTTCACTTTATGACATGCTACACCCTAACGCCACTGCCAACCTCACGGTTCGTTCAGTATTTATCATAGCACCTGATAAAACCATCAAACTAATGCTTACTTACCCAGCCTCAACAGGGCGAAATTTTGATGAAATTATCCGTGTGATAGATTCTTTACAACTTACTGCCAACTACAGCGTGGCGACACCTGCCAATTGGAAAGATGGCGATGATGTAGTTATTGCCCCTGCTATCTCCAATGAGGAGATTCCTGCTAAATTTCCCAAAGGACATACTGAAATCAAACCTTACTTGCGCACTACGCCTCAGCCCAACAAATAAGCACTTTCTAAATTAAGGCAAGATTTGTGGCCTGTGTAGCATGAGCCACAAATTTTCAACATAATCAGTAAATTTAAAAAAAAGGAGAGGAAATTTTTTTGATAGCTAATTGTAGTAAGGTTAGGTGATTACCGTCTAATGACCAAGTAATCCTTTACCCATCGCTCACTTCTCTGCATGTTCTTCTTCCAGAAACTGCACAAAACTTTCATTGCACCTTTTCAATATTTGATAAACGTTCTCAAAATCTGATTCACCACCATAGTAAGGGTCAGGTACTTCGAGGTTATCTTTTTGGTGGTCAAAATTACGCATGAGCATGATGGTTGGTTCGGCAGTTTTATTTACCCTATCTTTATAATACAGAATGTTCTCGTAGTTTGACTTGTCCATTGCGACAATGTAATCAAATTTATCAAAGTCGTCTCTTGCAATTTGACGGGCGCGGTGCGTGAGTATGATACCGTGCTTTTGGGCGGTTTCGCGCATGCGCTCATCGGGCAACTCGCCGATATGATAAGCAGAAGTTCCTGCAGAGTCGCATTGAATATCAAGTTTACGCTCTTTGGCTATTTGAGCAAATACCCCTTCTGCCATAGGTGAGCGGCAGATATTTCCAAGACAGATAAATAATACTTTTAGCATAGAAAATTCTTTATTTTGTTTTAAAAAGACAACAGTAGTCGAAACTTACATAAAAATCATTAAAGTAAGAATTGATGTGCAAAAAAAGTGCAAAGAATTGTTTTGCTTATCCAAAATCAAGAACAGAGTGCTGGAAATTTTTGTAGAGCAAGCTAGTGATGTGAGATTTAAGTTATTGAGTATTTGAGTTGAATAGGAACTTTTGCCACACAAGCAGAGGCCAGAGCGTATTTTTTCAAGTTTTATTGCTCCCGTTTTTCAAAATTACTTTATAGATTATTTTTTTGAAATTGTGGGCAATGCCCGCTCAACATAATCATCTTCCTTGTTTGAGTCTTTTTGATGCAGCTTGATGCAGCACTACTCAAGATTTTGGGATTACTTAAAAAAATCTTGCTTATTTACAAAGTGCTGTGCAATACTGAGCGAGCGTAGGGTATAGCGTTTTTTAGAAATATGATTTTTCATTCGTCTAAGCACGTTATCGAGTGTTTGGAGTGCAAGTTCTATGTATTCACCTTTATTGAGCATGACACATTCGGCGTGTGCGGCTTCGGCGGCATCACTCATTTCTGAGCGGCTGGCAAGCCCTTCTTTGGCGAGGCTTTCAAGCACTTGGGTGGCCCAGACTACAGGCACATGTGCAGCTTCGCAAAGCCAGAGAATTTCTTGCTGAATTTCGCTCAACCGCTCAAAGCCTATTTCTACGGCTAAATCTCCCCTTGCAATCATTACACCAAAGGTAGGACGGCGCATACCCGCAAGCAGCAGTTCGGGCAGGTGCTGTACTGCTTCTTTTTTTTCTATTTTAAGCAGTAGATGAGGTATTTTATTACCTTTAGCGTGCTGCTCAAGGGCTTTTTGCAGTGCCCATACATCTTGGGCAGTTCTCACAAAAGAGTAGCCTACCAAGTCGGCGTGTGCTACTATAAAGGGGAGCAGCGAGAGGTCATATTCGGTAAGGGAAGGCACATTAAGCTGGGTTTGTGGTAAGTTGATACCTTTGTCGTTTTTAAGTGTATTTTTTTTGATAGGAGCGTGTTTGATGCGTATTTTTATCCAATCTGCTTTTTTTTCTATGACCTGCCCAGCAAATTTTCCATCATCAAAATAAATCACTTCATCAACCAAGACATCATCTATGAGTTGGGGCAGTGTGGTGGTGATGGTAGCAGGCTTTTTGAGTAAGCCTTCTTTATTAAATTCAGGTGCTTTACAGTGTTTTTCTTCTTTATGAATGATGAGCAGGTCATCTTTGTTTAATGCAAAGCCTTGCTTTTTGCTTGCTGCATTGATACCTTTGGTGCGTAGCTTAGGACCGGCCAAATCCATAAATATTTTGACAGGTCGGTTGGTTTGATTGCTGGCTTGTTTGATGTGTTGTATCATTTTCTGCCAATCTTCTGGGCTATCGTGGGCAGTATTGATACGGGCTACGTTCATACCATTTTGCATCAAGCCCAAAGTGATTTCGGGTTGCAAGGCTGCTTCGCTAGGGATAGTAACCATAATTCTAATTCGGCCTTCTTCTTCAAAAGTGCCAAAGAGTTTGTTGGTGTGTTTGGCGAGCAGTGCCCTACCTTGGTGATAGTCAAATGCCTTGACAATAGATTGCACAGGCTTGACTTGGGTTTGACTAAGATGTGAGAGCAATTGAATGACCTTATTGACTTGGTCTAGGAGGTGAATTTCACCACTCGAGAGCGAAGAAAGCCCTAGGTCGTGCAGTTTGTCTTGGATGAAGCGCACTTCAAAACTACGAAATGCCAAGTAATGAATCAGATTGGCGGCACTTTTTCGGAAGGTAGGGTCCACTTGGAAGATAGTTTCTTGATAGCTTGCTTCTAGGGAAAGCATTTGCCTACGCACAATGAGCAATTCGTTGAGTATAAGTTGATAAGCTGTAGGGTTCATAAGTCAATAGATAATTATTGAGTATTGGCAAGATTTTACTCTTCAAAGATAGCAATTAATTCTTCTTGATGAATAAGATTACCCTCCTCATTCCATATTTCTTGTTTGAGTAAAATTCTCTTTTTCAAGTCGAGGTAAAGTTTATAAGTATTTTTATTGCCAGAATAAATATATCTTTTCAAATAAATATGTACAGTATCCGAGCGAATGCCACTATTGAGTTGATAAGGACTTTCAGTTTGTGTGAGGCAATTGAGGTACCTCCCTCCTTGGTCTATGCCTTGCCAACAATCTTTTCGGGTAGAGTGTAAAAATATTTGTTGATTCAGAAAAAGTGTATCACCTGATTCCTCTACCCTAATCTGGCGAACCTCAGCGGGTTGTGCAGAAGGTAAATAACCATTATTGCTTACTTTATAGATGAGTGTATAGGGTTTTTGAAGATTATTTTTAATCTTAATTTTTTGATAAGGATAGTACTCATAGTGCTTAATAAAAACTCTTCCTTTTGAAGAAAATATCAAAATAAAAGGCACTACAAAAAAAACAATGATGATGTATGCCAATCCAAATATACGGTTCTTGAGCGTAGTTTTGCCCAAATAGCGTGCAAAAGCCACCGGAATATTACGCAAATAGGGAATAGGAAAGAAAATCAATACACCAATCAAATTAAATAAAAGATGGGCAAGGGCAATGCTAATGGCTGCTTCTGATTCTGAAATGGCGGCTAGCAAAGCAGTCAGTGTAGTACCTATGTTAGCACCCATGATAAAAGGAAAGGCTTTCTTGATAGATAGACGATTGCTTGCCACAATAGGCACTACCAACGAAGACACCAAAGAACTAGATTGTACTATGCCCGTAAAAAAAACACCTACACTCAGGCTACGCAGTGGGCTATTGAACACATTTTCCTCAATAGGATTGGGAGAGGCATCAATGAGCCAACTTTTAAATAGCTTCCCAATGTAGCGAATGCTCACAAATACCATCACCACAGAGAGCAATAAACCTAACCAACTCAACTCTGAAACAATTTGCTGAAAGAAACCAGCCACAGGAATAAAAATCAACTTAGAAAGATTAAAATAATGAGGCAGCATATCCACACTCCCCAAAGTAAAAAAGGAAGCCAACCAGAGGGCAGTACCAGAAAGTAAGCCAAAATAATACTCAAGCGGCAACAGTACTGCTGCTGTCAAGATATTGAAGAAATCATGCACTGTAGCTACGGCAATAGCTTTTCGAAATTCTTTGCGCTTAGTGAGGTGTCCGAGTGATACAAATGTACTGGTGATGGTAGTACCTATGTTGGCACCCATTACCATAAAGATGGCATTTTCCATGGTAGTAGTACCTGAGGCAACCATTGCTACCAGCATGGTGGTAGTGGTAGAGCTGCTCTGAATGAGAGCAGTTAGCAACAAGCCTATGAAAAGGCTTGTAAATGGATTGGAAGTTGCCACGATAATATGCTCTAGCGTATTGCGGTTTAGCAAACGAAATGACAAAACCATCCACTGTACACTTATCAAGAAAATAAATAAAAGGAAAAACAATTGAATTGAAAACGAAAAATATTTTTTTCCTTGTTGTACCATCATCACATAACTCCTTCTTTCTTTACAACATCTAAAAATTGGCAA
>CAYZQI010000136.1:0-13231 GCA_964480455.1 uncultured Cytophagaceae bacterium
CGTTTCTAAAAAAATTAACAATTTTAGCGTACACACTTAACTGTTGGACTACCAAAATCAGCTTTTTCATAACTTTATGGTAATCAACCACGAATAAATAACCGTACATTACATTAAAACTTTCAATAAGACCCAAAGCCTCAAACATTTATGGAAAAACAAAACGAAAATCTTAAAGCCTATTTTAGTAAAATACTAGAACTACAGCAACAACAACGCAACAGGGCATTGTCTGAAAATGAACTGCACGACATTGCCCTTAGCCTAGGTGTCTCAGAGGCAGATTGGCAGTTTGTTCAAAAAGTATTTGAAAACCACCGCACGCGCGCTCAGGGATACCTCCAACACAGCAACTGGCAAGATGCTATTCCTGAGTTCGAGCAGGCACTTACCCTTAAGCCCATTGACCTCACCTGCTTGTATGGCATTGCCCGCGCTTATGAACTAAAATGGCAGCAATCTGACAATAAAACAGACGCACAACAAGCCGAAAACTATGCTAAACAATGCCTCGAGATTAAGCCCGACCACCAAGAAGCATTGAAGCTCATTAGCAATTTGCGCCAAAATAAACCCACACACTCCCGGCAAAAAAAAACTGTAGCACAAAAAACAATGCAATCAATACTCATATCTGTTGCCGTGATGGTAATGGTCATTGCGGCAGCAGTGGTGTTCTTGGTGCAAAACCCCTCAAATGATTACCGTGAGCCTCTCCCAACAATCGAAGAAAATACTACGCGCAGCCAAAACAGTAGCCCCGTAGTGGAAGAATCAAACAACCAAGATGCACTAGCAGGAAAAACGCCTACCATATTTGTAGCAAATGAATATGCTAAAAATCTAGAATTAGAGGTAGAAAGTGCATTGATGAAGCCCTACACTTCTTCTAATTCATACAGCTTTGAATTTAAGGCTGATTTAAAGCTCAAAGCGATTGAGGTAGATATGCTCAAATTTAAGGTGGAACTCCTCAACACAGCAGGCGAAGTAGTAGCAGTAGATAACCAAGAGGTGATAAAAGATTATATGCCTGTATTTAGAAATGGAGATGTTGTACCTATTGGTTTTTCTATCTATCGAAAAGATACTGACATTCCTGAGGTCAAAGAAGTACGCCTCACACTCAACGGCATCAGTGCAGAAGAAAATGATGCTGTGTTTGATAAATCACCTACCATCCCTGTAAATTGGTCTTTTAAAAAACCTTCTAATTTTGATATTGAGCTAAGAGAACGCCAAAGTGTTTTTGAGAAACTTACTTTCCAACCCAATCAAACAAGACATCGGCTTGTTTTAGAAGTATTAAACACGGGCAAATCAAGCATCAAACAACTAAAAATAGAAGTGGAATGGCTAGACGTACAAGGAAAAACCCTGCATACCAGTGATAATATCATAACTTACTCTTCGCAGCCCCCCATCAAAAGGCAACAAACCCGTATAGATTGGTTTTTTGAAAATATACCTCAGCCACTTGGAGTAGTCAAAAACTACCGTATCAATGTGATAAGCATAGATTAGGGAGTGTTCAATAAATAACATACCCAGTCTGTATCTGTGTAAGGACGGAGTCGCTCAGAGCAACCCCGCCCCCGATTAGCAACAACCTTGAGCCTGATTTGGATACAGTATTTCTTGTTTACCCCCTTAGTGATAGTTGATAATTAATTGCCAGTTGTTGAATAAGTCAATTAATTGATCACCAATAATTTACATATGAAAGTATCGGTAATTGTTTTTACATTTTCCTACATATCAAAACTGTACATTCACTACCAAACCCCCAATATTTTTTGACTTTTTATTAGGTATTAGTAATCTTTAAAATAGTAAAACTTAGATGACTTAACTCTGTAACTATCAATAAAACTTAAACTCTTTATTTATGAATACCATTGAACAACTTGTCAGAAATCACTATCCTCAGGCAAAGACAGGTGAGGAAATTACGGCAACTTACCTACACTTGATAGAGCAAGAATACAAAGCAGTATTAAAGAAAATGCTTTTTGCTGTTTCACTTTGCTCTGATGATGTCAATGTCTCTACCGATTTCAGACGCTTTCTCAACCGCCCGTTCTCTATGGGCGGCTTAGGAGGGCTGCCCTATGCTGGTTTTACGGGCATGGTAGCTTTCTCACATCATATCCCTGATGGTGGAGATGCTTTTATACTCTATGGCCCTCATATTGGCATCACCGACGAGGGAGAACTTGGCAGAATGCGCAGAATAGGGCAAAAACGCTTCACCAATAGCTGTGGGGCATTGATGCTTGCCCTAGAGCGATTCAAACAACAAGAAGAAGGGAAAGAAATCTATGTGCCTCACAGTATGGAATACGACTATCAGCAAACGCTCTTAGAACGTAGCCTCATGCCTTACAAAGCGCAAATCATAGGCGCAGAAAATCCCAAGAAGGCAATTACCGACTGGACTTACCACAGAATAGATAAACAAATCAAGTACCTTATTCACATGGCACTCAGAGAGTTTACTTGTGAGCGCATCTTCTTGCTAGGCGGCATCATTATCAATACCTCAGAAGAGTACCACGACTACGTAGATGTGCGCAATTTTGATGTGATTAATACCAATGAGCAGCTAGACTTTCCCATTCACTCTATCTTAGACACAGAGGCTTTCAAAAACTTGTAGATGCTGAAAGTACATTTAGGAAAGTGCAAATTATGGGTTATAAAATGTGATTTTTTAATTTATTATTATCAACAACTTATAAGTAGAAATCACCGAAATTGCTATTTACATTTTCCTTTTTCATATTTTGAAATAGCTACCAAGCAAGCAATGGTTAATGCGCAATTAACCATTGCTAAAAAGCTACAAAGCTAAATTATACCTTAGCTGAATACCGCCCGCCGTAGTACTTCTTCTGAATGCACTCGAGACACGTGGGTCGTTGATATTTTTTTCAAAGTAAAATTGTAGATTAAGTTGGTCATTTACTACATAACCAATCACAGGGCGTAGCTGAAAGTTATAGTTCCCTGCCGTGATGATGCTACCCTCTTCTATTTGTCGCTGCAAGGTGCGTGTATCGCGTATGGTCATATCCAAGCGAAAATCCACATCATTTTTTAAGATAATAAACTTCCCATCTGAGCCTCTAAAAGGAATTTTAAGATTCGCCTTTGTGAAACCCAAACTGAAGGTAATGCTTTCATTGCGTATCTCTGCCAATTGTGCATTAGAAAGGTTCAAACTCAAATCACGTTCTTTGTTGTAATCTAAGCGTAGCGAAATATTACTTTTGGTACGTACATTGATACCTATGAGTGGCGTAAATCGCTCACTAATAATGACTTGACTAATGACATAGACCGAAAGAAACTCACCTGCTTCGTTGGTAAGTGATGGAGGTACATAAGTACGCTCGTCAGTGCCTATGTTCACAAAATTTTCATCATACTGCAAGGAAGAAGTATAGTTATTGACCCCAAAATTAGATTGATAAGCATGTGTAAGGGTGATACTTGAGAAAATATCTTTCAACAAAGGCAGTTTTGAAAGCCCTGCATAATTAATGCGCCAGTTGGGCAAGGGCGTGCGTGGGAAGGGCGATAAATCAATTTGAGTTACGTCTCTGCCCGTATAAGCTGCCAAAAACGCAGGAATGAGTATGTCTTGTGAATTGATGGCATAATCAGCGTTTTCGGAGTTGTTTGGGTCAAATGCAGGATTGATAGCCCTGAGTCTTTGCAAAATAATAAAGCGATTATTAGTAAATTCAGTAAAATTTGGATTTTCGTTCAAAGCATTGTCCTTTTTGAAAGCAGTCAACAAAGTGATGGTAGAGATGCTGTAATTGCCATTTCTAACAGGGTTTTGGGTTTCGGGTAGCCCTGTATCTTCATTAAACCTAAATAACTCTGCATAATTTGCCCTACGGGTTTGCTGTGCTTCTAGGTCAATCTTAAAATCTCTTACAGGCTCTACGACTGCAGTAATTTTTAGATTTTCGGTTACGCTTTGGGTAAATGGATTGTTCAAAAAAGAACTCGGCGCAAGCCAGTTATTATTAATGGCATCTTGCTTAATCTGTTCACTCTGGCTTCCGAGTAGTGCAAAGCCCACCCCAGGCGCATCAAAGGCTTCGTCTAAACCAAAGTACTGAGGCACTGGCAAAAAACCCGGAAAGATGGTCTGTTCGCCTTTGGTGTAGGTAAAGTTGATATTTCTAAGCATAATAAAGGGACGCGCCAGCACTTGTATAAACTTATAATCACCTAGTTTTTTCTTGACCGTATCGGCAGCCGCAGGCGATGGAGTTTGCCCTTTTTTGGACTTAGGCTTTGGTTTTGCATCTAACTTAGCAAAAAATTTAGATTTTTTGTAGAGTTTAGTCATATCAAAGCCTACACGCACACTGCGGTCTCTGGTATTGTTGATGATATGCCCAAGAGTATCGGCCTGCCCTAGTGTGCCAGGTTCGGGAGCTACTGCACCTGCTATCCAAGTATAGGAGGTGTTGAAACCTGCATTGGCAGTTATCCAATCTGTTAGTGGAAATTTGTCTAAGGGTACTTGATAAGTAAGCCCGATTTGTTGTTGAAAATTTTTCATTCTTCCCAGACTGAGCAGGTTGGTCAGCACAGAGTCGCGCTTGCTTTCGGTGTCTAGTTCGCCCACGGGTTCATCTATGACTGCCAGGGCATTGGCAGAGTAAGTCAAGATGAGTTTTTCGGTCAAGTTCCAGTTAATGTTGTAAGTACGTGCAAACGTAAACTGTTTTTGAAAGATAGGGTCGACCCCGTTGGTAGTCAAATCTCCACCTCTAAAAAGTGTTTTGGTAAAAGAGCGGTCTAAATCAGCCCTGACAGCAATGCTATTGGGCATAAAACTGAGCTTAAAATCTTTGAACCACTGCAAATAAGGCGATTTGAGGAAGCCTACGTTTTTAAAAGGCTCAAAATAAGTAGGTTCTTTACTGTAAGCATAGCCAATACCAAAACGCTGACGTGTATTGACAAACTCGGCTGTAAAAATATCGCTTCTTAGCTCCTCGCTAAACGCCCAAGTAAAGGTAAGATTTTCTATGTCAAAGAAATTTACTTTTGATTCAGGATTAACCCGCACCTTGCGTACATTGGTAAAGTTGATGCTTCTCCTTGTAAAGTTGGTTTCTACAATACGTCTAAAATCATTGCGCTCTTGTGCGGTCTCGAAGCGTTGAAGGTATCTCGAGAGTTCTACATCGGGGTCGGTTGGGTTGAAGCGCGGCGAGATACGGCTTCGCTCGTAGCTCACAAAAAGGGGCAGTCTGATACCAAACTTTTGAGGGAAGAACTTATCCAATGCAACCGTTGCCGAAATATCAAACTCGAGCGTATTTTCACGCAGTCGTTCAGAAATTCGTTGATTGATAGCTCCAAAGCCAAAGGTAGCATAGCGTACCGAAGCTGTAACCTGAGCAAAATCTGCCAATCGGAAGTTGGCACGTGCCAAAGCAGCCCAGCCTGCTGTTTGCTCAAAATCAGTAATTCTAAGCTCATTGGTCCAGATAGTAACAGACTTGGGCAGTTTGTCATCTTCTAGGCCAAAATCTTCTAATTCAGGATTGCGCACTCCTATCATAGAAACCAATACGGCACTCAGGTCAGGCCTGCCGACTACCGTAACACGATAACGCCCTACAAATCGGCTATAAGGAATTACTACATTCTGCCCTGCCTCGTCTCTTTCTACTTTGGTATTAATAAGTTCCTCAAAAGGCATATCTATTTCGTTCTCAGCAGGCCATATCTGCTCGGGGAGGGTAGTACCCTGAGGGGTCATGGTGAGGGGTACTTCTATCTCATAATAGTTGTCTGTAAAATCAGTTCCTAAGCGCAAAAAAGCCGTTACTTCTCCATCTTGTGCATCTTGACTCTCGGCATGGATATACATTCTGACACGCTTATAGCTGAGAAGGTCTAAGCTATAATTTCTGAAAACTGCCCTCGCATCACGGTTGCGCAAGCCCGTTACGCTCAAGCGCATAGATTGCTCGTTGAGCTCTCGGTTCACGATATTGGTAACATCTCGGTCGCGAATCACGCCTGGGGGCAGCACATAAGGTGTGATACCTTCTACAAATGCGCCATTTTCTTCAATATTGACCGTAGAAATATTAAAGTCTGGGTCGTAGGGTTCTTGGGGTACACCAAAACTTCGGTCGTTGAGGTCGCCCAAGAAACGCCTCCATTGATTGGCTACCAACTGGTACTGAGCAAAACGTAACACTACGGGCTGCTGGAAATTGGTTACAAACATTCGTAAGAAACGGATAGACTTAAAGCCATCTATGTTGCCTATTTTTTCATCAAATTCACGCACGGGGATTCGGAACAAGTACCAGGAGACCTCTTCTCCTGCTTCGTTATCGCTGGTCCTGATTTCATCAATGATGTAGTTTTGCCCTACTTGCAGTTGTCCTGGTCGGATATTGAGGCGATACTGGTAATACGCCTCTACATTGCTGACCGTATTATCGCGGTTGAGGTCTTCATTGTCAGGCTCATTGGTGGCGGCGGGTGTAGCCCCTCCTGTGGTAGTACCCACGGGCGAGTTACTTTCTAATCCATTAAAATTTTTATACCGCTCCAAGATAGGGCTGTTGTTGGCATCAAAGTCTGCACCTAGATAGTAGCGAAAATCATCGGCGGAGGGGTCATTCAAAATGCGTTGCCTTTCTTCGGGGTCAGTTACGTTGGCATTGACTACATTGATAAAATCTTGAAAAGCTGCAAAATCACTTTCTTGTGCACTTCTGAGCCCATCAAGCCCTACATCTTGGTTGGGGCGTGCGTTTTGGCTGTTGTCAAAAGCATCATTGATGTACTGCTGATTGGTAACACGCCCCCAAGTATTTTCGGTGGTTGCTTCGGTGCTACCGTCAATAGGTAATCCGTGCTCGAAGGCGTGCCTGCCATCTGGGATAACATCTTCTGAGATATTGCCAAGGTTGATGTATAAATCGCCTCCCGTGGTGTTGTTGGTAGCATTGGGCGAGCCATCTTGCACCACCCCATTTTCACCATCAATAAAAGGGTCAAGCATCCAGAACTCGAGGTATTCTATGTTGGCATTGTCAAAGTCTATATCAGAAGCAATGGCACGCGTGATAGCTCCAAAGTTCTGGGCAGGATTGGACAGCCTTCCTTGGGCATTGATGTTGGGATTGTAGTTATAAGGGCCTCGCTCTTCGGGGAAGTAAGCCATATCAAAAGTAAGTTCATTGACCTGTACTTGCTGCCGCTGTCGGTTTGGGAAAATTTCTTGTGGCGAAACTGAACGGATGTAGTGATTGACCGTTTCGACGTTATCAGGTCTTTGCCCCCCTCCTTCTCTGTAAAAAAGGTTATCAATATTGTACCAAGCTAGTTTTGCTCTTTGGTAAGCATAATCTAGTTCTCGAGAGTTTGCCCCTGCAAAGAATTGAGGTGTAGCTCCTAACCTCCAAAAGGTCTGTGGGGCACGCACAAAATTGAAAGCCGTTCTAGTGCCTTCAAAATCATCAATATAAGATACTTGCCCACTGAGTGGCGAAGCTCCAGGAAATAGTTGGGCAAATTCTCCATAAAAATCAATACTAGATTCTTCTTTGGTTTGAATTAGTGGCAGAAAATCAACAGCGCGAGTAAGTAGCCTTGATTTGGATTTGTAAGCCACATCAGCTCCTACAATGGTATTGTTTACGGGGTCATCACCTATGTTTACCCTTGTGATGACAGGGCGTTCTCTGAGGTTCATGAAGGTAGAACCCACAATCAAGTTAGGACTAAACGTATATTCTAGCCTTGTACCAAAAAGTCTTCTAGTAATAAAGTTGAACAAATCAGCTTTTTCATAATCAATCACAATGTCTTTGCCTGAGTTGAGCACAGATTGGTCGGTGATGGTAACACGCCCCGTAACATAATCTACGGTGTATTGCTCTCCTTCTACAAGTGGGATATTACCTGCCGTAACGGTTACAGAGCCTTCAGCAATGTTGATACCAGGCAGCACCACGTCTGAGGAAGCCGAGGCTTCATAGCTTCCTATCAAAAAGAATTTGTTTTTATCGGCAGATTGCAGGGCATCGGCCTTGGTGGACTCATAAAGGTCTGTAAAAACATATTTATTAATCAGTCCTGTTTCGGTAAGTGGGTCAAATTGTCGCTCTAGGTGTGAGCCAAAAGGTTCAAGTATTGGAAAATATACCCTGCCATTGCGTGAATCAATGGTAACTCCTTCTACAAAATCAAAATTTCCATCTCTTTGCGGGTCATTTTGTGGGTTGAGATTGTCTAGTTGGAGTAGCTGGAGTAACTGCACGCCCCTGGTTCTGGCTCCTTCTTGTAGGCTTGGGTTATCTACCCCTGTGAGGTCATCTCTGTAAATGACCCTGAGCAAGAAATTTTGTTGGCTTACTTGGTTAGCACCGAGGGAATAGACATTTTTCATCATCAAATCCCAAGTAGAGAGGTCAAGGCGTACTTCATTGGGGCGGAGCATTTTGAGTTTGATGACCTCATTGGCGTTGCGGTTGGCATAGTCGTCTGTCAGCTCGCCTACTCTAAAAGAAGCTCCATTGAAGGTATATTCAAAAGCTACTGCCAGCACTTCATCATTGCGTAGTGGCGAAAGTAGTGAGAGTGTACCGAGGGCAGAGTTATAGGTATATTCTCTTTCATTGAGCCTTCGGGCGGCACGCAATACTGTAAAATCTTCTCCATTTTGTAGGTCAAGCCCTAGAGCTTCTAAGTCAACGGAGGCATTGTCAGCATTGAGTATGCCTGCGGTAAGGGCAAAGAGGTTGTTGGCATCATTGCGGGCTGCGGGGCTGCTTTGGTCGAGGGTAAGGTTAGGATTTACCCTTTCTGGTCTGTTTTCGCCTAAATCTTTGAGTGCCAACACATTGCGGAGGTCAGTAGTATTGGTTACACGGTTAGTAACATAGACTTCGAGGCGTGTGATTTGCACTCCTGAGAGCGGCGAGGGCAATGTACTCATCCACTGCTCATAATTATTGCGGAAGAAGTGCGCCAGAAAGAAATGTCGGTTATCTTCATAATCGCCTGCGGCAATTTCAAAAGTGCGTCTTTGGGCACCACCTTGCAAGTTGATACGTTCGGCGCGGGCGCGTTGGTTTGAAAATACCGATTTTACACTTAGCTTGCCGAAGCGCAGCTCAGTACCTACTCCAAAGAGATTTTGCCCGCCTTGAATGAGCGAGGTAGTGAGTGGGAAACTTACATTGCCAAATTCTACTTTTTGCAATATATCTTCTTCAAAACCTTTGTATTCTAGTTTAAAGTTATTTTCAAATTGAAAACTTGCCTTGGTGTCAAAAGCTCCATTGATTTCCATTTTTTCGCCCACTTTTCCTGTAAGGTTTACATTGGCGTGAGGGTCAAATAAGAAATTAGTGATACGCTGCTGTCGGATAGGCAAGTTAGGGTTGGCAACTTTTTGTCTTTGTACCGAGAAGTCTAAATTGACAAATCCTGTGGGTTTAAACTCTACAAAATCACCACCAAAGATTCTATCAAAGAATTTACTTTGCACGGGTATTTTTGGTATTGCAAATAGCCCCGAAGAGGTAGCACTCTCACTATTGCCCATACCCGAGAGTTCTTTCCAGTTGTTGTTCATCATTCTTCGCCTGAATACCTCATCAAATTCATTTTCGCGTAGCAGCGTGGGCGGTCGGTAGGGCATATTGCCAAAATTTTCTTGGATTGAATAGAGGTTAGTAATGCTGTCAAAGCGGAGCTGAATGTCTGTTTGAATAAAATCAGGGTTTCTAAAAAACAATGGTTGATTGGGTGTTCCAGTAGAGAAGAAATCGGTGTAGCGGTCTTTGGGGCGATAGTAGGGAAAAGGTGTAGGCACATAAGGCGTATCAAGGCGTATTTCGGCTTGTTGCTTTTGCACCACCAAGTTTTGCCTAAAAAGGCTATCTAAATGTGCTTTTTGATTTTTTGATAGTTGTATTTTTGTGGTATTGTGCCTTTGCGTATATTGGCTTAGGCTGCCTACTTTGGTTTGAAACTGCCCTGCCATAAAATAGATGACACAAGCAGCAGCACTCACGGAGATTGTGTGTTTTAGACTAAGCAAAGTATTCTAAAATTTTAAATTTTCTAATTTTTAATCAATAATTAAGTAATACTTTTTTCAATAGGCAGTGATTTTTAGAGGTTTAGGCTTTTAAAGCGAGCTTGATAAGTGCTTCTAATGTAAGAGAGTTACCATGTTTTTTGACCAAGGCATTGATATTTTTCTCAGCCATTGTTTTTTGTATCCCTAATGCTACCAATGCCTCCAAAGCTTCTGTTTTAATTTTTTGGAATGCTTGTGTATCTTCTGAGGTCTGTATTGGGAAGGTCATAGCCAACTCTTCATAAGTTTTTTTGATTTTATCTTTTAGCTCAAGAATGACTCGTTCGGCTGTTTTTTTACCAATTCCTTTCACACTTTGTATCACACCTACATTTTCTTGAGCAATGGCTTCTACTATTTCTTGTGTATTGAGCGAAGAAAGCATAATCATCGCTGTATTTGCCCCAATACCCGAAACGCTAATCAACTCCTGAAACACTCTTTTTTCTTCATAATCTACAAAGCCGTAGAGTGTGTGTGCATCTTCCCTAATTTGCAGAAAAGTTTGCAACCTGCACTGCCCCTTGCCACTCAGGGCAGAAGAAGTGTGCAGAGATACTTTGATATGATAACCTATTCCTCCTGCTTCTATCACTACAAAAGTAGTTTCTCTCTGTACCAATTTTCCCTCTATGTAAGCAATCATTCAATCATTTTTTCTTCAAATTAAAAGGCTTTTTTCATCTTTATCAAACTTTTTTGTAAAGATGCTGAAATAATTTACGAATGTGCCTATTGACCTTGCAATATAGAGATAAAATTCTTCTTGTAGAATCTTGTAGAGCGAATTTTGAGCAAATACTTTAAATCACCTCATTGCTTATGAAAAAATACACTCACCCACAGACTGTACCTAATTCGCACATTCCTGAGCAATGTAGCCCAGCAAAATATGCCCTTTTGGCTGTTAAGTCGCTGTTAAGGTTTTAAATCAAAAATAACAGACAACTCTCTGATTATCAATAAATTATAAATTATCTCCAATGCTAATAAAATCTAAATACAAAGAACCTAAAAGTTTACATTACGTCTTATTTTTTAATACTCTTAATGTAATTACCTATTTATTTTTTAAAGTAAAATGATGATACAACGATACTTTCTACTATTTTTGGTACTTTTAGCAACTGTTTCGTTGCTTACAGCCCAAAACAATAACTGCCCACAACCTATCTCCGATTTTGTTTTTCAGCAGCAGCGTAGCCGTGTGGCACAGCCCTTCAATGAAAATGAAAGACTCGACCGTGCCACACAGGTCATCAACATGCACTGCCTTTCTGCCCTACAAGTACGCAGCCTTGCTGAAACTTTCAGAGATGATGATGCACGCTTAGAATTTGCAAAAGCAGCCTACTTACGTGTATTTGATGTAGCCAATTTTTATGAAGTCTATAATGCTTTTTCTTATTTCTCAACTGTTTTTCGCCTACACGATTTTGTGCTTTTGCAAAGAGGAGGTACGACCAATACGCCCAACACTAGCACACCCATTGTCAATTTTCCTAATTTGATGTATCCTAGCTATGAGGGTTATGTAGGCAGGCGCAACTGCAACCTACCCATGAATCCTCACGATTTTAACCTTATGGCACAAGAAATAATCGTTATCAATGTAGAAGCCACACGCCTCAATCGCCTCAATACTGTAGCTGCTAATTATTGCCTCTCAGCAGCGCAAGCCATGAAGTTTGCCAGCCTGCTTGACCAAGATGACAACCGTTTCATCTTTTTGAGAAATGCAACCAATCGTATCTTTGATGTCGGCAATTATACCCAAGCTACACAAGTATTTCGCGCCCGCCCCAACCAAGAACAATGGCTTACCTATCTCAGAGGGCTGGGCATTGATACCAATAACCCCGCAAATACACAAATGACTACTTGCGAGGTTAGTGCCGAAGATTTCAACGATATCAATAGCCGTATCAGAAATATTAGCTTTGATAGCGAAAGACTCAGCACTGCCAAGAGTATCTTGCGCATCAAAAAGTGCTTTACCACGGCTCAAATTATCGAACTGGGTAAGCATTTCAGATTTAGAAGTTCGGCCATGGATTTTGCAAAATTTGCCTACGACTTTACCATAGATGTAGACGAGTACTACAAAGTAGCTGACTTATTTACCTTTTCCTCAGATAAAGAAGAACTTATGCAATTCATAGCTTCTAGATAGGAAGAATTGTGTAAAAAACCAAATATTATTTTTATTTATAAGCATTTTACTTACTCTATAGTCCATCACCTGCAACTTATGGACTATGGAGTTAGAATTAGACAGGCTTCTACAAATTATTTTTTCTCAGAGCCATAAAAAGTTTTATCCAAAACACTTCTTATACAACAATAGCAAAGAACAACTGTGGTTCTCTGATAATTTTTGTGATAGTGTTTCATAAGATATGCTGAATACTGCTCAGAGCATAAACGCCAGCGGACTTTCAGTCTGCTGCTACAGATTTTCACAGAAATTGTCAGCCAATCACAACCATCTCTACTTTTACTTGATGAAAAAAACAAGCACATCCCGTCCTAGAATTCGATTTGTCAGCAGCAATGACACAAAATTAAAAAATACTGCTGGGCATAACCCTCATTGAAGGTTTCGCCTTTTGATGAGAGTTACTACTTTTATGTAGGCTTTGTGTAAGTTAAAACTCAATTTTGCGTTTTTTGAAAAGTAAATACAACTCAAAGACACAAAATAAATGAAACAAATCTACACGCCGCTTTTAATACTTTTAGTTTTTATACCTTGCTTGAATGCACAAGAATTACAAAGGTGCATCAGCGAAGAAATACACCAACACAAACTCAACCAAGATAGCCAATATGCCCAAAAGCATAGACATACAGAAAATCAACTTTTACAAAGACTTAAAGAAAAATACCTCAAAAAACCACTCACAGGAAAACCTACTCCAAGCACCTCCTACCAAAAAACGCCTGCACTTTATACCCTACCCGTAGTGGTGCATATTATTCATAACAACGGTACTGAGAATATCTCTGATGCACAAGTACAAGCAGGTATTCAGCACCTCAATGATGCTTTCAGACTACAGCCGCCTTTTGATGGTGCGC
>CAYZQI010000137.1:0-13157 GCA_964480455.1 uncultured Cytophagaceae bacterium
TAATATTTGGGTCAAATTTTTATCTTTTATCCAGCACGGAAATTTCTACACTAAGTATATTTTTATGGTGCTGGGAGTTCGGAAATGCGTATATTTAGGGGTTTTTAGATGGATTGACGTTATGCGATAGCTTGAAAAACAACGCATTAACAATCAAAATATAGCAATATGAAAAATAAAATGACACATTTTGCCATTCACATTGACGACATTGAACGGGCAAAAAAATTCTATGACGGAGTTTTTGAATGGAGTTTCAACTCTTATGGTCAAGACGACTTTTTGCAAATTAAGGCGGACAAGTCAGAAAATGGAGAATTGATTGGTGCATTGCAGTCAAGAAAGTACTCACCTATTCCTGACAAAATTATTGGTTTGGAATGCACAATAGGCGTTGAGAACATTGAAGAGACTATTGAAAAAGTAAAGCGCAATGGGGGACAGGTTCTAATGCCTAAGACAGCTATTCCCTTTGTTGGTTACATTGCCAAGTTTTTGGACACAGAAGGAAATTTAATTTGCGGAATGCAATATGACAACTCAGCAAGATGAAAACATTACGATTAATTCATCTCGACTTTCAATTCTTGTTAGGTTTCAAAGACCAAGAAATTAGGGAGTAAACAGGAAATACTATACCTAAATCAGACTCAAGGTTGCTGCTTGTCAGGGGCGGGGTCACTTTGAGCGACCCCGCGCCCACACAGACTAGGAATGTTATTTATTAAACACTCCCTTGTTAACCTATTTACCAATTTGCGAGAATACATTTTAGACTTGTATCCTGACAGTAATGAACTCCTTTACCATACTCACGCCTTGACAGCAGTGTTTTCAATATCTGACAAGTTATCTGACGCATTTTGTATGCTAGCAATTTATACTAATCACTTAAACTTAGGCTTCAACAAAGGAACACTTTTGAAAGACCCCAGTAAACTTTTGACAGGAACGTGTAATTTAATCCTACAAGTGGCGAACTCGAATTATTAGCGAAATGTAAATCTACATTGTTGACCACTGTTTTACTTCTTTTTCAATTTCAGTTCTTAAATTTTCAATTTTGCTTTCAACTTCTGAATAATAGTGAAGTATAAAGTTTCTATTTACTTGAATTTTCCATAAGTAGGTCAGCACTGTTTTCTCTTCGCCCTCTACACTAAGAAATTTGATTCTTTGACAATTTTTGTGATTATATGCGATAAGATGAGCTAAATACTGTTTAGAACATAAATGCCAGCGGACTGGAAGTCCACTGCTACAGATTTTCACAAAAATTGTCAGACAACCAGAAACTTTACCAGAAAACTTTTATGCACGGTTATTAATTACTGTGCTATTAGCCCAAAGAGGACACTAAAGATAACGAGCTCATCATTTCTTACTCAATCAGTGCCAGTAAAAATTTAGTAAGTTCTTGGTTTAATTGGCTAAGTTGTGTTTTATTTTCTTGATTTTCGGTTTGTTTGGTATTTGTCCAGGTCTGATACAGTTTTTCAAACGACTGCATGCTATCAAGATTTAGCCAATGAACCTGTGCCGATAGATTGGCGGGCTTATTTTCTAAGATAAGATGCTCTACTACTGAGCGAAATTCTTCGTTGTGAAAGCGGATAGTCCAGTTGGGCAACAAAATACTTATCATATTAGAGAAAAAATCTTCGGGAATGGGTGGGTTGTCGTCATCAGTTTGGATAAAAAATTTAATTTTCCCTTTGAAGGGCGTGAGTGAGGTTTTATCTGCAAGGAAATTAAAGATGTCTTCCATTTTTTCGTGAATTTCCTGCACAGATTCATAGTATCTTAGGCTCACAAACTGCGTGCTTTTATCGACATCTTGAAACAAGATTTCAAAGTTGCCGTCTTTGCGTTGTTCTACTGAGTAGTTTTCATACGTGAAAAGATAAGGAGCGATATGCTTGACTACCTCACTTCTTGTCTGAAAATCATATTTTTCTGTACTTCGGAGTACGGGTTTGCCTTCGGCATCTATCAGAAAAACGCCAAATTTTTTTTCTTCTACGGAGGGGCGCAGCAAGATATGCTCAAAAAGGTGCAGCCCCTCACTTGCAACATTGTAATTTCTGAGGTTTTTCCAAATTAGCTTTACGGCTTGTAGTGCCTCTGTTTCGGTTTCAAAAGTGCCAAGCAGGTGCCAAGTTTCTTGTGTATTCTCGAGAAATACTAACTGCCATGGGCTGTCGTCTTGTGCTGTCGATATTTGCCCTAGTCGGTAGTTTTTCCAATGTAGCCCTTTCCTCAAAAAGTACGTAGGTAGCCCTGGTATTTTCTTGTAAAAATTTATTTTTTCTTTAAGTTTGTCCTCTTCAGGGTGATGTTCAGTTTGTTTGATGTCTTCTTCATCTAAGAAATCAAAGTTTTCTTTGATGATGTCCTCACTTAATTTTTGCAGTGCTAAGGAAGTGTTTTCTGTCCAGTTGGCGAGGCTTGGGGCATCTGCGGGTTCAAAGAGTCGTAATTTTTCTTGTTCAAATACGTGCAAGGTACTCGTCTTTGCTAGGTGATAGGCGGTTTCGTGGGTAGGGTCTAGGTTATGGATATTAAAGCCTAGCAAGGTGCTAAGTTTGATTTCAAGCCCTGAGAGATTGCCAGCTGCCTGTGGGTCTTCTTGATAATTAAATGCTTTGTTGCGAGCCTGCCCTATGAGGGGCAAGTATTGAAAGAAAAGTGTTTTGTTGCGTATGGCAAAATATTGAAAAGTTTCTTGGTCAAAATAAAAATTCTTTTGTGAGGCGGAGTATTGTAGATAGGTTTCGCCGTGAATGGCAAGCAAAAAATCTAAAAAGCGATTGCGGCGGTTGCCAAAATTATCTTGCTGTGCAGTGAGTAGTGCCAGCCCTTGGGAGTAATCTCTGGGCAGGGCTGTTTTGAGCAAAACATCTTGCGTAAGGTCTTGGGTATCGGCATAGAAAAAATGTTGTGCCTGTGGTACTTCCTCGAGTGTTTTGGCAAAATAGCTTTTTTGTGACTCGGTATTGGGTGAGAACAGCTCTTTGATGTGGGCAAGCTGTGCCAAATAATTAACAAGTAATTGTTCAAAAAGCATAAGATAGCCTTTCAGTTGTTTGGCTTGTGCTTTGCGCCGCTCGCTGGGGCGATTGGGGATACCCTCTTCTCCTACACCATAGATAATCGGAAACTGGTTTTGGATAGAAAAGTACTCTTCTATCTGTAGCAAACGCCCTTCGGGTATTTGTGTAAAATCTTCTTGTACTCTATATACTCGCTTTTGTGCTGCTTCTAGCTCATTGAGGTAGCGTCTATACAAAATAGGGTCTATTTGGTCATAGTGAGCATTGCCCTTATAGAAGTTGATGGTAAAATTTTGGTTACCAGTCTTGGCTTGGTTGCTCAATACCAGCCTTGGCTTTTGGTGTGTGGCAATGTTGAATTGGTTTTCGTAAATTTTTTCACCCACTTTGAGGTACAAGTTTTTGGCACTCACTACGCCAGGTACTTGCATAATAATTTTGATAACCTCAGAAATGGGTAAGCTATCAGGTTTTGGTAGTAGGTCTTCATTCTTGATAAATCCGTGTTTTAGCAAAGGACCTTCAAATATTTCCTTCAAAGGTTTGCCTTCCTTTTGCAGCTCAGAGAGTGAATAAAACTTGATTTCTGGATTGAGGAAGGCATTGAGTTGGTAGTAAATCTGTGCCAAAGTCTGCTCCAAGAGGTCAGCACTTTCTATTTCAATGTCTGCATAAAGGGTTATATAAACTGACTCGAGCACTATAATTTGGTCAAAATCTTCGCCCAAGTTTCGGTTCTGTACATAGACCTCCTTGACCAGTTGGCTAATGGCCTGACTGTCTTCTACGGCATCTTCTAGGTCTAAGAATATTTTGTAAAGCCCTACGAGCGAGTGTTCTTGAGAGCTAGTAGGCTCAAACCAAGCATTGCGAAGGTTAGGCACTGCATCAATGAGCATTTTTCTATAATCTAGCTTGGTAAGTGGGCGGCATGGCAAGATGATAGGAGGTAGGAAAAAAGGTTTTTCTTCATTCTTCTTGCCTGCAAGGTGGTCTTGCACCTCAAAATCAGTACGGTAGGCAAGGTCGGTAAGGGCATAGCAAAGTTGCTCTAAAACGGTGATGCCTGGGTCGTGGTCATTGTAATCTGTCCAAAACTCTCCTGCAAGTTCTTGAATGTATTGAATACCTAGCTGTCTCAGCCGCTCAAAGTCCATAGCTAAATTTTCGGGACGTTCATCAGAAATTGCTTCGGGTATAATGGTCATAAATCAACGAGTTTGTTTAATGATAATTGAGTGTAAGTATTTGTTTGTCGGTGTTTTCATCTAGCAGTGCTGTTTGTATCTTATCATAAGAGATTACTCATTTGCATCATCTTGAGGTAGTTGGCTAGGAGATAACTGCTGATTGGCCTGTTCGTTGAGTTTGCCAATCAATTCATATACTTCAGCAAAAGGCTGTTTGCCAAGTGCTTTAAAAATTAGGTTGGCTTCCTCGAGGGTGATTTCAAATACGATTTTAGGGCTTTCTTGTCTTTTCATTTTTATTGATTCCTAGCACTTTATTAGATTTTTCGAAAAGTAAACATAAATTTTGATTGATGTAAATGAATTGCAATTTTTTTAATAGCTCTACAAGAAAAATTGATTAAAACCTTTAGATTGTCTGACAATTTCTGTGAAAATCTGCAGCAGCAGACTTCCAGTCCGCTGGCATTTATGTTCTGAACAGTACTTAGCTCATCTTATCGCACACAATCACAAAAATTGTCAAAGAATCAAAAACCGTGAGAGAAATCATAGAGTATAGGTTTTTAATATGCTCATTATCAGTATCTGATAAATAAAAAATGATGAAATTATTTGTACCTTTTCTTGAACTAAGTTTTACATAAAGATAAAAATGATGACGAGTTGCATGAGAACAGATGCCAAACAACCTGATTTTCAAGAATTAGTGAGGCATTTGGATAATTATCTGGCTGAAAAAGACGGAGAAGAGCACCACTTTTACCACCAATTTAACTCAATTGATACCCTTCAATATGTGGTGTTGGCGTATAAAAAAAACCAAGCCGTGGCCTGTGGGGCAATGAAAACCCTCGATGAAAATACCGTGGAGATAAAGCGAATGTTCACACTGCCCGAATACAGAGGAAGAGGCATTGCTGGATCTGTACTGGCAGCCTTAGAACAGTGGGCAAAGGAAATGAACTACCAAAGGTGTGTTTTAGAAACAGGCAAACGGCAAGTAGAAGCAATAGCACTCTACCATAAAAACAACTATCACAGTATCCCTAATTATGGACAGTATATTGGAGTTGAAAATAGCATTTGTTTCGAAAAAATACTCTGAAACTATGTCTTTTTCTAGCCTCTCAGTACATACGCCTTAGAGTAGCGGTTGCTGTTCATCTTCAAAATATATCACAAATTAAACAGGCAGAAGAACACACAAAAGCCTCCTCCGTTGTTGGTGTTTAGAAATGACTATTTAGCATTTCTTTGATAAGGCAATATTCATTTAGCCATCTCGACACCAATAACCTTTCTGAACTATGTAGCCTTCCCATAAGTAACCAAACTTTGGACTCGATTGATTGGTCTCTCCAACGGTAAGCCGAAGGTTAAGACCAACCACAGAGTAGCTTTGTTTTAGATACTGTCTTAAAACAGTGGGTATTTATGATTACAAAACCAAAGGACGGTGTTTTAGAAATGGCGATTTTCTCTAAACTTTGTTTACACTTCACTAAGCCATCTCGACATCAACCAGTTGTGTTATAAGCCTTTTAATCCAATTTTCTTTACAAATATAAAAAGAACTCACACTCATTTCTGTATTTACAACTGAAACTTTGGATGCAAGCCTCGTGCATCTCGCACGAGTAGTGATGAAGACGGAGTATTCAAATTCGGTTTCGCCTCTCACTTATTGCGCGTATCACTTGACTTCTGATTGAATCAAACAGATGAGTGAGTAAAAATCCTCATATAATAATATTCGATAAGCATAAAACACTTATTATCAAGGACTTAAATAACATCCTCGTATTTAAAAATTATCTTCTTTTGTATGGTATGGCATAAAAAAATAGTCTTTTAACTAAAAATTTCTTGTAAGTGAACTAATCAAAAAAACGTGGTGTTTGCGATTTAATTAATATATTAAAATATGTTTATATATCAATACTTAAATATGATACGCTCCATAACTTTACTTACTAAGCGATTGATGATAGTAGGTTTTTTAGGTCTAGGCTTGCTTAGGTTATCCACTCAGCAAGGTTTTGCACAAGAAAAAGCCACTTATACTTTGCAAGAAGCCATAGACCAAGCCCTCAGCAAAAGCTGGGATACGCAAAAAGCACAAAAAGACACCGAAATAGCTCAAGCAGATTTTGCACGCACAAAATCAACTTATTTGCCGCAAGTATCTTTAAGTGAAACAGGCGTAATCACCAACAGCCCTTTGCAGTCTTTTGGGATATTGCTCAACCAATCAAAAGTAACCCAAAACGATTTTAACCCTAACTTACTCAATAGCCCTGATGCCATTACCAACTTCAATACACGCCTCTCAGTGCAGCAGCCTATCTTTAATGCAGAAGGGTTTTATGGCAGAAAGGCAGCACAGATACAGGTACAAGCACAAGAAATGATGAAGCAGCGTACTGAGCAGGGTATTGTTTTACAAGTAAAACAAGCCTATTTTCAGTTACAACTTGCCCAAGAAAGCCAAGAAGTATTGAAAAAAGCCATTGCTGCGGCGCGTGCCAACGAGACACTCACCAAGCAAAATCTGGAGCAGGGCTACGTACAAAATGCCGACCTCATGGCTGTACAAGTAAGATTACTTACTTTACAAAATCAATTGGCTGATGCCGAAAATCAACTTCAAAATGCAAATGACTTTTTGGCATATTTACTCAATTTACCCACAGAAACTACCCTCGTAGCCACTGACAAACTCACCGAAAGCACCTCTGTTGCTGCATTTTCAGGTGATTTGACAACTGAGCGCAGCGACTTCAAAGCACAACGCTACGCCATACAAGCCCGTGAGCAAATGCTCTCAGCCAATAAAAAAAGCATCTTGCCACAACTCAATGCTTTTGGAGCTTTTGAGTTCAATGATGATGTTCCCTTTGGAGTAGGTGCTAACAACTGGCTGCTAGGATTTCAACTACAATGGGATATTTTTAAAGGCTATGACCGAATCGCCAAAACGCAAAAGGCAAGTGCCGAATTAGATAAATCTCGCATTGAATATGACCAAAATCTGGCACAAAGCCAAGTAGAACTCAAAAAAGCACAGCGCAATCTACAATTAGCCTCTCAAAAGCTAAGCACGACCAAACTAGCAGTCAAGCAGGCTGAAGAAGTGCTCCGCATCAGACAAGACCGCTATGAAGAAGGGCTAGAAAAAACCAGTGATGTCCTCATTGCCGAAGCCCAAGTTGCTGAAAAGCAATTGGAGTATTTGCAAAACTTGTATGCACAGCAAATGGCAATCTTTTATCTTGAATTTTTAACTGAAACCCTGTAGTGTGAAGCTCCAGCTTCGCTCAAAAATAAAAAATAATAAACCCTTAATAAATACAATGAAAACGATTAAATTTTTATACTTACTGCCACTTATGGCCCTTTGGTTGGCATCTTGTGGAGGCACAAAAGAAGAAAAAAATACTACTGAGCAGCTTCCTGCAGCTAAAGTAAAAGTACAAAAAGCAGGGCTAAGTGAAGGCACACAACAATACCAATTTACGGGTAGTGTAGCTGCCGATGATTTTGCCCAACTCAGCACCCGTGTCATGGGGCAAATTACTTACCTCGCTGTGGAAGAAGGTGATGCCGTGCGTGCAGGGCAAGTGCTGGTTCAAATCAAAAGTGCGGATATTCAGGCAACTATCTCTCGAGTAGAGGCAGGCATCAGAGAAGCAGAAGCTGCCCTCAAAAATGTAGAAATCAACTACAGCCGCATCAAAAATCTCTATGAAAAGCAAAGTGCTACCCGCCGTGAATATGACGACATGAGCATGCAACTCGAGATGACAAAGGCAAGAGTAGAGGCTGCACGACAAGCACGTGCCGAGGCACAAGAAATGCTCAGCTATGCTGCCATTACTGCGCCTTTTAGTGGCTCAGTAGTAAAAAAATACGCCAACAAAGGCAGTCTTGCCTCGCCAGGGCAGCCCATTCTTGAGATAGAAGGCAGCGGTGTTTTTAAAGTCATTGCCAAAGTACCCGAAAGTGAAATTAATCTTTTTCAGGTAGGCGATGAAGTACAGCTCAACATAGAGGCACTCGCAAATAAAGACCTGAAAGGCAAAGTAAGCCAAATTAACCGCTCGGCAGGACAAACACAGGGCTTATTTGAAGTCAATATTCAAATCCAAACCAATGCTGACATACTTAAAAAACTTAAAAGTGGCATGTTTGCCCAAGTTGTACTTAGCAAAGGCAAAAGTGAAGGACTTTCTGTTCCTGAAAACTTACTCGTAGAAAGAGGACAGCTCAAAGGCTTATTCACCGTCAATCAGCAGCAGCAAGCCATGCTCAGGTGGGTGCGCACAGGCAGAACCACAGGCGGACAAGTAGAAATTCTCTCTGGACTCAGCACAGGCGAAACCTACATCACGCAATACGAAGGCAAACTGGTAGATGGTCAAAAAGTAACTGTAATTAATTAATCCAGCCCCCTAAATCCCCCAAAGGGGAACTTTTTCTTCCTCCCTTGGGGAGAGGGTTGGGGGTGGGTAAAAAATAAAAAAAATTATGAAAATAGGATTTGCAGGGCAGATAGCCCGTATGTTTATTAACTCTCGGCTGACACCACTCTTGATGATTTCATTCTTGATGGTGGGTATTTATACCTCTATGCTTACGCCAAGAGAAGAAGAGCCTCAAATAGATGTGCCGATTGCCGATATTTTTTTCAGGTACGAAGGTGCAAGCTCTGAAGAAGTCAAAAATAGAATAGTAGCACCCATTGAAAAGATTATTTCTAATATTCCTGGAGTAGAGTATGTTTATTCTACCTCTATGCCTGGGCAGGCGATGCTCATTGTTAGGTTTTATGTGGGTCAAGATGTAGAGAGAAGCTACGTAAAACTCTACAACGAAATCATGAAAAACATGGACAAAATGCCCGCAGGCATCAGTTTTCCATTAGTCAAAACACGCTCTATTGATGATGTGCCCATGCTGGCACTGACCCTCTGGAGCGATAAATATGATGATAACCAACTTCGCCGTATTGCGCAAGAGCTTGATGGAGAGATTAAAAAAGTAAATGAAGTAGCCCAAACGCAGATTACGGGAGGCAGAAGCCGACAAATCAAGGTTACACTAGACCGTGAGAAAATGACCCGCTTTGGGGTGGATTTGCTCAGTATTTCTCAGCAGATTGCGGCTTCTAATCAGCAAGCCAATGCAGGTTCATTCAATCAAAAAGATACAGCATACCTCGTAGAAACAGGTAATTTCTTGACCAATGCCGATGAAGTGGCTAATTTGGTGATAGGCGTTTATCAAGATAACCCTATTTACCTTAAGCAAGTAGCCACAGTAGAAGATGGCATTGCTTCGCCTAGCCAATATGTGAGTTTTGGATTGGGCAAAGGCACAAAGGCCAATGAAAAACTCCCCAAAGGGGCTGATTTTCCAGCCGTAACCATTTCTATCTCTAAGCGTAGAGGGGCTGATGCTATGCAAGTATCTGAGAAAATCTTGCACAAAGTAGAAGCACTCAGGGGCAGTATTGTCCCTTCGGAAGTGCAAATTGCCGAAACACGCAACTACGGTGAAACCGCCTCACACAAAGTTTCTGAATTGATGCTGCACTTGATAGGTTCTATCATTGCCGTTACGATAGTGGTGGCATTGGCTATGGGCTGGCGTGGTGGCTTGGTGGTGTTCCTTTCTGTACCTGTTACCTTTGCGCTCACCCTGTTGATTTACTATCTCTTTGGCTACACCCTTAATCGCATCACGCTTTTTGCACTGGTTTTCGTTACGGGGATTGTGGTAGATGACTCCATCATCATTGCCGAGAATATGCACCGACACTTTAAGATGAAGAAACTGCCTTTCTTTCAGGCTGCCTTGGCTTCTATTGATGAAGTAGGCAACCCTACAATTTTGGCAACTTTCACGGTGATTTCGGCAGTGTTACCTATGGCGTTTGTATCAGGGCTAATGGGGCCTTATATGAGTCCGATGCCTATAGGAGCTTCTTTTGCAATGATGTTTTCATTGATTGTAGCCTTGATTATCACACCTTGGTTGGCTTTCAGGTTGTTAAAGCATGATGATGGCAAAAAACATGCAGGCAAAGAAGAAAAAGCATTTAGGGTAGAAGATACTGCCATTTACAAGGGATACAAATGGTTTATGAGTCCCTTTATCAACAGTTCTTGGAAAAGATGGACTTTTATAGGAGTCATTACATTGCTACTGATGGGCTCTATGTCTATGCTTTACTTTAGAGCCGTAGAGGTCAAGATGCTGCCTTTTGACAATAAAAACGAGTTTCAGGTCATTATAGATATGCCCGAAGGCACTACCCTTGAGCGCAGTAATGTAGTTACTCAAGAAATAGCCGCCTATTTGCGCAATCAGACCGAAGTAACCAGCTACCAAACCTACGTAGGCACAGCAGCTCCCATGAACTTCAATGGCTTGGTAAGGCACTACGACCTCCGAAGTGGTGCCAATGTAGCAGATATTCAGGTAAACCTGATTGATAAAGGGGAACGAACTGCCCAAAGCCACGACATCGCCAAGAAATTTAGGCCTGAAATCCAAAAAATAGCCGCCCGCTACCAAGCCAATGCCAAAGTAGTAGAAGTGCCGCCAGGCCCACCCGTGATGTCGACCCTTGTGGCAGAAGTCTATGGCCCTGATACACAAGAGCGTATGCGTGTAGCCAAAGAAGTAAAACAAATCTTTGAAAGCACTCAAGGAGTAGTTGATGTAGATTGGCTCGTGGAAGATGACCAAAAAGAATACAAGTTTGAGGTCAATAAAGAAAAAGCTGCCCTCGCTGGAGTCAATACACAGCAAGTAGTGCAAGCCCTAAATATGGCACTGCAAGGACGTGCAGTAAGCTATCTCTACCAAGAAAAAGAACATGAGCCTACGGCTATTTATCTTCGCCTCCAAGAAGCAGAACGCTCGGGCATTAACGAACTCAAAAAAGTGCCTATCCGTACTATGCAAGGCACAATGACCACAGTGGGCGATTTGGTGATGATTAAAGAGCAAATACAAGGCAAGAGTTTCTATCGCAAGAATCAGCAAGAGGTAGTGTATGTAACGGCAGATGTAGCCAATGAGGTAGAAAGCCCTGTGTATGCCATTCTGGATATTTCTGAAAAACTCAAAAGTCTTAAAATGCCCGCAGGCTACACACTAAGTGAGCTTTACACCACACAGCCCTTCCTTGAGGAAGATTATAGCCTCAAATGGGACGGTGAGTGGCACATTACTTACGAAGTATTCCGTGATTTGGGAGCCGCCTTTGCCGTGGTGCTAGTAGTGATTTACATTCTGATTGTGGGCTGGTTTCAAGATTTTAAAGTGCCTTTGGTGATGATGGTGGCCATTCCGCTTTCTTTGGTGGGCATCTTGGTAGGGCACTGGCTCATGGGAGCGTTTTTTACGGCTACTTCTATGATTGGTATGATAGCCCTAGCGGGAATTATGGTGCGCAACTCCGTCTTGCTGATTGACTTCATCAACTTACAAATAGAAGAGGGCATTCCCCTCAAAGAGGCTGTCATTCAGGCAGGTGCAGTAAGAACCACACCCATTCTGCTCACCGCAGGTACAGTAGTGATTGGTGCATTCGTGATTTTGTTTGACCCTATTTTCCAAGGTTTGGCTATCTCGCTGATGGGTGGTTCTATTGCTTCTACTGCCCTCACGCTCATGATTGTACCTTTGATTTATTATATGACCGAAAAAGGAAAGCACCAAGCAAGCGAAGAAATCACGAGTGCTGTAGTGATGGAAGAAACTGAAGAAGAAAACACCGAAAAAGTAAGTAACTAATCAAAAACTGATTTTCTGTGTCTTAGCCTTTGGTTAGGGTACAGAAAATCCTTAAAAAAAATAAAACTATGAAACTCATCGCCATTTTAAGCATAGAAGATTACCACCCTAACTTGGGCAAAATCTTCAAAAACCTAGAGATACCTGTCTATAGCGAGATAGACATGACTGGTTTTATGAGCGAAAAGGGGAATACCCTTGCCCTCCAAAACTGGTTTGCACATAAGCGAACAGGTGTAAACTCTAAGCTCAGTTTTGCTTTCTTAGCTGAAGCTCAAGCTGATAGTTTGCTGGCTGCCATTGAGCAGTTCAACGAGGCAAACCCCTCACAAAACCCTGTGCATGCTTTTCAATTGAATGTAGAGAAGGTGGTTTAGCCCCCTAGCCCCCAAAGGGGGGAATTTTTTGCAGCGAGGCTGAGAAATTGAATTTTCAAAACTTAATAATTCATCATAAAAATCAAATTAACTTACCACTCAAATCTCAAAAAGGGAGCTTAAAAACTCCCCCTTTGGGGGCTGGGGGACTGTACTTTAAACAAATTATATCATGGAAAGAATTATCCGTGCCATTGCAGGCACATTCATCTTGTTAAGCCTTGTATTGGGCTATTTTGTGAGCGAATACTGGTATTTGTTTACTGCTTTTGTAGGTATAAACCTGCTACAATCTTCTTTTACTAAATGGTGCTTGATGGAAGACATCTTGAAAGCCACTGGAGTTGTAAAGAAAGAAGCGCCTAAAAATAGCTTTAAAGTCTAAATTCCTGCGCCGCAAACCTTGTTTGTATTTCTAAAAGTGCTCTCATTCCTTAGCTGAGCAGCTTCAAGCCTTATAGGAGACGTGCCACTTTTTAAAAAAGTGGCACGTCTGATTATCACTCTACGAGGGCTTGTTTTACTGAATTTTATGGGTGCTGGATGCCTCTATGAAATCTTCCCTTAGAAGGCTTCAAGCAGCTAGAAAACTTCATTAGTAATCTGTGAGGAAACTTAATAACAATATTTAAAAAAATTCTTAGTGTAGTAATCACCGTGCTAATATAATTCGTATCTTGCAATAGATTTGAATTTAAACAGATAAAAATATGGAAGTTACCATTAGT
>CAYZQI010000138.1:0-13129 GCA_964480455.1 uncultured Cytophagaceae bacterium
CTCTGGGCGTTTGAATATAACAAAAAACTTATCAACTAATTATTTACACTATCGAGAAGGTTTTACAAAATAAGAGGTCATTCATTAATCAACTGATTGCAATATGAACGACCCCGTCCCTGAACTGTCAGGTTTTAGCTAAAAAGGTGCTTGGTGAGCAATTAGATTTTTTAAAGTCTGACGGGTTAAGATAAATAAAAATGCTTTGCGCTGTTTATGAAAAAATATGCACTCATAGTAGCCGGAGGAAGTGGTACACGTATGGGCAGTGCCTTGCCAAAACAATTCCTCACTATCCATCAACTACCTATCTTGATGCACACCTTACATAGGTTTTATCAAGCAGATGCTTCCATTGAGATTATCTTGGTAATTGCAGAAGAAGTACAATCTACTTGGCAGGCACTCGTAAAGCAATACAATTTTCAGGTATCTTTTCGCCTTGCAAAAGGCGGGCAAACCCGCACCGAATCGGTCAGAAATGGTTTAGCAGCTATTCCTGACGAAGTCCCTAGCCTAGTGGCTATCCATGATGGTGTACGCCCTTGTATTCGCCCCGAAATCATACGCAAAAGCTATGAAGTAGCCCTCCAAAAAGGAGCAGCCATCACCTCAGTAACACTCAAAGATTCTATCCGAGAGCAGGTAACAGGGCACACTCAAGCCCGCAACAGAGAGAACTACTATCTTGTGCAAACCCCTCAGACTTTTCAGACAGCACTGATAAAGCAAGCCTATCAATACCTATCGCTAGAAAATATGACTGATGATGCAAGCGTAGCTGAAAAGGCAGGTTATCCAGTTTATCTCATAGAAGGCGATTATCAAAATATCAAAGCCACTACGCCCGAAGACCTCAAAGTGCTTGAAGTTTTTTTAGAACCTATTTGATTATCAACTGTTAATAAGAAGTGGTTGTAGATCTCAATGATAAGTTTGTGTTTTTCTGAAAAAAAATACTAGCTTTGGGTTTACTTACACAATTTTGAAAAGCATTGTAAAACCAAGATTTATGAAGAACATGATTAGATTTGATGACGAAGAAGAAAATGATGATAACCCTGAAAATCCACTCAAGGAGGTAGCCGAAAGTCTGAGAGGTGGAGGGCTTTTCAACAAAAAATTTCTTGAAAAACGCCAGATATTTCTTTGGGGACCCGTAATGGACCCTTCTGCCAAAGATATTGTAAGCAGACTACTTTACCTAGAAGCCGAAAAACCTGGTGAAGATATTACCTTTTACATTAATAGCCCAGGGGGTATGGTTACGGCAGGTATGGCAATTTATGATACTATGATGCTTATTTCCTCTCCGGTTTCCACAGTGTGTATGGGCTTAGCTGCTTCTATGGGTTCTATTTTGCTCTCAGGAGGCGCAAAAGGTAAGCGATTTATCTACCCTAGTGCCGAAGTGATGATTCATCAGCCTAGTATTGGTGGGTTTATGCAAGGACGTGCCTCTGACCTAGAAATACAGGCACGCCAAATTAACAAAACCAAAGAAATGGGTGCTAGAATACTTGCCGAAAATTGTGGGCAAAGCTTTGAACGTGTGATGAAAGACTTTGACCGCGACTATTGGATGGATGCCAATGAATCGCTCAAATACGGAATTGTAGATGGTATCTTAGATAAAATCTAGTAGTTCAAATACAGATTTTAAACGCAGCTCAACAACTCTAGAGAGTGCCTTCACGCTTCAAAATAAGGCACTCTTTACATTTATCTAATAGATTACGCTCGCCTTGAAGTAGCTCTACACAAAATTAATAATTAGCAATTGCTATGGTACCCATTGTATATTATTTGTATTTATCGGCTTTTCTATTCTCCATTGGAATTGTGATAGTGATTATCAAACGCAACGTGATTGTGGTCTTGATGGGCATAGAACTTATCTTGAATGCTGCCAATATCAACCTAGTTGCTTTTAGCCAATATGACCCTACACGCCTACAAGGACAATTTTTTAGTTTGTTTGTAATGGTGATTGCTGCTGCCGAGGCAGCAGTAGCACTCGGAATTTTAATACAGATACACCAACACTTTAAGACTTCTAACCTAGATGAACTCAACAGCTTGAAAGGTTAGCCTTTGTTTGCACTTACCTCGCTGTTTATCAAATAAAAACCACTCCTTGCTAAACTACTAGCCGCCCACCTCAAAATAAAGTTTACTTTATAAATCAAATCATGACATCTGTAATCTGGTGCTTTGCTTTGAACGGAAATTTTTATCTCTATTGCGTTATTTAGCAAAAGAAATAAAACAGAGAAACCAAAACATTAAAAATAAAACAAGAATATGAATACTAGATTGATGAAGAGCATTTTACTTATTGGAGTAGTTGCCCTGAGTAGTTTTGTCATTCCTCCTACCAATGATGAATCATACCATACCCTCAAAGGTGAGGTGGGTTTACATTTTGACCTTATGGTGGGTAAAATGACTGCCAACACGAGCGAGGCAAAGTCTTCTCTTGATGTAAAATCTGATGCAGTTATTTTTAATATGAATGTAAAATCATTCCATTTTGATAACTCCATTTTAGAACAACAGTTCAAAGAGGTCTATATGGAAGCAGATAAATACCCTGTTACTTCTTATGTGGGCAAAATCAAAAAAGGAATTAACTTTAATACTACAGCCCCACAAAAGCTAGAAGTAGAAGGAACATTGGCCATGCACGGCATAAGCAAAAAAAGAACTATTCCTGCTATTGTTACTGTAAAAGGCAATCAAATACAAGTTAAATCTGAATTTTTGGTCAATGCCTCAGACCACAACATAGACATACCCACTGCTTTTTTTACAAGTGGCAAAGATGAGATTAAAGTAGCCCTTGATGTGATTTACGAAAAAAGATAAAAATATTTGCTAAACTATCTTTCATTGTGTGATCGTTTGTTTGTTGGTGAACCAAACCGCCTTGCTTTGCAAGGTGGTTTTTTTTATGCCTACTAACCACCTACCATTGAATACTTGCTAGTAAGTCGCTTCCAACTGTCTGATTTTATCCTGATTGAGTGGCTTAGAGATAAAGTCTTTTACCTCTTCATACATCAGTATTTTCTTGATTTCTCTCTCATAGATAGAACAAGAAAGCACCAATACTTGTATTTTTTTGAACTGCTCAAGTTTTAGCTTTTTAAACTCTTTCATAAAAGAAAATCCATCCATAACAGGCATATTCAAGTCCAAAAAAATAAAGTCGGGCAGCTCTGAGGGATTTGTGTTAGAAGTATTTTTTAGATACAATAAAGCATCTTTTGCATTTTGGTAAACAAGAGTTTGTGTAGTAAGCCTAAGTTCTTTTAAAAGGCGTGTGTGTATAAGGTTGTCTATTTCGTTGTCGTCAATTAACAATATTTTGGTATCTGTATTCATGATAGTAACTTTTTAATTACAACTTTTTCAAAAATCAAGCAAAAAATTAAAATGCAATGTTAACAATAAATAATGGCTAAAAAACACGTAAAAATACCTATAAATAAGCTATTCTATTACAATTTATCATCAGGTTTTGATATATTTGTTTGTCAGCTTTCAGCATACAATTCTTGATAGTAAGTATATCAAGAAAATAAGTTGAAAGCATTTTTTGATATTACTAATAAATAAGTACTTTTGGCACATCTTAAAGATGTTTACATGAAGCGATTAAAACCTATATTGGTCGTATTAAAAAAATTTCAAAGTGCCGTAACTGATTTAGTACCTATTTTTGTGGTAGTTGTGTTTTTTCAGGTAGTGGTACTTCAGCAGCCTTTTCCCAAAGTAGGTGAGATTATTTTTGGTAGCTTGTTGGTAGTAACTGGCTTAATGCTTTTTATTGAAGGTTTAGAGATGGGCTTGTTTCCCATAGGCGAAACTATGGCGTATGCCCTAGCGCGCAAAGGAAGTTTGGTTTGGTTGTTAATTTTTGCCTTTGCATTGGGCTTTTCTACCACAGTAGCCGAGCCTGCCCTCATTGCGGTATCTAAAGAAGCCGCACGCATTGCAGTAGATGCAGGACTACTAGAGTCTTCTAAACAGACACAGCAGTTGTATTCTTTGGGTTTGCGCCTGTCAGTAGCTTTTTCAGTAGGACTTTCTATGGTAATAGGCGTAATTAGAATCTTAAAAGGCTGGCCTATTTATTATCTTATCATTGGAGGTTACATCTTAGTGATGGTAATGACTATTTTTGCTCCCAAAGAAATTATTGGTTTGGCATACGATGCAGGAGGAGTAACCACTTCTACCATCACAGTTCCACTGGTAACTGCTCTTGGGGTAGGGCTTGCCAATGTCATCAAAGGTCGTAGCCCTCTTTTAGATGGTTTTGGTTTGATTGCTTTTGCTTCTTTACTTCCTATGATATTCGTGATGGGCTATGGATTATTCTGGTTTTAGTACGTCTTAAAAATTTTAAAATAATAATATAAATAGAACAATATGTATGATTTTTTAATAGGGTTTTTAAATACTTTGTTCTCTACTTTTCTTGATGTATTGCCTATCATCTTGTTAATAGTTTTTTTTCAATTAGTGGTATTGCGGCAGCCTATACCTCAACTCAGGCGCGTCATTGTAGGTGGAATTTATGTAATATTAGGGTTAGCTCTTTTTTTACTAGGTTTAGAAAAAGCACTCTTTCCTTTGGGTGAGATTATGGCAACCCAACTTTCTGACCCTAGCTTTGTAGGAATTGACGCAAACAAGCCTGCAGATTGGTGGAATTACTATTGGATTTATATTTTTGCTGCTTTGATAGGTTTTTCAACCACCATTGCCGAGCCTTCGCTCATTGCAGTAGCCATCAAAGCAGATGAAGTTTCTACGGGCACTATTAGTCAATGGGGTCTGAGGCTTACAGTAGCAGCAGGTGTAGCCGTTGCACTCGCTGTTGGCACTTTTAGAATTGTAACAGGCACCCCACTTTATTTGTATATTTTGGTAGGGTATGTTATAGTGATTATACAAACCATTTTTGCGCCCAAAGACCTCATTCCCTTGGCTTATGACTCGGGAGGAGTAACCACTTCTACCGTAACTGTGCCCTTGGTTACGGCACTTGGGCTAGGACTTTCGGGGGCAGTGCCAGGCAGAAATCCTGCCATTGATGGCTTTGGATTAATTGCTTTTGCTAGTTTATGTCCCATTATTTCGGTGCTTGGCTACGCACAGTTTATGGTCTGGAAAGCCAAGCTTGCAAAGATAAGAAGACTAAGAAATATCAAAAAAAATAATTAATATGGTACAATTTCAAGTAATCATGGCTCTAGTGAAGCCACATATCACCGACCAAGTAGTAGATGCTGTCAAAAAAGCAGGGGCAACAGGGGCAACTGTAATCCCTGCGAGGGGAACAGGCATACACGAAGCAAAGACCTTTTTTGGACTTGCCATTGAAGATAAAACCGAGATTCTTATGTTTCTGGTAAAAGAAGATCTCGTTGCAACCTATCTTGAGGTCATCAAAAAAGCAGGTAAATTTGACCAACCTGGTACAGGCATTGCCTTTGCCCTTCCTGTTTCCCAAGTAGTGGGGCTAGAAAGTCAGATGAGTACGTCTGACAAGTAGGCATTATCTGACTAGGTCAATAGATCATTATCCTGAAAGTATGTGAAAAATGAAACATATCATTGTATTTTTCAAACTTTCTAGAGATTATTTATCTGAAAAATTGGATAAGTGAACTTTAGTTATTTGCTTTGTGTGGAAACATTTGTCTAAAAAAATGATAAAGCTAAAAGTAAAGTAACTAGAAAAACCTACTCAAATCGCAGCTCTAAAAAGCAAGTAAAAGTAGGTTAATTTTTAACACATAAACTCCATAAAAACGATAGACAAAATATATTATATAAATTAATAATTTTTGCTAATTAAACCCCTAAGCTACCCACTAAGAACTTATCAGAAGTAGCTAAAAATAAGGAAAACAAACAAAAGATAATCTCAAATTATGATACAAACCATAGAAGCACAGCTAGTAAACCCTATTTTTTCAGCATCAGACATTGTGGCTGAACTCAAAAAACTCGCTGAGATATTTGAAGGAAAAATTGTTTATTCTACCAGTTTTGGTTTTGAAGCACAAGTAATTACCCACCTCATTTTTACACATAATATCCCAATTCGTATTTTTACCATTGATACTGGTAGGCTTTTCAAGGAAACACTCGAGCTAAAAGCACAAATGGAACAACACTATGGAAAAAAAATTAAGGTTTATACACCTGATATGGAGGAAATAACAGACCTAGAGCAGCGCAAAGGTTCATTCAGTTTTTATGAATCAATAGAAAACCGCAAAGAATGTTGCCATATCCGCAAAGTAAAGCCACTCAATAAAGCTCTTGCGAGAGTTGATTGCTGGATAACAGGAATCCGCTCGGAACAGTCTATCAATAGGCAACAAATGAAACAACTAGATTGGAATGAAAAACATCAACTTTATAAATTTCACCCTTTATTCTATTGGACAGAAGAGCAAGTAATGGATTTTGTCAAAACAAATCAGTTGCTCTACAATCCATTACACGATAAAAATTTTCCGAGTATAGGCTGTGCGCCCTGTACACGCGCCATAAAGCCAGGCGAAGACCCGCGTGCTGGTAGGTGGTGGTGGGAAAGTGGCACAACTAAAGAGTGTGGCTTGCACCAATAACGCTGGTCAGTATCGTTGACGCATCTTACCAAAACTTGAACAGAATAGCAGGCACTCGGCGGCAGTGCGAGGCATATTCTGGGCGTTTGGCTTTCATACGGCGGTCTATCATAGGCACACTAATAAACACAAAAAGTAGCGTGATAGACAAGGCTCCTATGCCCATTAAATAATTTTCTGAATTGTCAGCAAAAACGAACAAAAATAAACCCCACCAAAAGAGATTTTCCCCAAAATAGTTGGGGTGTCGAGAGTAGGCCCAAAGCCCCGTAGCAAGAAATTTTGTTCTGTCTTTATTCGTGTTTTTAAATTTCAGCAACTGATTGTCGGCAATGGTCTCTATCAAAATAGCACTTGTAGTGAGCAAAATAGCCAAGGCATCTATCCAGCCCAAGGGCTGTGTATTTTGGGCAAGTGAAGAATACAAAGGAATACAGCCTGCAAAGACAAGTACTGTTGGTAAAAAATGAATTCCTAAAAAACTTACCAACCAATACGCCGCACCAGTTTGATTTTTGAGGTCAATATAACGCCAATCTTCATGGGCAAGTCCCTGCCAGCCTCTGAGCCAATTGAAAGTAAGGCGTGCGCCCCAAGCCAATACCAATAAAAAGACAATGACTTGCCGCCATAAATTGACCTCTACTGTAGCAAAATAGATAAATCCAATGGCTAAAACTACAGGAATGACACTCCAGTAGGGGTCATAAAAACTTGAATTATTGAAAGCTACACTAAATCCAAAAACCACTGCGGTAGCTGCTGCATCAGCCCAAAACAATCGCCAAAGCAGTGAGTACTCGCGTAAATACATCTCTGTAAGTATCCCTGCCACAATAGCAAGAAGGTAGGCCACACCTACCCAAAAATAGGCAAGCCCTAGACGAACGGTACTAGACACATGTGTATCAATAGATTGCATAAAATATTTAAAGTCTAATGATTGTTAATTGATTTAAGCACTTGATTTTCAAACACTCCATTTATTTATACAAGTGTAGTGCTTTTAGTGCGTGTCAAAGATAATAAAAAAGGCAGCACTTTTTCAACAAAAAAAGTACTGCCTTTGAGTGAGATGATTTATTTTCTCAGGGTTTTACTAAATCTGTTTATTCTATCACCAATCTACCTTGATAAACTTGCTCATCAATGGTCAATTTGAGCAGGTAAACCCCTACACTCAGCTTATCAAAATCAAATTGCTTCACAAAGTTGCTTCCTCTCACCTCAAAATTTTCTTTAAAGATACCCTGCCCTAATACATTGTAAATTATTAGGCTTGCATTTGCAGCATTTACTTCTTTGATACTGAGTGTGAACGCACCTTGGCTTGGGTTAGGAAAGTAGTCAATCTGCACATTTCCTTGCAAGGAGGGCAGCGAGGTGCATTGCGTCTTTGTGATGCGTACTTCACTGTCATTGCCAAACTGATTGGTAAGCTGTGCGCAAATGCTTACATTTTCAATAGCTGACTGAATCATCTCTATATTATTGATGGTAGCCAAATAGTCATCAACAGTTGCTGAGTTGTCGTTGCTGTAAGCTAAGCCCCAGATGCGATAAACCCCAATGGCAAGGCTCGTTTGGTCAAAATCACCATCATTACTCTTGATAAGTATGTCAAAAGGTGCATTGGCACTTGTCAAGAGATAGCGATAGCTTGCCTCTGTACTTGCAGAGACATTACCGAAGCTAATGGTAGCTGCATCATCATTACAGAAGGTAATGGGAAAATCTAATGGACTTGTAAGTCTGCCTGCATTGGTGGTGCAAGGCGAAGTAGTAGAAGTATAGAACAGCGTGGTGCTGTTAGCATTGGCGCAGTCTGGTGTACTGATGGCCTCATAAGTAAGGCAAGCTTGGTTGGTAATGGCTTGTTCGTTACCTTCATACACAAATACCTCATCTATATACCAGCCTTCTGCCCCTACACCCACATCACTTGCAAATCTGAAACGCACCAAGACACTTTGCCCTGAAAATCCACTCAAATCTAGGGTAGTTTTGATGTATCCATTACTGTTGCCCGAAAAAGCACCTCTTCCTTCAATAGGATTGCTGAAGCCTGTTTGTAAAGTTGAATTATAACCGTTTTCTATTATTGCACTACCTAAATCCGACCAAGTACTGCCATCATCGATAGAAACCTCCATCACACCTCCGTCAAAGGCTGCTTCGGTATTGTAGCTATGCCAGACAGCGAGTTTGGTTGTGTTGCCTACTTGAATGCTTTGAATAAGGGTCAGAATTTGCTCTGAGATAGCACCTATATTTTCTACAAACCAAGCGTTTTCGCCACTATTAGGATTAGAAGTCTGGAGAAGCCACTCGTTATCCCCTGTGATATTGTTACTTGCCCAGTTATCCTCTCCATTTTCTTGCGTATCAATGAAATTAATCTTTGTGGTTTGGTTTTCGTTAGCAGTTACCTCAGCCTGAAAACTAAATACAATACTTTCAAAACCAGCTAATTCAGCTTTGTTAAATTGTATGGTGTTGCCATTGATGGTACCTCCTTCGCTAAGTGAGCCTTCTACGGGTATTAGCTCTGCTGGGAGTATGTCTTCTATTATAAGGTTGGTTTCGGTATTACCAAATAAATTCCTCACGGTAATTTGATAGGTAATCACCTCACCAATTTCTGCAAAACTTTTGTTGGCTGTTTTGGTGATTTCAAGTGCATCGGGTAGGTTAAATGCTTGCGTACCATCTGCTCTGTCAAAAGAGCTTCCTTGGTCTGCATCTGCACCTAGCCCTCTTCTTGCAAATGCCTCCCAGATAATATCTTGGTTTTCACCACCATAAAGTAATCTATCTGCTAAAAGAATGGCATCACGCCCATCAACAAATCCAGGGCTACAGGGTTGTAGCTTCATACCCTCCATCACTAGCTGTAGCGCGATATTGTTACCTCCCGTACCTGTATAAAAATCTTCATCAAAGCCGTGCCTTTCTATGAGTAGCCAAGTCATATCCCAAAGCATAGAACACCAAATAAAGCCAATACCATGGGGCTGCGAAATGGCATTGGTGTTCGCTACATCGGCATAAGTAAAAGGGTTTACACTCGTGTTGGTAGTATAAGGGGCGGGTCTGATGCCTCCACCAGTGGTAGGTTGCCCTGCTGCATAAGTACCAATACCTATGGGTGTAGTGGGCAAATCAGTAGGTTTCATGGTAAGAATGAGCGAGAAGTAATCACTCCAGCCCTCACCCATCTGTTCAGAGTTTCCGAGGCAGTTGGCATTACTTGCGCCTCCGGTGAGGCGGTTAGAGATACCGTGCCCGTATTCGTGGGCAATGATTCCATTGTCAAAACTACTTGTGAGCAATACACGAGCATCTTTGAAAGTAACATTTATGCCTTGTAAGAGATTGTCTTTGATGAGATTGCCTGTGGCTTGTGTTACCATAAGTAGTGGAATAGTGATATTGGTTGCTTCCCCTCCCATATTGATAGGGGCATCAGGCACATTGTTAAGTACCAAGAGTGCGATAGCTCCTGCATTTTGTGCATTTTGTGCTTTCTGTACAAAGGTACATTCACCTCTATCTACTACAGCTATCTTACCACTAATATTGGCAGCATTGACGAGTGCATTACAACCCAATGTAGGTGTAGCGGAGCCATCATCTACCAGCATTAAATCGCCTGTCAGAGGGGTTTCTAGTTCAGCACCAAAAGCTGCGCCCGTAGCTGTGTAAGTATCTGCAATACTACTAGGGCTATTGATGATGAGTTCAAAACCCCCACCACCTAAATTCCAAACAAACATTTGCATACGTGGGCGAGCGCCATCGGGGGGCGTACCAAAGTTAGCATTGTTTACTCCTGAGCCATCTTGGTCTTCTGCGCGCACTTCGTCGTTGCCTGCGCCTTGCCCTGTATAATTGGTAACTTGGAAGTTTCCACTTTGCTCATCAAAGCCGTAGTGATGCATGATGTCGTGCATGATATTGTTCCAATAAAAAAGATTGGTGATGGAAGCATTTTGATAGGCTTGTGGTCTATCTTCAAAATTAATGGGAAAATCAAAATTTAGATTTTCACCTCCACTGGGGCTAAATCCAGGGCCGTTGAGGCTTGCGCGGTCTTCGTAAGCATATACATTATTGCCTCTGGTAGTAGTAAATTCTGCCCCGGGTGCGCCATTGGTATCGTGCCAGCCAAAAGGAGAGGCTTCGGTATCAAAAGGGGTAGCAACTAGGCTTCTCTCGCCGTGGTTAGGGCTCTCGAGGGGCATTGGAAAGACATTGTACTGCTCGGCTGTGTTGATTTGAACTGGATTTTTAATCCATTCGGGCAGTAAAGCATCTATTGCTTGATTCTTCTTTTTGTTGAGTTGGTTTTGGTAATAGGCTTGCAGGCGTTGGTGGGTTTGGTGAATGTGTGGGTTGGGGTCAAAAGTACATTTAGTTACCCAGTTGCCTTGCTCTAATATTTGCCCTGATTGTGCATCTATTCTGATACTCCACCAGTTTTCTTGGTCCTTTGGGTAGATAGATAAGTCCCAGGCTAATACTAGGTTACCTTCTGAGTTTTGCCAATAGACCATTTTGACAGGGATAGGCTCTAGCGAAAACCCTCCTTTGCTATAAATTGCACTATGGGTGTTTTTAGTTTTTTCTAGGTTGAGCGGCTCTGTAATGCTCAGTGAAAGATGCGCTGCACTTTGCTGAATGGCATCAGTTGCACTCAATGCGGGTGTTTTGGCAATATTTTTCTGTAAAATTTTGGAGATGATTTTGCCTGTCTGATGCACTACTTGCCCTTCTTTGATGGCCATGTTGCTATTGGCATTGATGATTTCAATACCTTGATAAGTTTGGCGTAAGTACAGGTAAGTGATTTTTTTAGGTTTGTTTTCTGTCTTATCGGTAATTATCCAATCAAACCCAGCTTGTGCTGTAATGTAAGGCTGCTTTTGATGAAGATATTGTTTGGCTATTTCTAGCAATGTTGCCTCTTGTTGGGCAAAAAGTGAATTTGTAAGTAGCATGAAGCTCATTAACCAATACAATTTTTGAAAGGAAGTAATTTTTTTTGACATTCTTGGGAGGTTTATGGAGTTAGTGTTATTAAATCAATATTTTTTGTTATTTTCAAACCTCAAATATAAAAATTAATACTATGAATTTTCTATTCAAGTGTTTTTTTTGTGTTTATTTTCTTTTTAGTTTTGTTGTTAAGTTATTAGGTACACCCCTTATTTTTGTGAGCTGGATAGCAAAAAGTAAATCCTGAGTTGCTCAGCTACAACTCTCTAATCAATACTAACCCGTATTTTAATTCTATGAACATAGAAAATAGCTATTTTGAAGATACCTTGTACTTACTCAAAAAACTAATAGAAACGCCTTCTATCAGCAGAGAAGAAGATAAGACGGCAGCAATCTTAATGGGATTTATCCAATCAAAAGGTTATCAACCTAAAAGACTGTACAACAATATATGGGTAAAAAGTAGGCACTTCTCTCCTGCAAAACCTACTATCTTACTCAACTCTCACCATGATACGGTAAAGCCCAATCCGCATTGGACGCTTCCCCCCTACCAAGCACTACAAAAAGAGGGTAAGCTGTATGGCTTGGGCAGCAATGATGCTGGGGCTTCTTTGGTAGCTTTGCTGATGGTTTTTTTTCATTTTGAACAATTTAGTGAAAAGCCCTACAATCTTATCTGGGCAGGCACTGCCGAAGAGGAAATATCAGGAAAGCAAGGCATTGAAAGCCTATTGCTTCAACTAGGAAAAATTGACCTAGCTGTTGTGGGCGAGCCTACGCAAATGCAAATGGCAGTGGCAGAAAGAGGCTTGGTAGTGATAGATGCTACTGCCGAAGGCAAAGCTGGACACGCCGCCCGCGAAGAAGGCGAAAATGCCATTTACAAAGCCTTACAAGATATTCTTTGGATAAAAAATTATCAATTTCCAAAAGTATCTGACTTACTAGGAGAAGTAAAAATGAGTGTTACACAAATAGAAGCAGGCCAACAGCACAATGTGGTGCCTGCTTTGTGTAAGTTTGTGATAGATGTACGGGTCAATGAGCTTTATAGCAACCAAGAGGCAGTAGAAATCATAGACCAACATACCACCTCTATCATCAAAGCACGCTCACTACGCCTTAATTCCTCTGCTATCTCACTTAGTCATCCCATCATCAAGAGAGGAAATAGCTTAGGGCTAACTGCTTTTGGCTCTCCTACACTTTCAGACCAAGCACTGATGCCTTTTCAATCAATCAAAATAGGCATAGGCGACTCCGCTCGCTCACATACTGCCAATGAATACATTGAACTTGAGGAGCTTCGCAAGGGGCTCAATGCTTATATTCAGCTACTTGATGAATTAGCAATTGACGGTAGTCCCTAATTAAAGTGTGTATGGGTTGTAACCTGTTTAAAAAGTTAGAATATGTTGGGAAATTTTATTTTAAAATAATTGATTTATCGGAATAATATTTTTCAGCTATTT
>CAYZQI010000139.1:0-12933 GCA_964480455.1 uncultured Cytophagaceae bacterium
CTCGTTGAGTTTTTCTATTTCTGATTTTTTCTTGAATAATCCAAACATGGTTTTTTTATTTAATTGATTTAGTTATTTGACTGATTAACTCCGTAGTCTTTGAAATGTTATGCCCCAAAAAAGTGAAGCCTAACACCCATTAAAGGCTACTAAATTGCCAAAAAATATCCATACAAGAAATTTTTGGACTTCAATCTCATCTAGCCATAGACTATGAGATGAACATAACTTATAATAGCAAATTCATTGCATAGGATTCAGGCAGCCCACAAATTTACACTACAAAATCTTGATTTACCTCTAACTTTTGTTGATGAAAATGCTAAAAGCAAAGGAAAATCTATCACATTTTGACAAGTCTGACACATCAATTACAGTATCTGACAAGCCTAGACGCAAGAAAAGCAAATATTAACTTACTTTGCATCACTTATTTCGTTATCATATAAGATATAAAATTACTAAAAATAATAAGTGTTATCAAAATCAGAAAAGACTATCATGACAAAGCATTTTTTTCAAATAGTATGTGTACTTGTGGGTTGGTCGGTAAGCCTCCATGCACAAGAAAAAATCCAAAAATACTATGATACTATTCCCAATCAAGTTCAAGAAGAGTTCTATGCCCTTAGAAAGCCAACTGGAATCCAAAAGCAAGGAAGCTACAAGAGCTTTTATGAAAATGGGCAGCTAGCCATCACAGGAAAATACGAAGCCGATAAGAGAGACAGTATTTTTACTACTTTTTACCTTGACGGTACACTTCAATCGCGTATTAGCTATCAAAATGATTACAAAAACGGCACTTTTGAGGTTTATTCTCCCGAAGGGCTACCCCTGCAAGCAGGAGAATTTAAAAATGATACCCTGCATGGTGTTTTAACTACGTATTTTCCCAATGGAAAAATAGACAAAAAAAGCGAATTTAAAAAAGGGGTGCTAGATGGCAGGGTAGAGATTTATTTTGAAGAAGATGAAATACTCCGCGAAGAAAGCCAATACCAAGCTGGCAAACTCAACGGACTATTGAAAGAGTACTACATCAGCCAACGATTAAGCCGTGAAGAAGAATACCTCAATGGCACTCCGCATGGCAAGTTCCGCACTTACTATGAAAGCGGTCAGCTACAAGTAAGCGGTACTAATAACATGGGGCTAAAAAATGGAGAATTTTTGCAATATGCCCAAAATGGACAAGTTACACTCAAAACTACTTATGAAAATGACAGGGTAATAGGAAGCTACTTGACCTTCTATGACACAGGGCAAGCCAAGCAAATCACCAACTACCACAAAAAAGGATACCGTGAAGGAAAAGAGCAATTTTTTTACCCGAATGGCAATCCTAAACTTATCACCGAGTTTAGTAATCAAGAGTTAGACCAAGTAGTAAAAGAATTTTATGAAAATGGACAACCCAAAGCAGAAAAAATCATTAAAGATAGACAACCCTTTGGTACTTGGAAATTTTATTACCCTAACGGGCAACTTCACATAGAAGAACCATATATAGAAGGTGCAATAGAAGGAACAAGGAAAATCTATCGCCAAGATGGTACATTAGAACAAGAAGAAAGCTACCGCAAAGGTGCAAGGTATGGCAGCATCTTGGTTTATAATGAAAAAGGGCAAAAAATTGAAGAAATACCCTACCGCTCCAACATGAAAGCAGGAACTTACAAAACCTTCTACCCTGAAAGCGGAAAACTCTCCCTGATGGGCATCTACAGATATGGCAAAAAGAACGGCGATTGGAGATATTATGACGAAAGTGGAAAGGTTACGCGCACTATCAGGTATGATGCCGATAAAATAGTAAGTGATTCAGCAGAAGAATAAAAATAGAGTAATAAACAACCCACAACCTGTCATCAAAAAGGCTTTGCGCTTGCAAAGCCTTTTTGATTTTCTACCCCTGCAAACCACTTTCGCCAATTTAGAGTTTAGTAGCTATGCGAAAACTTTGGCAAAAGATAGGAACAGCCTATAATTTATTGAGAATTTTGAGCATAGATGTTGCGATAGGTGCAATGGCTATGGCTCATCTTTGGGCTATTTTTTTTCGTACCTCCCCTCCTATTGTAATCTATGTGCTATTAGGCTTGATTGTTTGGCTTATCTATACCCTTGACCACTTGCTTGATGCCTACCAAATCAAACATACTGCCCATACGCTGCGACATCAGTTCCATCAGAAATATTTTCACGTACTTTGTGGGTTTGTGGGCTTGGTAGCTGGGGTAGTTGTCTGGTTATTATTTTTGCTTACTTGGAAGGTGTGGATGTGGGGGAGCGTGGTGCTAGGCTTGGTGATAGTACATTTTTTATTGAGTTTTTTTTTTCGCCAACAGTCTCATTTTTTATTGCAAAAAGAATTGAGAATCGCTTTTGGATATAGTTTGGGGGTAGCTGTGGGTATATTTTCAACTATTCCTTTTTCAAAGATTGAATGGGCAGCTACACTCTGGCTGCTTCTTTTTGTGGTGGGTTTGGCTTGGTTTAATCTTTTATTGATTGCTTGCTATGAGTATGAGAGTGATGTAAAAGATGCTCAGTGTTCTTTGGTTGTATCATTGGGCGTGTTGCCTATTCAGCAGCTATTGAGTAAGATTTCTATTGGCTTGTTGATTTATTTTTTGATTGGAATATATTTATTATTTCCATTTATGCTTTATCAAATACTCGTTTTGCTAGGCTTGATGCTGTTTACATTAGAGTTGGTGAGAAGATTTAATGATTATTTCAAACAAAAAGAACGTTATCGTATCTGGTCAGATGCTATTTTTTTATATCCTTTGGTTTTGTGGTTTTGATAAATTGTAGTGTTAGGATTTAGCCTGCTTGTCTGCCAAAGCAACAGACTGAAGTCTGTTGTTACAAACCGTGATTAAATAGAAAAAAACAGAACAAGTAAATCCAAAGAATATCCACAAAGTGCCAATAACGGGTGATGAGTTTCAAGCGTAGCTGATTGGGGGGATTGACACTGTAAATAAATGATTCTACATACTTGCGATAACGCAACGCCTCTATCACTGCATAGCCCAAGAACAGCATACCACCCAAAAGGTGCAAGACGTGCAAGCCTGAAATAAGATAAAGATAAGCACCTGCTGGATTGCTATTCAAAAAAATGCCTGCACTTTGAAGGCTTGCCCAGCCTAGCCATTGCGTGAACACAAAACCTAATCCAAGAAAAAAAGTAGCACTTATCAGCCAACGGTAACGTGCAAATTGTTCTGCCTGAATGGCTTTGTTGGCATAATGCAACGAAAGGCTACTCAAAACAATCAGCAATGTACTGAACCAAAAAACAGAAGGCAAAGGAAAATTCACCCAGTCTGCATCATCAGTGCGGGTTGAATAAATAAATGTAAGGATAAAAAACATAACAGCCATGCCAAATATGCCTAACCAAAGCATAAATTTGAATGGCTCACGTCTTCTAAATATATAAATATCCTCATCAGGCTCCAAATCTCTTGTCTTTTTCATGGCTATCTAACCCACTTTCGGAACATTATGTTTATGACTATTACTTTTTTTCTACCAAAACATAATAAGATTGTGGCTTCAAAACAAGCTCTTTGAGGGGGGCTTTGAATGATTTTTCTTGCCAGGTGCTTGTAGGTCTGATTTCTTCGTACTTTCCTTCAGCTATCTCGATTTGAACAGGCATTTCAAAATCGCTTACATCAGCACGCCAGCGGTATTTGAGCTTTGTATTTTTCTTTTTGGTTTCAAAACTGTATTCTAGCACAGGAACAGCCGTATTCCGCAAATATTGGTCAAAAAAATAGGTATAATCTGTGCCTAGTTTTTTGCTGATATATGCCACCAATTCATTGGTATCAGTATTTTTGATTTTGAAATCCTGAGAAATATCCATTAGTAGTTGAAACCATTTCTCATCATCATTGACTACATTGCGAAGGGTATGCAGCACTACAGCACCCTTGGCATACATATCACCACTGCCATCTGCATTGACATCAAGGGGTGCAATAATTGGTTTTCGGTTGCCAATACCTCTGGTATATCCATAGAGGTATTCGTAGCCTGCTTTTTTGCCAAACATACACTCTACATACAAGCCTTCGGTATAAGTACAAAAAGATTCGTGAATCCAAAGTTCGGCGTGGTCTTTACAGCTTACACTATTGCCCCAGTATTCATGCCCCACTTCGTGAATGATAATGTAATCAAACTTCAGCCCGTGTCCTGAGCCAGTCAAATCTCTTCCTAGGTAGCCTTGTTTGTATTCATTGCCATAGGCAACTGCACCTTGATGCTCCATACCCAAGTAGGGTGTTTCTACCAAGGCAAATCCATCATTCCAAAAAGGATATTTTCCAAAATATTTTTCATAACAAGCCAGCATAGGCTTTACTTGCTCAAATTGTTTTTTGGCTTTCTCGAGGTTGTATTCAAGCACATAGTAGTCCAAATCAAGTGAATCGCCATCTTGGGCAACATAGATTTCTGAGAAATGAGTATATGTTCCGATATTGAGGGTTACGTTGTAGTTATTGATGGGGTAGCTCACAAACCACTCATAACGGGTGTAGCCATCTGCTAGTTCGGTCTTGCCACGGTCTTGTCCGTTGGCTATGCACCAAAGTTCCGAGGGCACTTCACAAGCAATCCGCATACTGTCAGATTCTTCGCTGAGGTGGTCTTTGTTGGGCCACCAGACGCTTGCGCCCAATCCTTCGCAAGAAACCCCAATCCAATGGTGATTATTTTTATCTTTTTTCCAAGAGAAGCCTCCGTCCCACGGGGCATTGCGGGCAGGGCGAGGTTTGCCTCCATAGTGAATCTCGATGCTTGCTTTTTCTCCTTTTTTGAGTGTCAGCCCAAAATCTATAAAAGTGGCATTGCCTTCACGGACAAATTTTAGAGCTTGGTTTTGGTAAAGTATTTTTTCTATGGTCAGGTTTTCAAACAAATCAATTTGCATTTTTTGAAAATCCTCTACTACTGTAAAATGAATGGCATTACTGCCTTTGATGCTTTGCGCTTCGGGGTTTACCCTCAGGGCAAGGTCGTAAAAATGTACATCATAGCAAGTACGGAGTGGGCTGAGTTTGCCTCTGAGCGTATCTTGGCGGGTGTATTGAGCCTGTATAAATTGGGCAGAAGACACAATCAAGAAAAAAAGAAAAAAAGAAAAGCGCATAATCATAATAAGTAGGAGATTGGTTATTGGGTTATAATCAACTGAAAATCAGTGATCTATATGTTTTAATTTATTAAGAACTAATCTAAATTTAACAACAAGAAAATCGAATTTTTTTCAAGCATTTTTGGTGCTACCTCAAATAAAGACATTGACACCAATACCTATTTCTACTCACCAGCTTGCTTTAATACATTTGCTAATAATTTCGGTGAAAGGCGCATTCCTGCCTCTAAGAGTAAATCAATATGTGGCTTTACTTCATCTATCACAGTTTTTTCTTTTGCGAATAATAAGATACCTAACAAGCCTGTAAAGTTTAGCCCAAATTGCATTGCCAATTTTCGTGCTTTGAGGTCGTCTAAGAGCAGTAAAATATGTTCACTATCTTCGTGTTCTAAAGCACAAGTAAGTAAAGAAGCCTCTCCTTTTCCTACCAGTTCATTGATTTTGGCAAACAATGTATTATCCTTGTATTCATGGTACTGTATCCATGCAGGCAATTCTGACCCAAACTCTGCTGCAACTTCTGAGGTAACAGAAACCTCTTCAAATAACTCTTGTAAGATGTGCCAAAGATTTGCATTATCCAAAAGAATCAATATACTAGCGTCTGCTAAGATAAGCCTTGAGGGTTTCCACATCTTTTAATAAATTTTCTTCATTATCGTCAAGCCACTGTGTATTTTCTTGGGCGAGTACTTCCATAAAAGCACGGTATGTTCTGCCACTCAACTCGGCTGCTTGCGACATAGAAAGTTTCCCGACTTCTAATAATTTACTTGCTACCAATAGGCGGAACTCTTGTTCGTCTAGGTCTGTATGCTGTGGGAGTTGTATATGATAATGTAGCATTTGAATTTGATTTTAAATTCTTATTCACTAGGCACAAATATAAGCAAACTTAGACTTTTCATCAAAAAACACCTGAAATCATACACTCTAGGATATGCCACACAAGTGTCTAGCTTCTACCTCCTATACAAAAAAAGATAAGATTGCCCTCCTTCTACGATTGCACCTGTGCGTTTGCTGACCAATACCACACCCAAATCAACGGCACGATTAGGCAATGCTTCAAAGATATTGTTTGAATTGACCCACTGAAAAACGGTGGTATCGCTTTGTAATCTAGCAATATTGATAAATGTATTGTCGGTTACATTGCGCAGCAATACTATGCAAGTGTCTTGGTCTATGGCGGAGCGCATTCTAGAGGTAAAAACGATAGAGTTCACCAAGGTATAATTTCGCTTGTCAAATCTAATGAGATTATAACGGTCATCTATGCGAATGGTATCTTGCTGTGCGGTGGTGCTTTCTGGATTGCCCAATGCGAAGCGAAGTTCTAAATCGCCTCCATCTCGCCCTGGAGGACCTACCTCATTGATGGTACATTGATAGCAAAAAGAACTTATGAAAACAACAATGATAATTTCAGCAAATCCTAACATATACTCGACGTTATTTTGTGCTCGGTTTTGCGTTTTATTTTTGTTTGATGATACATCAAGATATATCATCATTCGCTTCTACAAGTGCCAAATTATGGTAAACATTTTGAACATCATCATCATCATCTAATTTTTCTATCAATTTCAAGGCTTCTTGAAAAGCCTCCTCCTCGAGTTCAATACAATTGCCAGGGATACGCTGTAGGTTGGCTTCTTCACATTCAAGCCTGAGTTGGTCTAGGGCTTTCTGCACATTTCCAAAATCTTCTAGGGCGCAAGTAATTTGAATATAACCCTCGTTTTGTTCTATTTCCTCGGCATTTGCCTCTATCATTGCTAACTCAAGTTGCTCAAAATCAACTACTTGGTGAGCAGAAAGCAAGAAAATGCCTTTTCGCTCAAAAAGAAAATCTACTGAACCGTGTGTAGAGAGGCTTCCGCCATTTCTCGAGAAGATGCTACGGACACTCGCTACAGTACGGTTGAGATTATCAGTGCTACACTCCACAAATACTGCTACGCCATGAGGTGCATAGCCCTCATAAGTTACCTCCAGATAATCTACGCCTTCCTCTCCACTTCCTTTTTTGATGGCTCTTTCTATATTTTCTTTGGGTACATTTGCCCCTCTTGCATTTTGGATAGCCAGCCTTAGGCGTGGGTTATTATCGGGCTCGGGGTCGCCAGTTTTGGCAGCTATCATAATTTCTTTGATAAGTTTAGTAAATAACTTTCCTTTGCGTGCGTCTTGCGCACTTTTTCTGTGCTTGATGTTTGCCCATTTGCTGTGTCCTGCCATGTTGTATATCTAAATTTTTCTTCAACTGAATGATGAGTGGATTTTACTAAACTATTTTTCTATTTTCTTTTGGCAGCTATTTTACTTAGTAAAGAGTAAAAAATAACTTTTACATTTTTATTGTCTAAGTTATTGATAATGAATGTATTAAAAGCTCAGATTTCACAACTTATAACTCACATCTTACTTAAAGTGGCTTTGGTAGCCTACCAAAGCCCTCAAATAATAGCTGATTTACAAAAAACCATACTTTTAAGTAAAAGTTAGCAATATCTTGTAAAGGAACAATGCCAAAAGTTTATTTTATCTATCAAATATTAACCGCTTCCCCTTCCTCGATTCATCAAATTTACCTGCTGCATAAACCAAATGCCCTGATACAATGGTATGTGTTACTACACCTGGCAGTGTTTGTCCTTCTAAAGGCGACCATCCACATTTGAACAATAAATTTGATGACTCTACAAAAGTATTTGCATCTAAATCTAGCAGCACCAAATCTGCCCAATAGCCTTCTCTGATAAAACCTCTTTTGTCTATCTGAAAAGCAATAGCAGGTGCATGGCACATCTTCTCGATGATACGTTCCAATGAAATTTTACCTTCTTTATAAAATTGCAGCATTATATTGAGCGAATGTTGCACCAAAGGCAAGCCAGCAGGTGCTTTCCAGTAGTTTTGTTGTTTTTCTTCCCAAGTATGGGGAGCGTGGTCGGTAGCTATCACATCTAATTTATCTGCAAGCAGTGCCTCCAATAGTGCCGCTTTGTGATGAGGGGCTTTAATGGCAGGGTTGCATTTAATGCGTGTACCTAAGCTATCATACTGCGAAGCATCAAACCAAAGATGATGCACACAAACTTCATTGGTGATTTTTTTGTCTTTTAGGGCTTGGGTGTTGTCAAAAAGTGCCAACTCTTCTTCAGTAGAGATATGCAAGATGTGCAGGCGTGTGCCATACTTTTTTGCTAGATTAATGGCAAGCGAAGAAGATGAGTAACACGCCTCTTCATTGCGGATTTCGGGGTGAAAGCGAATAGGCATATCTTCACCGTATTTTGCCTGATAGTCTGCCGACCTTTTGCGAATGAGTTGCTCATTTTCGCAATGGGTAGCAATCAGCAAAGGAGAGCGGCTAAAAATAAATGCCAATGTTTCTTCATCATCTACTAACATATTGCCTGTGGAAGAACCCATAAATATTTTTAGTCCACAAACCTCTCTGAGGGGTGTACGAAGTGCCTCCTCACGATTATCGTTTGAAACCCCCATAAAAAAAGAGTAATTTGCCATAGAAACCTCAGCAGCGCGTTGGTATTTGTCTTCTAGCAAGGCTTGCGTAAGTGCATTAGGCACTGTATTGGGCATTTCCATAAAACTGGTTGTGCCTCCAGCCACGGCAGCCTTGGCTTCGGTGTAGATTTCTGCCTTGTGTGTGAGCCCAGGTTCGCGAAAGTGTACTTGGTCATCTATAATACCAGGCATGAGGTATTTGCCATTGGCATCTAGTACTTTATCAGCTTGTAGATGGCTTAAGTCTTTGCCAACTTGCGCTATGATACCCTCTTTGATGAATACATCACCTTCGGTGATACTGCCTTCATTGATAATTTTTGTATTGATTAAGAGAATACTTGACATTTTCTATTGATTTTTAAATGATTGATTAATAAATTGAATGATAGTTAAGAAATTATCTCTTTTTTTGTAAAGATAAAATTAAACAAACAAATAAACCATTATGCAAGAAATTTCCAGCAACTCTTCTCTCAATATTGTCATCATAGGTGGAGGCAACCTAGGGCGTGCCATTGCCGAGGGGCTGGTAACAAGTCAATTCATTCAGCCTGCTCAACTTACAGTTACACGCCGCAAAACGCATTATCTGGCAGATTTAGCAGAGAAGGGCATACAAATTACTGATGACAACTGCCAAGCAGCTACTCAAGCCAATTTGATAATATTGGCAGTAAAACCCAAAGTAATTCACCAAGTATTAGAAGAAATCAAAAATAAACTAAAATTAAATACCATTCTGATTTCAGTAGTAACGGGGGTAAGCCTTGCCGATATAGTACAGCAAGTAGGCAATCACTTTCCACTTTTTAGGGCAATGCCCAACACAGCCATCGCCATCAGAGAATCTATGACTTGTATCTCTACCCAAAATACTTCGGCAGAAGAACAAACTTTGGTAATGTCCCTTTTTGATACCTTAGGAAAATCTGTTTTGGTAGAAGATGAACTCATGGCAGCCTCTACAGTACTTGCAGCTTGTGGCATAGCCTATGCCTTGCGCTACATCAGGGCAGCTTCGCAAGGTGGCATTGAGATTGGCTTTGACGCTAAAACGGCACAACTCATAGCAGCACAAGTGGTGAAAGGAGCGGCAGGTTTGCTCTTAGAAACAGGGCATCACCCCGAGCAGGAAATAGATAAAGTAACTACACCTCAAGGTTGTACCATTGCAGGGCTCAACGAGATGGAACACCAAGGATTTAGTTCTGCACTCATCAAAGGGCTGAAAAGTTCTTATCTAAAAATTGGCGATATAGCAGATACTACAAAAACAGCAAAACAAGAATGATACAATTTTGCTGTTTTAGCTAGGATTTTATCTTTGTACCAACACACAGCACCAAAAAGATTGATTGTCTGACAATATCTGTGAAAATCTGTAGCAGCAGACTTCCAGTCCGCTAGCATTTATGTTCTGAAAAGTATTCAAGCTATCTTATGAAACACTATCACAAAAATTGTCAGAGAACCAAATTGAGTACTATTTCAAAAAAATATAACCTACAAAAGAAGCAAAAAAAGTGTTTTTTTTGTTTTTTTTGCGTAATATTGTGAGAATAAGGATTATATTTTTTACTCCATTTCACAGTCAATAGTGTGTACTCTTATTAAAAAATGGTGTTTTAATAGTCAAAAACTTCTATGCTAAGTACAAACAGTGGAAATTATGTATTGACCAAAGATGGTGTTATCAGTAAATTAGATTGTTACTGGGATAAGCTACAGGTGATTACTGTACGCTTAGAGGCTTTGTCGGGTGTAATGCAGAAAAAACTTTTGTATAGCTATCTGGCCTCGGGGCTATTGGTGGGGCTTGTGTATTTCACAAATCTCGAGGCAGTAGTAAGTCTATTGGCTTTAGGGTTGGTATGTTTATCTTCTTTCTCGATGGCAATGGCACAAATCATTCGTTTCTTAGAATTTCTTGATTTGAAGAAAAAAGGCCTTGTTTTGTATCAGGAGCTAGAGCAAGAGGTAGTCTGGAATTTAGAAAATGAATACCTCGAGGATATTTCTATAGAAGACCGTATCTCACTTAACAGCTTCTTACTTGCCGCACAAATGCCCATACCGCCTTATTTATATGCTGCTTTGGTAAGTTTACTTCCACTCATCACGCTATTTTGTGCAATTTTTTATTTTTGGTAGTTCAAGATGCACAAAAAACCCCAGCTTGGGCTGTAAGCTAGGGAATATATAGTTTAGGCTAATAAAATAACAGGTTTATTTATCTATTTACCTTCTAAGGCTTTATTGAGGTGATTGATGTAATTTTGAGACCCTCCTGATTGATACCCTGTTTGAAATAGCACTTGCTTATCTTTGTTCATGATATTTACGGTAGGGAAACCTCTAATACCATATTCCTGTGCAAGTGCATTGTTTCTTTCTTTTTCAGCTTGGGTTTGTGTGGAGCGGCGTGGAAAATCAAGTTTTACTGCAATAAAGTTTTCTGAAGCATAAGTTATAAACTCTTTTTTGCTGAATACTTCGCCTTCCAGCTTTTTGCACCAATAGCACCAATCAGAGCCAGTAAAAAGTACCAATAATTTTTTATTTTTTTGCTTGGCAAGCTGTACAGCTTCATCAAAATCTGTTTCCCATTTTATTTGTTCTCCCTCAAATTGATAGGTGAAACCAAAAACGGCAATAGCGGCAAAAAAAAGTGTGATAAGAACTAAATTTTTCATAAAAATTGAGATTACTTTTCTTTAATTAATTTTATTATCTGTTGAAGTTGTTTTACAATTATAACGTCAATACGTTCAAGTAATTGATTTGTTTGCTTATCGCACATCTTAACAAGCATTTATGAGCGTTGTATTCGTCAAAAAATAAATTTTATACTACAATGAAAGTTTTTGAGAAGAAACAAACTCGGTTTCAACACCAGAAAAAATACTTTTCAAGTGCTACTCTGAAGTATTTTAATCGTAGTTGTTTGTTTCTCCAAATTAAGCTATTTTTGAAGGTACAATCTAAAAAAATGCAATACAACTCAAATAATATACTACTTGCCATAGAATCTTCTTGCGACGAGACCGCTGCCGCAGTCATTGTCAATGGAGAAATCCGCTCGAACATTATAGCCAATCAGCACATTCATGCACTTTATGGAGGAGTAGTACCCGAACTAGCCTCTCGAGCACATCAAAAAAACATTGTGCCAGTAGTCAGTCAAGCCCTGCACCAAGCACGAGTACAAAAAAAAGACCTTCAGGCAGTTGCCTACACCCAAGGTCCTGGCTTGCTAGGTGCATTGCTAGTAGGGAGTTCTTTTGCCAAAGGGCTTGCCTCAGGGCTAGGTATCCCGCTCATTGAGGTAAACCACATGCAAGCACATATCTTAGCACACTTTATAGAAGCTCCACGACCTACATTTCCTTTTTTGTGCCTTACAGTGAGCGGAGGACATACACAGCTTGTAAAAGTAGAAAACCATCTAAGCATGCACATCATAGGTGAAACTACCGATGACGCAGTAGGAGAAGCATTTGATAAAACAGCCAAAATGCTAGGATTACCTTATCCAGGCGGCCCTTTGATAGATAAATATGCCCAACAAGGCAATCCACTTGCTTTTGAGTTTCCAAGAGCCAGCATGCCTGATTTAGACTATTCTTTCAGTGGCTTTAAAACTGCAGTGCTTTACTTCATTCAAAAAAATACAGCCAAGCACCCCAATTTCATATCAGAAAATCTTTCAGATATTTGTGCAAGCATACAATATACACTTGTACAAACTTTGCTACATAAACTTGAAAAAGCAGCTAACTCTACGGGTATTAAAGAAATAGCCATTGCAGGAGGCGTTTCTGCCAACAGTGAATTGCGTAAGCAACTTGCCGAATTGGGTAAGAAAAAGAATTGGATAACCTACATCCCTGATTTTCAGTATTGCACCGATAATGCTGCTATGATTGCTATGACAGCACATTATAAGTATCTTGCACAAGACTTTGCTAACTTGCAAAGTAGTCCTAATCCAAGGCTGAGTTTCTAGCACATTGTCCGTGCTACTATTGCTGCTTTTTTACCGAGGTGCTACAATTCTTGCAGCTATTACAAGATTTATCATTACAATTTGTTAATAGTCAGTGTGAGTAGAAAGCCGAAGTTGGTAGAAAAATATTAAACTCTTTACTACTTTAGGAATGAATAATAAATAATTTGTACAATTAGGGCAAAATAGTATAGTTCAA
>CAYZQI010000140.1:0-12816 GCA_964480455.1 uncultured Cytophagaceae bacterium
TCCGAACAGAAAAAAATATGGCTCATTGGTGTAGCTTGCCAAGAAAAAAGATTGAAAGAGTATGTAGTAGAGTTTTTGTAGAGCGAAGCTCCAGCTTCGCCCATTAGGTTGTAGCTTATGCAAGGTAGAAAACGAAAATCTACCACCTAATCAAGGCAGAAGCCCACGTAAACCCACTTCCAAAAGCAGCCAGACACACCAAATCTCCTTCTTTAAGCCTATTTGCTTCCCAAAGTTCACTTAGGCAAATGGGGATAGTAGCTGCCGTAGTATTGCCATATTTTTGGATATTGTTATAGACTTTCTCTTCGGGGAGTTCCATCTTTTGGCGTACAGCTTCTGATATGCGTAAGTTGGCTTGGTGAGGAACGAGTACACTTATATCATTTCTAACCAACTGATTGGCTTCAAGGGCTTCATCTATGACTTCTACAAAGCGATGTACAGCATGCTTAAACACGGCACTACCTTTCATAAAAGGTAAATGTTTGCCTTCTTCTACAATTTTAGGCGACATACGGTCTTTGAGATTACTGCCCGGGTGTTCTAAGAATAAATCTTCTGCGTACTCTCCTTGTGCATGAAGGTGGGTAGATAAAATGCGGTGATTAGGGTCAGAGGTTTGTTGCACAACGGCTGCCCCAGCCCCATCTCCAAAGAGAACTGCAAAATCACGATTACGGTTGCTAGTTTCTAAGATATTAGATTGTATCTCTGCCCCCACAACAAGAATATTTTTATACATTCCTGTCTTGATAAATTGGTCTGCAATAGACAAGCTATAAATAAATCCACTGCATTGCGTTCGCACATCTAATGCACCTATTTCTTTACACCCAAGTTCTCGCTGCAAAAGCACTCCCGAACCGGGAAAGTTGTAATCTGGGCTAAGGGTAGCAAAAATAATAAAATCAACTTCTTTGGCAGTGATACCTGCCCTATCTAGGGCAACTTGTGCGGCACGTGCACCCATTTTAGAAACCGTGTCTTTGCCTTCGGTAAAAAATCTTCGCTCTTGAATACCCGAGCGGGTGCGAATCCACTCATCGCTGGTATCCATCAGTTTCTCTAAATCGTGGTTGGTAACAATGGTGTCGGGTACATAAAAACCCAAACCCGTAATTCGTGAATAATTCATAGGCATACAATCAATACAAATAAGTAAGTTATGCAAAGAAAATAATTTCTAAGCATAAAAGCATAGTTGTAGCAAAGGTATCTTTCAGTAATTAATTGACCGCTAGTCATTTAGACCAAGTGCATACATCAACCAGCACTCAAATAGCTAAATTTTGATAAAATACCTGACTTTTCTATCCAATTGTTTATTTTTGAGCCTAATTTGTACTTTATCAATCGATTTTACTCATGATATTAATTGCAGACAGTGGGTCTACCAAAACAGATTGGAGTCTGATAGATGCTTCAGGCATACCTCAAAGATTGCCACAGACGGCAGGCATCAACCCTTACCAACAACAGCCTCGCGAAATCATAGAGACACTCAAAGCACACCTACCCACTGATAGCCCTAAACTGGTTAAGCAAGTCTATTTTTATGGAACAGGCTGCGCTTTACCTAAGCAGCAACAACTTGTCAAAGAGGCACTTACAGAAGTATTCACACACGCCAAGGTAGTAGTAGAACACGATTTGCTAGGGGCTGTAAGAAGTATGTGCGGGCATCAGCCGGGCATAGCTTGCATACTTGGCACAGGAGCCAATGCTTGCAGCTATGACGGGCAGCAAATCACAAGCCCTCCACGCAGCTTGGGTTATATTTTGGGTGATGAAGGAAGTGGTGCTTATTTTGGAAAGCAATTGGTGATAGATTTTCTGCAAGAGGCAATGCCTGTTGATTTACGTGTAGATTTCTTTGAACAGTATGCCCTTGACAGAAGCAGTGTGCTAGAGCATGTCTATCAAAAACCCTATCCCAATCGCTATTTGGCTTCTTTTGCGCCTTTTATGAAGGCACACCTTACCAATCCTTACATAAAACAACTACTCACAAGAGGATTTTCTGATTTTTTAGAAAAATATGTCTTGACATTGCCTGACTTCAGCCCTGGGCAAGCATTGTATTTTACAGGCTCAGTTGCTTGGCATTTTGACGAAGCACTCAGGCAAACCGCTTCACGAAAGCAACTCTACATTGCCAATATCATTAAAAACCCGATGGAAGGTTTGATAGCTTATCATTTAGCAGATAAATTAAATTGCTAATTTTTTGAAAATTTATTAAAATAATCGGCAATTTATTTGTTTTTTAGTTAAAAAGTAGTACATTTGTTATACTTTTTAACACTCTAAATTTTTTTATCTATGACTACACTAGAAATTGCTAACCGCCTCGTAGCACTGTGCCGTGAAGGCAAAGATGCTCAGGCCCAAGAAGAATTGTATGCCCCTCATGTCAAAAGCATTGAGTCGGCAGGTGAAAACCCCGTAGTAGAAGGCTTAGAAAATCTAGCCCACAAAGCAGTACACTTTGCCAATACCTTTGAGGTAATCAAAAACCACGTAGCGGACCCATTGGTAGCAGGAGATTTTTTTAGTACTACGATGAAAATTGAGGTAATTCATAAAGCCTCCCAGCAAGCCATGACCCTAGAAGAACTCTGTGTGTATGGAGTAAAAGAGGGAAAAGTAGTTTTAGAACAGTTTTTTTATACTGAAGAAGACGGCTCGATGTAACAACACAAAAATTTATCTAGGTTCTTCAAGTCATTTAAACGGCTTGAAGAACTTCTTAATGTATCTATTAGTAAGATATGAGTTATAAGTTGTGAAATCTGAGCTTTTAATACATTCATTATCAATAACTTAGGCAATAAAAATGCAAAAGTTATTTTTTACTCTTTACTTAGCCAAATTAGAAACATTTTTCTTTCATCAGGTATTCTCTCACATACTCGTCAATACCCTCTTCTAAGGTATGAAAAGCCTTCTGATAGCCAATCCCTTGTAGTTTTTGCATATTTGCTTCTGTAAAGTATTGATATTTATCACGAATGTCGGCAGGAATATCAATGAACTCAATCTGTGGATTTTTGCCCATAGATTGGAAAGTTTGCCCTACTAGGTCTAAAAAAGTACGTGCCTTGCCACTGCCAAGGTTATAAATGCCTGAGTTGCGCCGGTGGTGCATCAAAAAATAACAAACTTCTGCGACATCTTTAACATACACAAAATCGCGTTGCTGCTCACCATCTTTAAAATTGGGGTGATGTGAGCGAAACAGCTTCATAGCACCAGTTTTTTTAATCTGACGGTAAGCATGAAAAATGACTGACGCCATTCTGCCTTTGTGGTATTCATTAGGCCCATAGACATTAAAAAACTTTAAACCTGCCCAGAAAAAAGGAGCTTCTTCTTGAGCAAGTGCCCACTTATCAAAATCATTTTTAGAATCTCCATAAGGATTGAGCGGCTTAAGTTGCGTGATGAGTTCTTCCTTGTCATCATAGCCTAGCTCGCCTGCACCATAAGTAGCGGCCGAAGAGGCATACACCATCGGAATTTGATAATTTACACAGGCTTGCCATATCTTTTGTGAGTAATGCAGGTTAAGTTGGTCAAATATTTTAGTATCAAACTCAGCAGTATCTGTGCGTGCGCCAATATGGAAAATAAACTCTACCAACGCATAGTTTTCTGCCAGCCACTCAAAAAAAACGGTTCTGTCTATACGTTGAAGGATTTTTTTGCTGGCGAGATTAGGCAGTTTTTGAGGGTTAGAAAAATCATCAACTGCCACAATGTAATTAAAATTCTCTGCATTGAGTTTACCTATCAAATAACTTCCAATGAAGCCTGCTGCTCCTGTTATTACTATCATATTATCATTATTTTTTCAAAAATAAATAAAAACTCGTGTAATCAAGTTATTTTTCTCTTGGAAGTATTTTTGAGCAAAAAACTATGCTTAACAAAGTGTGCAAAAAACTCTCTTTCAACTTCTTGCAAAGCAAAATGCCGCTTACGCATATTTCATCTTTATTTCAGCACTTTATATGCAACTTTAGCTTTATCTTGCACTCATTCAATTGTTTATCATTTATTTTGATAAAGAATTGGCTAATTTTGCTGTTTTTTTAAGCCTGATTTTTATTTATTAAAAAAAGCCAATTAATTTAGATTTGTAAATAACAGTAGAAAAATACTATGCAACACAAAATCGTAAAGTTTTATTTATCATTTCTTTTGTTTTTCCTTCCCTTGTGTGTATCGGCACAGGCCACCTACACCTACCAGGAAGCACACAAAATATTCAATGATGGGCTTGAATTGTTAGACTTTAAACTTTACTCGGCAGCCCAGCAGAGTTTTAAAGAATACCTTGCTGTAGGCAATGATACCGAGCAGCGTATAGAAGCAGAATATTTTATGGCACTTTGTGCATTGCGCTTAGGAGAGCCTGATGCCGACACACATCTTGAGAATTTCTTGGCAAGCTATCCTTATCACCCCAAAGCACTAGATGCTTACTACCAATGGGGAGAGGTCTATTTTGAAGCGGGTGATTATATCAAAGCAATTGAGTTTTATGAGAAAGTACCCGAACGCCGCCTAAGCAATGCCAGAAAAGACGACCGAAATTATCAGCTTGCTTTGGCTTATTTTGAGCGCAGACGCTACAACCAAGCCGAAATGTATTTCAATAAACTCAAAGACGGTACTAGCCAATATGCTTATGCCGCAAGCTATTATGCAGGATTTATTGCCTATCAAGAAAACCGAAACAACACTGCTCTTACTGACTTGCAAAGGGCGGCAGAGTCGGAAGAATATGCAAAAAAAACACCCGTGCTGATTGCCGACCTCTACAGCAGAGAAAAAAAATATACCGAGCTCATACAATTTGCTACCCCCATTTTGCAAAAAAACCTAGAAGTAGCGCAACTAGACCAGCTTTATCTGCTTACTGCCGATGCTTATTTCAACCAACAAGAATATTTCAGGGCTTTAAGCTATTATAAACAATACCTAGGGCTTAGTCCTATGCAAACCCCCGATGAGGTATATTACAAATTGGGATTTTCTCAATACCAAGCTGCCGACTGTAAAGGCACTACCGAGAGCTTGCAGAATATTGCCAATCTCAACAGTGCCATGGGGCAGTCAGCGGCATACTATTTAGGGCTGGCATACATACAAGAAAACAACAAGCGTTTTGCAGTTACTGCCTTGGAGCAGGCAAAAAATCATAAATTTGATGTGTATATAGAGCAAGAAGCCACTTGGCAACTAGGAAAGCTCAACTATGACCTAGAGCGGTATGATGAATCTATTACGCACCTCAAGCAGTTTATAGCAGACTACCCTCAGCACCCCGATAGGGGCGAGGCACTCGATTTGCTGGGGCAGGCATATCTCTACTCCAATAAACTTGATGAGGCAATGACCTACCTAGAGTCTATCAATCCCCGCTCGCCCACAGTCAATGTGGCTTACCAACAGATTACCTTTGCTAAAGGCAGCGAACTTTTCAACAAGAGTAATTTTAATGCCGCAGTGCCTTATTTCCAAAAGTCTTTGCAGGTGCGCCAAGTGCAAGACCTGACCCACCAGACCAATTTTTGGTTGGCAGAGGCGTACTTGCTCAGTGAAAGACCTATTGATGCCATTCCTTATTATCAGAATATTTTGAGCCTGGACCAGCCCAGTTTTCCTTACACTTCCAAATCGCATTATGGCTTGGGTTATGCTTATTATAATACAGAGCAGTACGAACGTGCTATCCCGCATTTTCAGTATTACATCACAAGGCGCAATATACAAGATGACCGAAAATATTTTGAAGATGCTTTTTTAAGGTTGGCAGACTGCTACTACGCCACACGCAACTATCCTGATGCACTCAGATTTTATGACCAAGTGATTACCAATAATTATGTAGATATGGATTATGCCTACTTCCAAAAAGGAGTGATTGCTAATCTGCAAAACAATATTCCCCTCGCACAAGCTAGCTTTGAGGCACTCATCAATCAGTTTGCTAACTCCCTCTACCGCGACCGCGCTTTCTATCAAAAGGCAGTAGTAGATATGAGTAGTGGTAGTTTTGCCGTAGCTATTACGGGACTTACACGCCTCCTCAATGAAAGCCCACAAAGCGGCACCACGCCCGATGCCTTGCAGCTCAGAGCACTGGCATACATCAATATCGGCAATCAGAATGCAGCCATTGAAGATTATAAAAAAATCATCAACGAGCATACCCGACACCCCGTAGCCTCTGATGCTCTTTTTGGATTGCAAGAGCTTCTCACCGCACAAGGCAGAGAAAATGAACTGCAACCCTTGCTTGCCAAGTACCGAGATGCCAATCCTAATAATCAGACAACCGAAAAACTTTATTTCGAGAATGCTAAAACGCAATATTTTAACCAAAACTATACGCAGGCTGTAGATGCTTTCAGGCAATTTTTGAATAGCTATCCTAGCAGTACTTTTAAGGGTGATGCCCTATTTTACTTAGGAGAATCGTATTTTAGATTGAATGACAACCGCAATGCACTCACTTATCACCGCCAAGTAGTAGCAGACAAAGGGGGTACTTTCATCTCACGCTCTGCCCGTAGAGTGGCAGGTATTTATGCCCAAAATAAAGAATACCGCAATGCAGTTACTTATTATCGTGTACTTTCTTCGGTTACAGAAAGCAAACGTGAGCAAATAGATGCTTGGATTGGATTGGTAGAAAACTACTATGAACTGCAAAGATACGACTCTCTTAACTACTTTGCAGGGCAGGTACTCAATCAGCCCGATATAGCAGGCAGTAAAAACCGCGCCCAGCTATACCAAGGAAAGGTTGCCTACCGCCAGCAAAACTACCCGCAGGCATTGAATATCTTTCAGGCAGTTGCCAAAGGTTCAGTAGATGAGAATGGCGCAGAAGCTCAATACTTGACCGCTGATATTCAATACCGACAGCAAAAACATAGAGAATCACTTGAAACCTTATTTGAACTTGACAAGCGTTATAGCTCTTTTGAAAATTGGCGCGGAAGAGGCTTCCTGCTCATTGCAGATAACTACATTGCTTTAAAAGAGAACTTTCAGGCAAAAGCAACCTTACAATCATTAATAGATAAATCGCCTAACCCTGAAATTGTAAGAGAAGCAAGGCAAAAACTACAAAGAATTGAGTGAGAAAATGGAGAAGTAAGAAATTGAGAGATTCAGAAATTGAGAAAATAGGAAAAGAACCTAATGACTCAATAACCAATGACTAATGACCCAATAACTCAAAACTCAATAAACTGATAGATGAATAACTGAAATAACATTATTTATGAAACAAAGCATTTTAATCACTACAAGTATACTTTTTTTGTCTTTCCAGATAGCACTTGGGCAAGGTTCTGTACAGGATACCCGTATTGAGGTCATCAAAAATCGTGAAATTAAACTCAAGGCACTCAATAAGGGTTTTGACCAAATTCCAAGTATCAAACCCATCAATCAAGGGCAGCAACTTACCTACGAGCTAAAAAATACAGAGGCAAAAGCAGCCCCAACACAGATAAATGTGGCAGCACCCCAACTTGACCGCAAGGGCAAAGAAAGTGATTTGTGGGAAAGTAAGCCGCTCAAAGTATTTCTGAAGGGAGGCTACGGAAATTATCAGACTTCACTTTTTGAGGCACAAGTGCAGCACCAACTCAACGACCTTATCAGCTATGGGCTCTATGCCCAGCATCGCGCCTCGGGTGTAGGAGAGGTGGTAGATGAGTTCTCGTCACTAAGTCGCAACAAACTTGGGGGTTATTTTAAATACTTCCTAGACCGCTCGCTAGCAAGCGTAGAGGTGTCGTACCTCCGCCAAGTCAATCGGTTTTATGGTTACGACTTAGCTCAGCTAGAAAATTTTGATAGGGATACACTCCGCCAACGCTACAATCGCATAGGTATAGATTTGCGCTATCAAAGCATTGACAATCGCTCAGATTTTTATTATGACCTAGGTGTCAAGATAGTCTCTTTGCAAGATGCCTTTAACGTAACAGAGGGACAAATCGGTACTGAAATTGAGACAGCTTACCGATTTTCGGAGGTTTCGCGCGTTGGGCTGCTTGCTGAAGCCTATTTAATGCAGCGCGAAGACAACGAAAAAATCAACAGAACCTATGTCCGATTGATGCCCAACTATACCTATCAAGGAGAAAAGTTTGGGCTTTTAGTGGGGGCAAATCTAGTCTATCAAAATGATACATTGACCGAAGACCAACGCAATCTCCATCTATACCCCGTTCTGAGGGCAGACTACCTGATAAATGGGCAGCTACAAGCCTATGTAGATGTTCGGGGCAATATGCAACGCAATACGCTAGATGGTTTTGTGGCTCAAAATCCTTTTTTGGGGCGGCAAGTCTTACTTTTCAATACCAATCAACGCTGGAAAGCAGAGCTAGGAGTGGAAGGTACTTTGATAGATAGACTTTCTTACCAAGTGTATGGCAGTATAGGAAGTTTTGAGAACTTAGCCTTTTTTATCAATACACCAACAGACTCTGCCCGCTTTGGGCTAGCTTACGAGCAGGCAGCAAGCAGTGTTATCAATCTGGGTGCTAGGCTGGGCTATCAGTTCAGTGAGCAGTATCAGCTACAGCTCAAAGCTGATTTTTTTGGCTTTGATGTAGAAGAACTTGAACAGGCTTGGCACAGACCTACTTTTACCGGTAATTTAGTAGGAGTTTTTAAGCCCATAAATAAACTCAACCTAAGTATTGACTTGGCTGTTTTGGGAGGAATCAAAGCAAAAAATTTTACCACAGAGGTTCAAAATGACTTAAATACGATTGCAGACATAAGTTTACAAGCAGATTATTCTTTTTTTAAGAATTTTTCTGCATTTTTGTCAGCTAACAACTTATTCTCAAATAGTTATCAGAGATATTTGTATTATCCTAACCAAGGAATTAACTTTTTAATCGGATTAAAATATGCCTTCTGAAATAAACATAGCACAGCATCTGCACCAGTGGTTTCAAGAGTACGATGAATTGGTGATACCCGAGTTAGGGCGTTTTGAGGCGAATTATCAAAATGCACTCATACAGCCAGGGGTCAATAAAATATTACCTCCCAACAAAGAAATATTCTTTGATGCCACCGTCAAAAGCAATGATAAAAAGTTTGCTTTTTATTTGGCAAATGAGGAAAATATCACCTTGCCCGAAGCCGAAGCACAAGTCCATAGCTTTGTGCAAGCACTCAAAGCCGAGCTAGGTATGCGCAAAGAATACCAAGCAGGTATTTTTGGAAAGTTTGTTTATACTCCCCAAGGGCATATCGAGTTTGTCCAAAATGAAGACACACTCTATGCAGGCAGTAGCTTCGGGCTACCAGAGCTTTACAATTTCAAGCCCTCACAAAGCGATTTCAAAGGAGGTACTTCGCCAGATTTTTCTAACCAAACATTTTATGACGAAAACTTAGCAACCCAACAAACCCAAAATAGCTACCAGAACGCTTCAACGGTTGCTACACCCGAAGACGACATAGTAATTGAGGAAGAAGTAGTAGAAAATACTTCAAGAAGATTATTTATGGTATTGACATTGATTCTCTTAGCAGTAATTTTGGGTGCAGTAGTATATATCATCTCAGAGCAAAACCCTATCGCAATGCTACTCAGTAATAAAAATAACAACAACAGCAGTACGGAAGTAGTTGAAGACGACCCGCTCGAGAGAGAAGATATTTTAGATGGCAACCGAAGCGCGCTTGATGAAGAAGAAGACAGCAATGATAACACTGCTATCACAGATGATACTCCGAGCACCACAGACAACGACACAGGACCCGCAATAGAGAACCCAGCCATTGATTATGCAACTGATGAAAGTTTTGTGAACTCTTTTACCACCAAAGGACAGACCCCTTCGGGAATTAATAGTTATTTGATAAAACGCCCTGACACGCGCCCACGCTATTATGTCATCTTGGGTAGTTTTAGCAATCAATCCAATGCCTACTCTTACCTTAATAATTTGCTTATCAAAGGTATCAGCAGTGCTAGAATCATTATACCTAATCCGAGTAGTAACTTACACAGAATTGCTTATCAAGATTTTGCTACAAGACAAGAAGCAAAAGAAAAAGGTTATGCTTTCTGCAAAGAGAATAAACTAAAATTTTTTATTTTGAAATATTAGTCTTAGTCTCTGGGTAGTACATTCAAATAAAATTTAACAATAATAATTGCACCTTACTGATAATCAAGCACTTGTATTAATTAATAATTGACAATTACCAAACCCTTTACAAAGAAATAAAATTTATGCTATTCCTACAAATTGACTCTACTGGCACCATTACGCCACTGCCCATGGCTACTTCCGAAACCATCTCTATCCTTGAGCTTGCCCTGAAGGGTGGCTCAGTGATGGTGGTCATCGGGATACTTTTCATCGTGGCACTGTATATTTTTTTAGAGCGCATTTTTACCCTTCAAAAAGCAACTAAAAGCCCCGAAAGTATGATGGAAAAGGTAAAAGGATTGGTACTCAATGGTGACATTGAAGGCGCAAAAAGAGCTTGTGCCAAAGTCAATAGCCCCATTGCACGTATGCTAGAGAAGGGGCTGAGCCGTATAGGAAGCCCACTCAAAAATATTGAAACCTCCATTGAGTATGTAGGCAAAATTGAAATCTACCGACTAGAGAAAAACCTTTCTTTTTTGGCAACTATCTCTGGTGCTGCTCCTATGATTGGATTTTTAGGAACTGTAATCGGTATGATTCAGGCTTTTATGACCATTGCACGCCTCAAGGGAGCTGTCGACCCACAAGTGCTTTCAAGCGGGATTTATACTGCCCTGATTACTACCGTAGGCGGTTTGATTGTTGGAATCTTGGCAAACATTGCTTATAACTACCTCATTAGCCGTGTCCAAAAAGTAATTCACAATATGGAATATACTGCAATGGATTTTATGGACTTGCTGCAAGAGCCAAGATAAGTATGTCAGGAAAAACCCTCAAATCCTTCAAAAAAATATTTACAAATTACAAAAAGACATACAATTTATTAGTCTATCTTAAAAAAATGCAAGTAGTGGCTTGTTTATTTATGGTAGTTTTTTTTCTTTTACGCTTACAATAATTAACACATCAAAGATGAAAAAGCAATTCTCTAAAACACACTCTACTTGTAAGGTAACCTTCCAATTGCCCAAAGATGCCGCACCCGAAGCACAATCAGTCTTGGTAGTAGGTGATTTTAATGATTGGCAGCCCAATAGAGGGATTACGCTCAAACTAGACCGCAATGGCTTCTTCAAGGCCGAGGTAGAACTCGAGACAGGCAAAGAATACCAATTTAGGTATTTGATAGACCAAGCCCGCTGGGAAAATGACTGGTCGGCCGATAAGTATGTACCTTCTCCTTTTCAAGGTATAGAAAACTCCGTAGTTTCGCTCTTAAATGACGAAAACCAAGTGAGCAAAAAAACAACCACTAAAACAATCATATCTAAAAAAAATACCAAAGACGACCTGAAAAAAATAGAAGGCATAGGGCCTAAAATTGCCGAACGCCTACAATTAGCAGGCATTACCTCTTATCAATTACTCGCTGAAACACCCGTTGAGACACTCAAGGAAATCTTAGTACAAGCAGGGCCACGCTACAAAATGCACGACCCAAGCACTTGGGCAGCACAAGCAAAACTTGCTCAAGAGGGTGAATGGGAAACCCTAAAAACTTTGCAAGCCGAACTCAAAGGTGGTAAAACGGTCTAGGTGCTGAATTCTAAATAGTTCAAGAATTTTAAAAAAAGGATAAAGATGGGTTAGCAAAAATCTCATCTCTATTCGTTTGTCAAATTATTGCTTCACCAATCTTCTGGTAATGCTCTTTTGACTGCTTTGGACTTTTAAGATATAAGTACCCGATTGTAAATGCCCCAACTCTAGTTGTTTGCTTATCAACACACTATTTGACCTCTCTACCTCACCTTGATAAACTAATTTGCCCTATACATCATAGATGAGCAGTTGATAAGTGCTATTTTCAGGAATCATCATTTCTACTGTAGTAGCCTGTACCATCATCACGTTCTAATCGCCAGAACTCACGGTCGCTAATGTCGGTAATGGGTGCAGTAAGCGAGGTATTGGCAAAGAACTCTCCAAAATACTCTGCATCAAAATAATCTGTGGTAGCTCCAGCCGCATCTACCTGTATGCCTAGCTTACCAAATCGGTTGTTTTTGCCTAAAGGAAATTCAAAATTGGTATTGCCTATCTTGCGTGCAGGGCCATTGATGTAGCTTGCAGCCGAACCTCCGCTATGCGTAGCAGCAGTTTCAAAAATCAATAGATTATTATTAGTAGAATTAATATTTCCCGACACAAGGTCTAAGTATTGGGCAATAGATACCCTTCGGCGTAGGTCTATGCTAGCATTGGTTTTATTGACCCTTAGATTGAGCAAGTTAAGAATATTACCTCCTCCCTGAATATTAGAATTTTGCACTCCCTCAAAGACAATCCAAGTGGTGGGGGCAAGGTTGTAAGTAGCACTATTGTTTACTTGGAGATGTCTGTGAAACACTAGGTTGGCATCTGCTTCTAGGTTCAGAATGCCCCCTCCCTCCACATTGAGATAAACTCCTGTGAGTGTTAGTGTATTATTTTGGCTGACTGTGCAAGTTCCTCCTCCATTGATGATGCGTAGCCTACCACTCTAATGTTGAACGTGTTTAATATTGCAGAAAAATCAATTCCAAATAATAGAAAACTTCTTGAAATAAGAATAACAATTATTAAAACTATTTACTTTTGCCCTGAGAGGTATCAT
>CAYZQI010000141.1:0-12680 GCA_964480455.1 uncultured Cytophagaceae bacterium
GGGTACAACAGTGGTTCTGGTGCGTACAGTCCTTTCAATGGAGGTACAGGGGGAGGGATTGTTGCGCCTGAACCATTCATAGCTCCAGAGGAAGCTTTTTTACCTCCTCCACTCCCTCCTGTGTATGATTTAACCTCATTTCAACAAGCAAAAACATTTGACAAAGCACTATACAATGTGTATATTGCTGCTCAAAATTCATCGCTTAGTAATTTGCAAAAGGCGGCTTGGTACAATCAACCCAATGGACATACAGTAGGAACTAGCTGGAATACTATAAATGGCATAGCAGCAGAAGCACAGGTAATTAAAGAACTTATGGGAGGGTTGACTGGTGTAAGCACACAAACCTTTGTAGCTACTGGCAATCCTTTTGCAGTATTGTATGCCAAAGAAAATACTGAAATAGTACATGCACCTGATAAATATACTGACATGGTAATGACAGTTAATAAAAATCAGCAAAATATGTTTTTTAACTTCAGTTTACTCGATATTCCGACTACGGGCGTTATACAAAATACTACCAGAACTTATCAAGGTAGAACTGATTTTGTAATTGAAGTGAAAAATCTTACTGCATATGTTGGGAATGACTTAGCGAAGTTTAAATTTAATGCTCGCTGTGTTTATCATGGTTTGACACAATTATTAAAAAACCAAAAAGTGATTAATGGTAATGGCGTACCCATACTAATTTTAGAAAAGGAGGCTTACATGAAGGCTCTTACACATTCTCTTTATGGTCCAGGTATAAGAACTTTAACACGAGATTTGAAAGAAAAATACAATGGTGGAGTTCATTTAATTGAAGGCTTGAACTCTCGCTCTGCTTATAATCTAAGTCAGATGGTAAACTTTATTAGGCAAAATACAACCCCCCCGCCTTCCAATTATTACAATGGTACTGATGAACCTAACCACGATTTACACGAACTTTATAATTGATATATTATGAAATTCTTATTATTTACCCTAATCTGTACATTGCTAATGAATCAAGCACAAGGACAATCAGAAGAATTAAATTATTTTTTGGGTATTGAGTTTTTGCTAATAGATGGTAAAGCTTATGAAGCCTATCATGAAGAAGTAGCAATCAGTAAAGCCACCCAAACGCTCAAAGAAAGATGCCAATACATTAGTACTAAGTTCCGTAAGGAGCTTAGTGCTATAGATATGCCACAGGAAATTTTAAATCGTCTTGATGATAAGTACTTAAAAAGGAAACTCAGGCAGGAGCTAGGAGAGAATAATTATGAATTATTCCGTGAAGTTAAACTTGCAATGGCTGAATCTGAACAGAAATACATACTGGAAACTATTAATGATTCGGATAAATGCGAAGATACCCTCAGATGTGGTTATATGGATAGCAAATATTTTCACTACAAGGCAAATATCACTATGCCTGAATTATGGTTTATTGAGCCTTGTTATTGCCTTAGCTATGAGTTTTTGACCATTCTAAAAGAAGATTATCCTCCTTTTGATGATGTGTTAAGAATGGAAAGCGAGAAACACTTAATCCCTGTATTCTTGGGCTATAATACAGAAATAGAGCCTTGTGATTCAGATTTCCCTCATTCTAATTTCAGGCTAAGTGAACTAATGATAAACTTTCTCTATCGTAAACTTACTGATGATTCAAATAAATTTGAAGGTGTTTTAAAAGAAGATTATACACTCTTTATTGAGCTTTTGGAGAGAGCCAAAAAAGAAGGTCATTATTTAGTTTTATCTTTTATTGGTATGGGATTCTAGTATTCTGTGATTGGTCTTACCCTTCGGCTTGCTATTAGGGAGACCGACCATGCTAGTCCAAAGGTCGGTTGCTTATGGAAAGACTACATGATTCAAAAAAAGTTGTTGGTGTCGAAATGGCTAAGTGAATAGTATGCTATCAAAAGAAATTTTGGTAGCCATTTCTAAACACCAACAACAGAGGAGTGTAAAAAAAGTAATTCCCCCAGAAACAGCAAACCCTATTATCCATATTTTCAAGCTGAAGGTAGCACAGAATTGCGAATAAATCCTTTATTTTGCAGTAGTAAAATTTATCTAATTCCAAATAATGAGTACAGAACAAGCCACTTTAAACCTCTCCGAACGCGTCAATAAAATGGAGGTTTCACAGACCATCGCCATGGCACAAAAAGCACGTGAACTTGCTGCACAAGGCAAGCCTGTTATCAAACTAAGCTTAGGTGAACCTGATTTTCAAACGCCCGACCATATCAAAGCATCCGCAAAAAAAGCCATTGATGATGGACATACTTTTTATACAGCAGTGCCCGGTAACTTAGACCTCAGAGAAGCAATCGCCCACAAACTCAAACGCGACAATGACCTGCACTGGGGCGCAAACAATATTGTAGTTTCTACTGGAGCCAAGCAATCGCTTGCCAATGTATTTATGGCACTCATCAACCCCGGCGATGAAGTAGTGATTCTCGCCCCTTACTGGGTGTCTTACAGCGAAATCGTAAAACTTGCCGAAGGTACACCTGTGATGGTCAGTGGCGACATCAGTGATGATTTCAAGGTGAAACCTGCACAAATAGAAGCAGCCATCACACCCAAAACCAAGGCCATTTTGTACTCCTCTCCTAGCAACCCTACTGGCACGGTCTATAACCGCAGCGAGCTAGAAGCAATTGCTGAAATTGTAGCCCGCCACGAGAATATCTTTGTAGTAGCCGATGAAATCTATGAGTACATCACGTTTGTAGATGATTATTTTAGCATTGGTGCAGTAGAAAGCATCAGAGACCGCGTCATCACCGTAAATGGCTTCTCAAAAGGATTTGCTATGACGGGCTGGCGCGTGGGCTATATGGCAGGGCCAGAATGGATAGCCAAAGCGTGCGACAAGATACAAGGGCAAATCACCTCAGGTACTTGCTCCATTGCCCAAAAAGCAGCCTATACTGCCATTAGTAGCGATTTAACGCCTACTTTTGAGATGAAAAAAGCCTACCAACGCCGCCGAGATTTGGTACTGAGCCTTGCCCAAGAAATTGAGGGAATGAAAACCTATATGCCTGATGGAGCTTTTTATCTCTTTCCTGATGTGAGTTATTACTATGGCAAAAGTGATGGCACGCACACCATCAAAGATTCAAATGATTTGTGTTTGTATTTGTTGAGCGAGGCACACGTTGCCCTTGTACCAGGTTCGGCATTTGGCGCGCCCGAGTGCATTCGTATTTCTTATGCAGCCTCTGATGAAGCGCTGAAAGAAGCCATGCAACGCCTTAAAACTTGTCTGGCAAAATTAAAATAAAATCTCTAAACAAAGCTGCCCTCAGCTTGACCCGAAGGAAAGGTTTTGTAAGTGGTCATTGATGTACTAACTGTAAAGCCTTACATTTAAGTATGGTTTACAAAAAACACCTGCACTTCAAAATATGCCCAACTTACCAACAAAAACACAGCAGATTTTTGAGAAATTCAATCAAATGAAAGTGCTTGTGGTAGGAGATGTAATGATTGACTCCTACCTCTGGGGTGATGTAAAACGCATCTCTCCCGAAGCACCCGTACCGATTGTGAATGTAAAAAGAAGAGAAAGACGGCTGGGCGGAGCTGCCAATGTTGCCCTCAATATAAAAGCAATGGGGGCAACTCCTATTTTGTGTAGTGTAGTAGGGCAAGACAGTGATGCTGAGGCATTTAATACACTCATACGAGAAGAAGGAATGAGTGTAAATGGCATTTTGTCAAGCCAAGAACGCTTGACCACCATCAAACACCGCATCTTGGCAGGGCATCAGCATATCTTGAGGGTAGATTCAGAAATGACTGCCCCACTATCTCCAAAAGACCAGAACGCTCTACTTGAAATCATTGAAAAAAACTTGTCTGCCTGCTCAGTAGTCATTTTTGAAGATTACGACAAAGGGGTACTTAGCCCTGCACTTATTGAAGACATCATTCAACTAGCAAAAGCAATGGGTATCCCTACTGTGGTGGACCCTAAAAAAGACAACTTTTTTGCCTACAAAGGTGCTACGCTCTTCAAGCCAAACCTAAAAGAACTACAGGAAGGCTTGAAAATTGATATAGACCCTCGTGATGCTACACAACTCAGTGAAGCCATTGCACTGCTCAAATCAAGGTTGAAAATAGAGCAAGCCCTAGTAACTTTGTCTGAATTGGGTGTATATTTGGATACTGAACAAGAAAAAGTACACTTACCAGCACATGTACGCAGTATTGCTGATGTATCGGGAGCAGGCGATACCGTGGTGAGTGTGGCTGCTTTGAGCTTGGCTTTAGGCTTATCTCCTCGGCAAGTAGCAGGATTGGCAAACTTGGCAGGCGGTTTGGTATGTGAACACTTGGGCGTAGTACCTATTGATAAAGAAAAATTAATAAAAGAAGCAATCTTAAATCGGCTTTTTGAATGAAAACATTGCAAAAATACCAAGATAGATTCAACGAGGTAATCTACAATACCAGAGAACGTGTCTATACTATTCTCAAAATCACCAATACCATTACATTATTTGTGGCTTTGGGGACTTTGATATATTCTTTGGGTTTTGACTTGGAGAGCGATGAAATCACCAAAGTATTTGTATGGCTGGAGGTATTGATTGTGATTTTTATTCTTGATTATTTTATTCGCTTTGTCTATTCTCTATACAAGTGGGAATATATCCAAGAAAAGGTCTTAGAGAGTTTTTTAGTAGTAATCTCACTGATAATTTTTATTTTTTCCTTGTTGGGTATAGATATAATGTATTTTATCTTCCTAAATCTAGGATTTTTAGATTACAGGCAGTTTTATGAGTCTTTTATTTCTATTTATATCTTAGTACTTACTATGATTGGTTTAGCACGTGTCAGCCAAGTCATATCTTCTGTACGGATCAAACCAGCTACTACTTTCATTATTAGTTTTATTTTGCTTATCTTAATTGGCACTTCTTTGTTGATGTTGCCTGCTATGACCACCGCACAAGGCGGAATGTCTTTTTTGGGGGCATTGTTCATCTCTACAAGTGCTTCTTGTGTTACGGGGCTAAGTACTGTTACTGTGGCATCTTACTTTACTTTCAAAGGACAATTGGTCATTTTGTTTTTGCTCCAGTTGGGTGGCATAGGCATTGTTTCTTTTGCTACTTTTTTTGCTACTTTCCTCAGCCAAGGCGTTGGTATGAAGCAGCAAGCCATTATCCAAGATGTGCTAAGTACCGAAAACCTCTCATCTGCTCGCAAGACACTTCAGCAAGTGATTTTGCTCACTTTTGGAATAGAAGCCATCGGCGCAATTGCGTTGTTCTTTTCTTGGGGACCCGACGTAACCTTTTACAGCCCTGTAAGCCCTACCAAAGACGAACTCGTGATGATAGAATACAAAGACAGTACACAGCAATTATCTTTTGAGCGAATATCTTTTGAAGAAATGCAAGCGGAATTTTCTAATACGAGCGAGGTACTGTTGGAAGATAGCTTCAATACAAACAGTGACGAGCAAACTCTTGAAGTACTTAGCATTGCACCAATAGAAGATGCCACCTCAAAAGAGGAAGTAAATCCTTATATGAGGATAAATAACAGCTTGGCAAATAAGGTTTATTATTCTATTTTTCACTCTATGTCTGCCTTTTGCAATGCAGGTTTTAGTCTATTTCCTGACGGCTTGGCAGAAAAAGGCGTAGATACAAGCTATGTGGCACACATTATCTTGGGCTTTATCATTATCTTTGGTAGCCTAGGGTTTTTTACTATACAAGATGTGTTTTCGCCAAGTAGTATGCGAGAGCGATTAGGCAACCCTTGGAAGAAATGGTCTATGGGAACACGCATTGCCGTCAATATGACCATTATTCTGGTAGTATTGGGCGCAATAGCTTATTTATTCTTAGAACAAGAAAAAACACTTGAAGGTAAAACGCTGTATGAAAGCCTTGTGATTTCTTTTTTCCAGTCAGTTACCACACGCACAGCAGGCTTCAATACTGTAAGTTTAGCCATTTCAGATATTTCCCAGCCTACTTATGTTTTATTTTTATTTTTAATGTTCATAGGTGCATCTTCTGGCTCTACGGGGGGAGGCATCAAAACTTCTACTTTCTTACTCTTGGCTGCTTCAGCAGGTGCAAGCATAAGAGGCAAAAAAACGGTAGAACTCGGCAAGCGTTCTATTGCCAACGATATTATCAACCGTGCTTTTTCTATTGTGGCTTTTGCCATTACTTACAACGCAATTGCTATTTTTTTACTGCTTATTGTGCAGCCCAATGTAGATATAAGGGAGTTATTTTTTGAGCTAATTTCTGCCTTTGCCACTGTGGGGCTGAGTACAGGTATTACTAGCTCGCTCAATGAATACAGCCAAGTAATCTTGATTGTAACAATGTATGTGGGGCGTGTGGGTACACTTACGCTGGCACTTGCATTGAGCAAACGAGCCCTCAGTAATTCTTACCAATACCCCTCTGCCCACGTAATGGTAGGTTAATAGGTGCTGAAGAATGCTTTTTTGGGAAAACAAAAAAGTTCTATTTCTTTGTATCAAAATAGAACTTTGCTTGTAAAGTACGAATAATCAACGTATTTGCTTTATACGCCTTCAGCCACTACTTCTTTTACTTCGGGCAACATTCTCTTGAGGAGATTTTCTATGCCTGCCTTGAGTGTCATAGTAGAAGAAGGGCAGCCGCTGCACGCACCCTGCAAGAGTACTTTTACAGTACCTTCTTCAAATGAATGAAACGTAATTGCACCGCCATCACCTTCTACGGCGGGGCGTACATACTCATCTAAAATAGCACGTATTTTTTGATTGATTTCTGGCTCATTTTCATCTACGGTATCTTCAAACAGTGCTGCACTCTTAAGAACGGGCTTCTCTGCCTCGAGGTATTCTTTGATGTACTGCTTAAGACTGCCTGCTATTTCGTGCCAATCGGTTTCATCGTCTTTGGTAACAGTGATGAAATTATTCATCATAAAGACACGCTTTACATACTCAAAGCCAAAAAGCTCAGTAGCCAGGGGCGACTCTTGTGCAGCTTCTTTGCTTGGGTAATCAAAAGTCTGCCCTGAGGGGACTAACATAAAATTAGCTACAAATTTTAATGAATTGGGGTTAGGATTTGATTCAGTATAAAGTGTAATGTATTTTGGGATACTTGTATTCATAGTTTTATTTATTTGAAAAATGGATTCAATATTTTGATTTTTTCAAGAACAGCATTTGCGCTGTTTTGGTTTCTTTCAATATTTGAAAGAGGATAACTAATTTTGCAAAAATACCTTCTACTCAGTATGTCAAAAAGAACTTATTTTAGGTTTATATTTTTGCAAAGATAGCCTATATTTGTTGGCTAATGGCGGAGAGAAGTACTTGATATGGTCTATTTTGATAAAATATTTGTTAAACTGCAAAAACAAACCAAGTAATTTGAGATGTATTATATACTTTAGCTTATCTAATTTGTTTATTATTACGTTGTATTGGCATATTGTTGCTTATTTATTTTTGCAAACTCAAAAAAACCAAATATAACATTTCGCTTTGTTCTACACTTATGTAGAAGTCTAATTTTAAGATAACAATACCCATATTTTTATGAAAAAAGTCTTATATTTCTTACCCATTCCAATTTTGCTCCTTCTTGTATGGAGCTTTTCGGTAGGTTATAATGCTCAAAAGCCTTCTTATGAGTCTGTTGATATTAAGTTTGAGCATACCCTTGCCGACAGTGCCCTACTAAAACCAGAGCCTATTCATTTTAAAAAAGCTGTTTTGCTTGCCAACATCATCAATACTAACCACTACAGCAAGAAAAAACTAGATGATGACATCTCTGCGCTGATGTTTGAAAAATACCTTAATGACCTTGACGGCTCGCGGCTTTATTTTTTAGAGGAAGATATAAAACAATTTGAACGCTATAAATTTAACCTTGATGAGATGATTTTAGAAGGTGATTTAGACCTTGCCTATGTTATCTTTAATATCTACAAACAACGTGTGCTTGAGCGCATGCAGCAAAACATCACTTTGCTGGAAAGCGATTACTCATTTGATTTTGAAAAAGATGAATATCTCGAGGCAGACCGCGCAAATGCTACCTGGGTAAGCAATGAAACCGACATGAAAGACCTATGGCGCAAACAAATCAAGAATAGTGTACTAGGGCTGATGCTCACAAGCAAAACACAAGAAGAAAGCAAAGAAATCATCAAAACTCGCTTCGAGACTTACCGCAAGAATATACATCAAATGAAAAGTGAAGATGTTTTTGAAACCTACATGAACTCGCTCACCGAAGTCTATGACCCTCATACTACTTATTTTTCGCCTGTCAATTCACAAAATTTTCAAATGAGAATTAATAAATCTTTTGAAGGCATTGGCGCCAGATTGCAAACTCAAAACGACTTTACAATCATTACTGAGGTAATGCCTGGAGGCCCTGCTTTCAAAGACAAACGCCTCAAAGCAAATGATAAAATCGTGGGAGTAGCTCAAGGCGATAAAGGTGAGTTCAAAGATGTGATAGGCTGGCGCATAGATGATGTAGTATCGCTCATACGTGGTGAAAAAGGCACAGTGGTCAGATTACAGATTATCCCCAACAATGCAGCCGCAGATGCGCCACCAAAAATAGTGCGCTTAGTGCGTGATAAAATAAAAATAGAAGACCAATCTGCCACCAAAAAAATCTATGAAATAGAAGAAAAAGGTAAAAAGCTCAAAATTGGTGTCATTACGATTCCATCTTTCTACATCAATTTTGAAGAATACCGACAACGCAAACCCGACTATAAAGGTACTACTAATGATGTCAAAAAATTAATCACCGAACTGCAAGCCGAAGGAATGGACGGACTCATCATAGACCTAAGATACAATGGAGGTGGAGCTCTGCAAGAGGCAATTGACCTGACGGGCTTGTTCATCAAAACAGGCCCAGTGGTACAGGTGCGCAACTCAAGAGGAGAAATAGAAGTAAATAACGACGAAAACGCACTGCTTCACTATGAAGGACCACTAGCCGTAATGGTCAATGCCTTTAGTGCTTCTGCCTCTGAAATATTTGCAGCAGCCATTCAAGATTACAAGCGTGGTATCATCATAGGTGAGCAAACTTTTGGTAAGGGTACAGTGCAAAGTCAGGTAGATTTGAGCCGTTTTGTCAATGAAGGAGGACAAGACGTAGGACAACTCAATCTTACGCTTTCCAAATTTTATCGTATTACAGGCAGCAGCACACAGCACCAAGGCGTAGTGCCCGACATTCAACTTCCTTCTGTCTATGGCAAAGATAAAGTGGGCGAAAGCGCACAACCCAATGCCTTGCCCTGGGACGAGATAAAACCTACTAAATTTACTGTGCTCAATGAGGTAAATGGTAGTATTATCAGCAAACTCAATAAATCTTTTGAAAAGCGATTGCAATCCGACCCCTCGCTCAAAGGTTTGATGGCATACATTGAAGAAGCACAAGAGCTTCAGGGTAGAACCAAAATTTCACTTAACTACGAAAAAAGAAAAGTTGAAAATGAGGAATATGAAAAGAAACGCGAACTCAGAGCTGAAATCTTAGAGCAAAGTACACAGCAAGAAGGAAGCTACAAAGATATTAAAGATGCTTACCTCAAAAATGCACTGCATATCACCTTAGAAATGATGCAAGAGAGTAGAAAGAAAAAATAGCAAGGTTCTCTGACAGTTTTTGTGATAATGCTCAATCAAGTTAGGGCGAATCCTATATAGCGTATAGACTACGGCGGGCTGAAAAGTCCGCCACAACAGATTTCCATAAAAACTGTCAGAGAATTAACTTTTTAATCCTTCCAAGTACCAAATTTACCCATTTGGTAATCAAGATAGGCTTGTTTGATTTCTTGCTCGGTATTCATTACAAAGGACCCTTGCGCTACTACGGGTTCTTGGTAAGAAATAGCGTGTCCAAAGATTATTAAGCTATCTTCCAGTGCTTCTATTTGTATTGCATAGTCTTCTGGTGCAAACTCCACCAAATTCCTATGAGTACCAGCCTGCTCATTGACTACTATCTCACCACGCACCACATAAAAAAAGATATTGCGAGTGGAAGACACGGCAGTTTTCCAGGTTGCCCCCAAGCCCAACCTAACTATACTCAAAAAAACATCTGTAAGTGACCTAAAAGCCCCTCGCCTACCCTCCCACAAGTTTATACAAGCTCCTGTTTACCAATTGATTGAAAGCTAATAATTAAAGCGTTCAACAGCTACCCTTTCGCAAATACCCTACTTGATACCAACTTCATATTTTACTGAAAGTAATTCTACACATACAATTCCTTATTGATTTGTAACTTTGTAAGAGAATTGAAGACCCTAAGCAAGAGACAAAAAACAACTTAAACAGATAGGAGGAGTAGATGTCATTTGAAATCACAAAAGAGTTTTATGATGAGATTGTAGAAGCAGTAGCACAAGCAGACAGAAGTGCTATCAAGGAGAGGCTTGAAGGGCTAAGACCCGCCGACATCTCGGCAATGATGGACGAAATGGACACAGAACAATGCATTTTTTTAATGCACGTATTAGAGTATGAAATAAGTTCTGAAATACTGAGCAATCTTGATGAAGATACAAGGGTTGAATTTTTACGAAATTTTAGCTCCGAAAATATTGCTAAATGGATTGACCACATGGACTCTGATGATGCTGCGGACTTGCTCAATGAACTCCCCCTAAAAGTGCGTGAAGAAATCTTGGCATTTGTAGAGTTTGAGCAAGCAGGCTACATTACCGACTTGCTGCATTATGAAGAAGACAGTGCAGGGGGGCTGATGGCAAAGGAGCTTATCCGAGCTAACCTCAACTGGACGGTGGTGCAGGCAATCGAGGAAATCCGCCGACAAGCCGAAAAAGTAGAAAAAATTTATTCTCTTTATGTAGTAGATGACCGCAATGTGCTGCTAGGACGTGTTTCGCTCAAAAAAATTATCTTGGCAAGTGATGAAGTACGCATCAAAGACATTTATGATGAAGATGTCATCTCCGTAAAAACCTACGAAGATGAAGATGATATTGCAGATTTGATGCAAAAGTACGACCTTGAAGCAGTACCCGTAGTCAATGCCCGCAACGAACTCATGGGCAGAATTACCATTGATGACATTGTAGATGTAATTACTGAAAAAGCTGAACTAGACAGACAGCTCATGGCAGGTATTTCAGAAGATATTGAAGAAGATGACAACATCTGGACCCTAACAAGGGCGCGTCTGCCTTGGCTCATAGTAGGTATGGCAGGGGGCTTATTGGGTGCTAGATTTATGGGACTCTTTGAGGCAGATTTGGCAATGCTTCCTGCCTTGGCTTTTTTTATACCGCTCATTACTGCCACAGGCGGCAATGTAGGCATACAATCATCTTCTATCATTTTGCAAAGTCTTGCCAGTAAATCTTCTTTTATGAGAGATAACTACCTAGCCCGCCTGATAAAAGTGATTGTGGTTGCCATTATTAATGGTTTAGTGATTGGCTTGATAGTCTTTGGTTTTACCTTTGTGCTTGATGTAAGCATCAAATTGGCTTTTACGGTAGCCTTGGCTTTGTTTTTTGTAGTATTGCTGGCATCTGTGATGGGTACAATTACGCCATTGATTTTAGATAAAATGAATATCAATCCCGCAGTAGCCTCAGGGCCTTTTATTACTACTGCCAATGACTTACTCGGACTTGCGGTATATTTTACAGTAGCACATTTTTTGTTCGGTTTTTAGATAAGTTTTTCTTAATTTATTTTTCAGTTTCAAAACCCCAAATTATGTCAAATCTAACTTACAATTTATTGTTGTCTTTCTGCTGTTTATATTTGTTAGTTTTCATGCCTTTGCGCGCCCAAGAGGTCAAAGTTCCGCAAGTTAAACTCGGTGTCGATAAAAAAATTTCACTTCAAGGCGAGCTATCAGAGGGAATTTTATTAGATAAACTTCAATGGGCGGCTAGTTCGCAAGTAGCTTGCTTTCCTGCTACTCGCTTTCAAGAGTTTGAGGGCAAGCACGTTTTTTATCGATTGATGGTACCTGCCAAAGTAACCGTATATGTGGAAATGACTCCCAATAAACGCATTAATCTCTATGGAATCAATCAGGGCATAACGGAAGGCTGGTGGGAAACCCCTCCCAATATTACCTCAGGAAACTGCGAGGCTGCCTATCCTGCGTATGCTGGAGAAACCAATATGAGGCAAGCAGGTGGCAAACGTACCATCCGCATTGTTACTGTAAAACCTACCACCATCTTGCTAGGGGTAGCAGGGGCAAAAGGAGTACAAAGTGGCTCATTCAAGTTGCAAATACGCACTGAGTCGCACAATATCGGAGGTTAAGGAAAGTGTAAATTATGGGTTGTGAAATATGAATTTTTAAGGCTATGATTATCAGCAACCTATAAGTTAAAATAACCGAAGTTATTATTTACATTTTCCTGAATAGGTGTTTTTTTACTGATTTGAAGTCTATTTTGATGAATTTTTTAAAATTATATTATGACAAAACAGTCACTTTTTACTCCATAGCCCGTAGGTTGCAACCTATGGGCTATGGAATGAAAAAGTTTTCAAAGCATCACGCTTTAGCTAGCAATTATCGAGTAGCGGTAATCCAACAGTTAAGTGTGTATGGCTTTTTCAGCCGTTTTCACCCCATCCCCCAGCC
>CAYZQI010000142.1:0-12549 GCA_964480455.1 uncultured Cytophagaceae bacterium
GAACTATACTATTTTGCCCTAATTGTACAAATTATTTATTATTCATTCCTTATGATGAAAAAGATGAAAAAAGCCGAGGAAATTCTAAAAAAAATCAACCTTCGTATCACGGAAAGCCGCCTAGCTATTCTTGACTTTTTTCAAGTACAAGAGTTTGCCCTTTCTCATGCTGATATTGAGAATGCTCTTTCAGGAAAATTTGACCGAGTTACGATTTACCGTACTCTTAAGAGTTTTTTAGAAAAAGGACTTATTCATAAAGTACCCGATGATTCAGGCAATCTCAAATATGCTGCCTGCAAAACACTCTGCAAGCCTGAAATAGCACATCATCAGCATCAGCACGCACACTTTAAGTGCACTTTTTGTGGGCAAACTATTTGTCTTGAGGAGGTTGAAATTCCCGAAGTATCACTGCCCAATGGCTTTGTGGTGGCTGAGGCAAATCTCTTGGTGCAGGGTACCTGTGCCGACTGCTCAAATACTATTGCCTCTTAAAGGTAACACTTCTGAGCAACTACAGTTTGAAAATTGTAAATTTTTAGTAAAAAAATCTTATGAGTAACGTGCTCTCTTTCAAGGTATATTTATTTTACAACGCTCATTGAGGAGCAAATTTTTTGCATTTTTTAAGTCCCAAGTAGCTTCAGCTTGCAAGAGTTGTTGGTTGAGGGCTTGGCGAAGCTCTTTGATTTTCATAGATTTTAAAAAACGGCGCACTTGTACTTCATTTTCTAACAATAGCCCCGGCACTTCACTAGGTTTGCCATGCTCATCTTTTGCCACCATCGTAAAGTAAGAAGAATTGGTGTGTTTTACACTTTGTGTTATAAAGTTTTCTGCAATCACTTTAATACCCACCACCATAGAGCTGCGCCCCACATAGTTTACCGAGCCAAGCATAGAAACCATTTCGCCTACTTCTACAGGTTCTAAAAACTCTACTTGATTGACAGCTACCGTTACACAGTATTTGCTGGCGTGCTTCTGAGCACAGATGTAGGCTACCTTGTCCATGAGCGAAAGGAGTGTACCGCCGTGAATTTTTCCACCAAAATTGGCATAGGCAGGCACCATAAGTTCTGTAAGAGTGGTTTGTGAGTCGCTTACACTACGAAATGGGTTCATACTTACGTACTTTGTTTAGGGTTGTGTCTGAATAGGTTTCATTTTTAAGATTTGCTCTGCAAATTCAAAAGTAGCTTGCCTTACTTCTTTCCAGGCTTTGGTTGTAATGTAAGAGGCAATCACGTGTTCGCCTGCATTTGGAAAGGCTTTTTCCATTTTGAGTGAATTGGTCGTACTGATTTGGCGAAACATTCGCCGCGCGGCAGCTACAGAGATGGTTTTGTCTTGGTGTTGCTCATCTTTGTAATAGTAGCCCAAGAACATAGGCTGTTTTATTTTCTCATAATACATTTTACGATTAAGGGCTGCTTGTAGTGATTTGAGTGCTACAGTGCCCTCTAGCCTGAATTTGTGCGTCCAATATTGGCGACTGAGCGGTGTAGTTTTTTTTCTGATATTGTATTTGCTACCTTGCACAAGCCGCGCAATTTGTAAGCCCCAAGGTTTGTCTAAGATATTGAGAATAGGGAGGTAAAATTCAATCAAAGGTGAATAAATAATCAAAGCCTCTATCTCGGGGTGGTGTGCTGCTATGTAGAGTCCCAAGGTTGCCCCCGTAGAAGTACACATTAAGATGGTTTTTTTGCCGAGCTGCTGGGCTACTGCTACTGCATGCTTGGCAGAGGCAAGCAGGCTTTCGGGGGTTACTTCTAAGAGCGGTTCGGGGTTATCGAGTCCGTGCTGGTCTAGGCGTGGCAAATAGAGATTACAACCATAGCGTTTGGCAAAATCAAAATGAATGGGTTTTCCCTCTGCTTGGCTTGCTGTGAAGCCATGAAGATAGACTACAGCATAGGGGGTTGGTTGTTTTTGTGTACTGTCTGCCCAGATAATGCGTGCCTGGTTATCGAGTTTGAGGTAAGGTGTATTTTTTTCTTTCAGGATAATATCTTGCTCTAAATCGACAAGACTACTACTGACTTCTGGTAGCTTTGCATTGAGTGCTGGGGGGAGAGGGTGCGGCCCTGCGGCATAGAAAGCCATCATTGCAAAGAGAATTATAAAAAACCATTTGAAAGTTCGTTCCATTATTTTTGAGGTGTTGCTTTTTAAACCGTAAAATTACACATAAATCCATAAATCTGCACCTCCCTGATTGACCCCTGCATCAAAACAAAAAATAACTTGCAAAGACGTATGTTTATCAAAAAATTAAAAAAACTACAGACACACTGGGCTAGTAAAGTACAAATCAGTGAAGACTTTTCAGGCGCATATTTTTTATCCAAGCCCATCTTGGCACTAGACATTCAGTATGAAGGCGGATGCGCTTACCTTGGAGGTGTTTTGCGCTTGCCTACCTCTCCTACAAATTTCCTTCACTTTGCGGCTCGTTCTGAAGCGGGGCTTGAGTACATACCTGGCTTGTTCTGTTTTAGAGAAGGACCGCCTTTACTTGCTTTTGTAAAAAAAATACTCGCACAAGATTTTGTGCCTTATCCTTCTTTGCTTATAATAGACGGGCACGGCATTGCCCATCCGCAAGGCCTAGGTTTGGCATCTTGGCTAGGCTTGCACTTGGGCATAGCAAGTTTGGGCTGTGCCAAACGAAGTTTATTACCTTGCAGAGGCGATTTAGGCATTGGGCGTGGAGCTACCTTACCGATTTTTAGAGAAAACAAACAAGTAGGTGTGGCACTCCGCACATGCGAGGCTGTAAAGCCATTGTTCATCAGTTCGGGGCATCTTATAGGGCTACAGGCAGGCAAGGCGGTAATCTTGGGGCTTTTGGGGGCGTATAGGCTACCCGATTTACTCAGAAAAGCAGACCAAATAGCCCGTACCCATGCACGAAGAGCAGTTTTTGAAGAAGCAGTTACCAATCTAGGCTATTGTATGCCCGATTTTATTGTGAGGCACTGAGGAATGTCTGGTTACTGAGACGGGCTTGTCATTGCTAGGTAGTTAGTAACTTGAGATTTTTTAGGTCAGAAACAAAAGTCTGTTTGTTCTCACCCTCACCTTTCTTTACAATGATAACTGAATAAAGTGAGTAATTACTTTTTGTAAGATGCTCAATGCTAATAAATTATAAATAATAACTCAATAACTACTTTAAGCAGTTATCAACTAAAAATAGCTGCAGTTCTGGTTCGTGAAAGTAAAGGAAAGAACTAAAAATTCTAAAAAAATCAAAATCTGACAGTACTTATCTTTGCTTAATTGCGTCAATAAATTTCCATATATCGCTTAGATTCACTAATTTTACTTATTAAAATGGATTTAACTATACTCATGAAATACCTACTTATTCCAACCTTAATGATTGTTCTTTGTGCGAAGCTATTTGCACAAGACCCAGCAGTAGAAAAGATACATGCTCACACACATCAACATGAATCAAAGCAAAGTTTATTAAAGTTCATTCCTAACAAAAATCAGTGGAACAGTACAGTAAAATACCGTGCTGAAATACCTGGAGGGTATCTTTACCTCAAAGACCAAGCCCTCAAATATGTTTTGTATGACCAAGAGGCAATCAGGGCAATACACCCACAATCTAAAAATAATGCAGTAATACCCCAAAAAATTAGAGGGCATAGTTTTGAAGTACAATTTTTAAACACTAAAACACACCTTGAACTGCGTGCCTCTAAGCCCCAAGTTACTAAATACAATTATTTTATAGGAAATGAACCTCAGAAATGGGCATCTGACCTGAAAGCCTACCAACAAATAGAATATCTAGGGCTATACGCAGGTATCAATCTGCAAATACATCAACACAAACAAACCTTGAAGTATGAGTTTCAGGTGCTTCCTTATGCCAATGCGGCGCAAATTCTGATGGAATACAAAGGCGCAGAAGCCCTCTCACTCAAAGAAGAAAACCTCATCATACAAACCTCTGTAGGGCAAATCATCGAGAAAAAGCCTTATTGCTACCAAATAAAAAATGGCAAAGAAGTATCCGTACCCTCACGGTTTGTATTAAAAGGTAATCAAGTTCACTTTGAGTTTCCCGAAGGCTATGATGAAACACTTGCCTTGGTAATAGACCCTGAGCTGGTTTTTTCTACCTACTCAGGCTCTACAGCCGACAACTGGGGCAGTACTGCTACCTTTGATAATGAAGGAAATCTTTACTCTGGGGGGATTGCTTTTGCGCCTGGTTTTCCTGTAACTACGGGTGCTTTTGATACTAGTTTTAATGATGCCACAGACATTGCATTACTCAAATTTAACCCCACAGGTACACAGCTCTTGTATGCCACCTACCTTGGGGGAAATAATGCAGAATTTCCACATAGTATGATTGTAGATAATCAGAATAATTTACTTATTTTAGGCACTTCAGGCTCTACCAATTACCCTACTACCACGGGTGCTTTTCAGAATACTTTTGGAGGAGGAACATTAATTGAAGCAATTGGAGGTATCACTTATAGCTTAGGAAGTGATGTTGTCATTAGCAAGCTCAACAGTACAGGAAGCCAGCTAATTGCCTCTACTTTCATTGGAGGCTCAGGCAATGATGGTTTGAACCCTACCCGTACTGATGGTATCTTCAACTATGGAGATGTTTTTAGGGGTGAAATCATAACAGGAGATGATAACTCAATTTATGTAGCCTCTGTGAGCCGCTCTGCCAATTTTCCTGTGGTAAATGCCTCACAAGGAACACTGCGTGGTCTTCAAGATGGCGTGGTGTTTAGAATGAACAGTACGCTCACCAACCTTTTATGGAGTACCTATTTAGGGGGAGGTAGTTTTGAGGCTGCTTATTCTCTTAAACTTAATCTCAATGGCGATTTGTATGTTTGTGGAGGCACAAACAGCAACGACCTACGCGCTTTTGTGCCTGCGGGGGCAGGTGTTCCGCTCTTTGCTAACAGGCAGGGCGGAGATGATGGTTTTATTGCACGCCTTACCGCGGCAGGGCAATTGCGTCAAATTACTTACCTTGGTACTACAGCACACGACCAAACCTTCCTCATTGATTTTGATGAAGAGGGCAACCCCCACGTAGTGGGGCAAACACTCGGGAGTTATCCCGTAAGTGCAGGAGTATATAGCAACCCCAATGGCAAACAATTCATTGACAAAATCAATCCTGATTTGTCGGAAAGACTGCTCTCTACGGTGGTAGGCACTGACAGAAGTACGCCCAACATCACTTTTACAGCTTTTCTAGTAAATGACTGTAGCAATGTCTATATAGCAGGCTGGGGCGGTATTACAGGAGGCTCACTCAGTACTTCAGGGCTTCCCACCACCCCCGATGCCTACGACCGCACAACGGGCGGTAGCGATTTTTACATTATGATTTTAGAAAAAGATTTTCAATCTTTGGTCTATGCTACTTTTATCGGAGGTTCAAGTTCAGGTAATCACGTGGACGGAGGTACTTCACGATTTAGCAAAGAGGGAGTCATCTACCATGCGGCTTGTGCCTCTTGTGGAGGCATAGACAATGATTTTCCTACTACCCCTGGTGCTTGGTCTGCCACTAATAATAGTGATAATTGCAATAATGCCGCTTTTAAGTTTGATATTGGCTCGCTTTCCGGAGATTTTGATATTTTAGATGCTGCCCTCGGAAATGTGATTTCGCAAGGTTGTACCTTCCCTCTCGAGACTACTTTTGACTTTGAGGGGCAAGGCGTTACGACTTGGGAATGGCGTGTAGATGGGCAGTTTGCAGGCGATACACCCAACATCAACTGGACTTTTACAGAAAACGGAGTGTATGAAATTCAACTAACCATCGGCAATCCTGCTTCGTGCCTACAAGAAATTGTACTTACCAAACTCTTTCCTGTTTCAAGAATCAGTGTAGATGCTAGCTATGCCGCTACTATCTGTGATGAAGAATCTATTGAGTTACAAGCTGAAATCACCTCCTCAGCACCTTTTACCTTCTCTTGGTCGCCTAGTATAGGTTTAGACAACCCCAATGCACTCAACCCCAATGCCAACCCTGCGCAATCTACCAATTATACCCTCACCGCCACTGATGAAAATGGCTGCATAGCACAAAAAGTGGTAGAAGTAACGGTCATTCCCCCTTTGGCAGATGATTTTGAGATTAGGAACTCATTTGGCATTTTGGTAGAAAATGACTGTGTGCCTACTGATGTTACTTTTATTTATAATACACCCACAGTAGATAACCCTACTTGGGTCTGGGAAATAGAGGGCTTTGGTACATTTGAAAACCAAACCAACTTAGTACTGAACTTCACAGAAACAGGAGAATATACCATTCGCCTTACTGCCACTAGAGGTGGACAATGCCCCGATGATGTGGTGATTGAAAAAACACTGGTGATGACAGAACTAAGCCTAGAGGTAAGCCCCGATGTGCAAATTTGCTTTGGAGAAAGTACACAGCTACTGGCAGAGGCTTCTAATAACTCTACTTACACCTGGACACCTACCACAGGACTAAGCAATCCTAATATTCCTAATCCCATAGCCTCACCCACCCAAACTACCGAATATACTGTAAGAATCCAAAATGAGGTAGGCTGTATCCGTGAGCGAAAAATAGTGGTAGAGGTCTTTCCCCAATTAATACTTGATATTGAGCTTCAAGTAGGCTCTGATTGCGCCAAGCCTAGTGTACTAAAATTTATCAATAACTCCACAGGGGCAGACCGCTACGAGTGGAGCATTAGCAACGGTGAGTTCTTCACTGAGGCCACCCCCAGCGACTATACCTTTGCTCAAGGAGGTACTTATGAGGTAAGTGTTCGTGCTTTCAATGGCAATGATGAGTGCCAAGCCTTTGAAACTTTTGTGATAGAGGTAGAAGACAACCAAACACTGCCTCCTAATGCCATTACACCCGCGCTCAAAGATGGCGACAATGATACTTTCCAGATTTCTCAAATTCGCCCCAACTATGGCGTAGAAATCTATAACCGCTGGGGAGGACTTATTTATGAGAATCCTAGCTACCAAGATGAATGGGGTGAGGGCGTAAGTGCTGGGGTCTATTACTATGTGCTTATTTCTCCCAAAGGTGTAAAATGTAGAGGGTGGGTAGAGGTGATAAGGTAATTTTTTTGAAATTAATAAGCCACTAAATTTGATAGAAAGTTTTTTAAGTTTGCGCAACTTCAATTTTAAGAGTAATTAGATAAATTCCCAAGCAATCACCTACCAAATTATTACTAGGCATGAAACAACCTTATCCCTTTAATACTCTTTTCAAATTAATCTCTTTAGTTTTAATCTTTACTTCTTGTGACAAAAACACTGAGTTTACAAACATGCAATTGTCAGACTTTGGTTTGGTTCTCAAAGACTCTATTGTACTTGATACGCAAGCATCTTTCTTAAAAATCACAGATTATAATTCATCGAAAGGCTGTTATTTAGCAGTTGATATTTTGAATGCCAATATTGTTGAGTTTAATGGAAAAGGTGAAATTCTCCTCACATTGTCAGAAGCCAATAATGCAGAAAATGGCTTTGGTACTGGTTATGTGCTAGGACTCTGCTACCATGGCGAGAAAATAGCAATACTAGGCTCGAAGGGATTGCATTTTTACGACTCCAAAGGCCAGTTACAAGAAAAAATACCTCAAAAGGGAGTTTTAGTAGCTAATCCTTTCAATCCTGAGATGAGTTATGTCAAAACAAAAAATGGAGACATATTTATAGGTAATGCTGGTTTAGTAAGTGATGAAGCACCTGCGTTTAACAGTAAATTCTTCTATGAAAAACACAAAAATTTGCTCTTAATTGATTTGAAAAATAAGCAATGGTTACCCAGTTTTGGATTTGAGTCAAGTACCTTGCTTAAGAATAGTGAATTTTATTTTGGTATTCCTTTCGCATTTTTTGACACGTCTGGGCAAACTTTAAGTTTAATATTTGCAGTAGAAAATGAGGTACACCATTATCATCTAAAAGATAATGAATGGAAACATAAAAACAACACGATAACTCAGGCTGCTCATTTTCCAAAACCAAAAGGTGTTAAATTTAGTGAAATCAACTCTAGGTATTCTCCTTCTGCATCATATAATTCTTTATACAAATCAGAGGATTTGATATTACTTACTTACACAACAGTGCCTGCATCTTCTACCAATTTGACGGCCGAAAAGGTAAAGCCAAAGCAATATTTACAAGTATTCAATACTGAGCATAAAATGACCAAGGATATACTGCTCCCTGAGAGGATAAAATTCATTACACATTTTGAAAATATGAACATGATACTGGCTTACAGAAACAAAGAAATTTTTAGAAAAGAACCTGATAATGAGGTATTTTATATTTACTCTTTGGTAAAGAAAGATGACAAATGAAGTTAGTCAAACTATATTTTACAACTCATTCTTGCTTTTGAGTCAAGTAAACTACGTGGTAAATGTATCTGTATAAGGTACAAAAAAAATGCTCACCTAATTGGTGAGCATTGCTTGTAAGGAATAATATGTAAGAAAATCTCTTCACTGTAGTTCGTAGAAGCTGGTATTTTCATACCGCTTCAACAGCCCTGCTACTGAGATAAGACCATTGCTAAAATCAACTCCTTGCTCTAAGTAGCGAATTGTGCCATAAGGCGCAAAGTGCATGGCAATAAGTAGATTGGTTCGATGCAGCAACACTCCCTTGTAGTACTTGAATTCATATTTCTCAACATTGAGCAATTTCTCGTACTCTTTGAGTAATTTTTGCATCATTTGGTCTTGCTGTTGGCAAGTCATGGGCATCTGATAGCCCATTTTTTGGATTAAGTGTGGCGTTACCTGGTACTTACCATAGGTAATGTTGTAGGGGTCCACTACTTGACATTGAAATCTACTCTCTTTTTCTGCAATCAGATACATGAGCTTGTCATAGTTGTAATCTAGCTCTAAACTTAATGCGACTTTGAGAATTAGGATATATAACATACGAATAAACGTTGGTTACGAAATTGATTTGACCTACTCTCCAATTATATTTTCAAAACAAGATATGTTTGTATTTATACAATACAATACATTGCTCTATTGGATTTTGGTGTGTTACTAGAAAAAAGGGTTTGAGGGTTAAAGATATGTATAGAGAACAATAGGAACTTCAACGATATTTATCGCTACATTCTTAAAGAAAGAGGCATTTGTGAAGTTTTTCATGTTACTAATATTTTGGTGTAAAAAGTACCTAGGATCGGAGTCGAACCGATACGGGGTTACCCCCATTGGTGTTTGAGACCAACGCGTCTACCTATTCCGCCACCTAGGCTTATGTTTTAATTAAATAGGTTTGCAAAGCTACATCAAAAAAGAAATAATCCAAAAAAAATAGTGATTTTTTTTGAATAACCTTAGAATAATTATACTATCTCCCTTCGCTCTAGCGAATAAGCTATGGGTTTATCAGCAAATAATATTTTTGTAGAAGCCCATACTGATTGAAAAAGTGCAGATTTGCGATATTGCTCCAAATATTCTTCTGATTTCCAAAAGCTGTATGTAAAGTAGATATTATCCTCTTTTTTATCTTTTAGTAGCTCCAAATGTGTGCAGCCTTCAAAGTTTCTGATGTTTTTTTTGTTTTCGTCAAAGTTAGCTAAAAAGGTGGCTACCTTATCAGGCTGAAAGGTCATTCTTACAATACGAATTAAAGACATAAGTTTTTTAATTTTTAAGTTGAGTGATTGAATGCGTTATAAAGCTATTTGTGCGTAGTACAAGTTAAAATTGCAACGGATACTCCTCTAAATACACAAAATAACAGTCAATTGCCAGTTTTTGCAATGTCCGATTCACCCTTCAACACTGACAATTGACCATTGATAATTCATCTTATACCATCGTCATAGCCAACTCAATCACTTGATGACCTGCAAGCGTATGGCTTGTATCGTGTATTTTGAAGGTGATATCAGTATCTGATTGATTCTCAATGTTGATTTTTTCTTGCGAAACCTGAATATTGAGCAAAGCCCCTCTATACATTACTTTGAAAGCGTAGCGTTGCCACTGTTCGGGGATATAAGGGGTGAAGTGTAGCATACCTTTACGTACACGCATACCTCCAAAACCCTGTACAATGGTCATCCAAGTACCTGCCATGCTCGTGATGTGTAAGCCGTCTTCGGTGTCGTTGTTGTAGTTGTCTAGGTCAAGGCGTGAGGTGCGGAGATACATTTCGTAGGCTTTTTCTTGCATACCTAATTTAGCAGCTAAGATGGCATGTACGCAAGGGGAGAGCGAAGACTCATGCACGGTGCGAGGCTCATAAAACTCAAAATTACGGCGAATGGTCTCTATATCATAGTTTTCTTCAAAGCAATAAATACCTTGCAGCGTATCGGCTTGTTTGATAAAACAAGAGCGCAAAATTCTGTCCCAAGACCATTTTTGGTTCAAGGGAAGGTCTTTGGCAGGGAGGTCTTTCACCAAGATTTGCGCTTTGTCTAAGTAGCCATCTTGTTGTAAGAAAATGTCTTTTCCCTTGTCTTCGGGGAAATACATATTTGCCCTAATGTCTTGCCATTTAACTATTTCTCTTAGTTCATCAAAGTTGGTTTTGGCAATGATTTCTTTGTATTTCTTAGGTTGATTTGCTTTGACCCATTGCGCAGCTTCTTCGGCATAGCTAAGGCACCAAGTTGCCATCAGGTTGGTGTACCAGTTATTATTGACGTTATTTTCGTATTCGTTGGGACCGGTTACGCCCAGCATTACATATTGTTTTTTGTCTTCAGAATAATTGACACGTTGTGCCCAGAAGCGAGCAATACCTAACAATACTTCTAAGCCATATTCGGCTAAATAAGCCTCGTCGCCTGTGTAGTTGATGTAGTCATAAATGGCGCGCGCAATGGCACCGTTGCGGTGTATTTCTTCAAAAGTGATTTCCCACTCATTATGGCATTCTTCGCCGTTCATAGTTACCATGGGGTAGAGGGCTGCCCCTTCGCTAAAGCCTAGTTTTTCGGCATTCTCTATGGCCTTTTGGAGGTGCTTGTATCTATACACAAGTAAATTTTTTGCCACATGTGGGTCTGCAGTAGCGAGGTAAAATGCCAAGCAATATGCCTCTGTATCCCAGTAAGTACTTCCGCCATATTTCTCACCTGTGAAGCCTTTGGGGCCTATGTTCAGCCGTTCGTCTTCGCCTGTATAAGTTTGGTTAAGTTGGAAGATATTAAACCTAATGCCTTGTTGTGCTGCCACATCACCCTCTATTACGATATCAGAGTGCGACCAAATCTCAGCCCAAGCTTGTGCTTGTTCTTTTTTTAGCTGCTCGTAGCCTTTCCCAAAAGCAGCATTTACACGCATTTTGGCAAGGGAAAGCAATTCTGTTTCGGCATAATCTCTTGAGGTTACGTTGCAGGCACATTTATAAATCGTAACTTCATCGCCTTGCTTTATATCAAGGTCAAAAGTTACTTCGACGTATTTGGTGCAAGTGCGTGGGTTGAGTGCGGGTTGAATTTCTTTGCCGTTGAGCAAAACCTGAAACTTCATACCTGTACTGACCACAAAGCCTGTTTTTTTGGTAACCACAGTGATATAAGCCTCATTGTTTTGTGCTTCTTCGTGGCGTTCGTTCCAGAATTTTTCATCATAGTTGGAGTCTTTATTCATCACATCTCCATTGATGTAAGGCGTAAGGCTCAAAGTACCTGCAAAATTTTCTACTTTGAGGTTGTATTTGAGTGCCCCAATTTCACGGTCTGCCATACTCACAAAGCGTTGGGCATCTATCTTGAGGGTTTTGCCTGAGGGAAGTGTGGCAGTGCAGTTTCTTTGGAGGTAGCCTTCTTTCATATTGAGTACTCTTTTGAATTCGTGTACTTGGCATTGGGCAAGGTCAAGGGTTTCGCCATCGGCTTTTACATCTACGCCAATCCAGTTAGGGGCGTTGAGTACTTTTGCGAAATACTCGGGATAGCCGTTTTTCCACCAGCCAACGCGGGTTTTATCAGGATAATACACGCCTGCAAGGTAGCTACCTGGGAGTGTTTCGCCACTGAAGGCTTCTTCAAAATTGGCACGCTGCCCCATGTGTCCGTTGCCAATACTGCACAAACTCTCAGAGATGCAGTTGTATTCGTGCTGCCATCGGTCCTCGATGATGCACCATTCGTCTTGTTGGATATAATTTTTCATACTAGCGTTATTTTTAGCCCACCAATCTCGCGAAGAGGTACAAGTTTGATAAGGCTTTTGGGTTAATTATTTATTATGCGTTAATTGGTCATTGGTTAATTAGTCATTGGTTCTCCTAATTCCTAATGACCAATGACTTTTTTTGGTTACACTGTATAAGGGTGCAAGTCAAATTTCCCCTTTTAGCCACCTCACCCCTTTTCTCTCCTCAAGAGAGAACATAAGGAAGTCAATTTGACTTGCACCCTTGTATAACAGATGCTTTTGGTCTGACAAAAGAAGCCCCCCCCTTTTGGGGTTAGCAGGGTTGTTAGGTTCTAATAAATTTGAGTGCCTTTTCTACATTAGA
>CAYZQI010000143.1:0-12548 GCA_964480455.1 uncultured Cytophagaceae bacterium
CTTTAGGGTTAGGGGGCTTTCTAAATAGTTCTCATATTCTCTCCTATTCTCCTTTGGGGGTTAGGGGGCTTTAAACTCTCTTAATAAAATGGCAAAAATCAATTTTGGCGGAACAGAAGAAAACGTAGTTACCCGCAAAGAATTTCCACTTAGCAAAGCACTAGAAGTGCTCAAAAACGAAACCATCGCCGTCATAGGCTATGGCGTACAAGGTCCGGGGCAAGCCCTCAATCTAAAAGACAACGGCTTCAATGTCATTGTAGGGCAAAGACAGCCTTCTGCCTCTTATGAGCAGGCAATCAAAGATGGCTGGATACCTGGCGAAACACTCTTTGGTGTGGAAGAAGCGGCCAAGAAGGGTACTGTTATCTTTAACTTGCTCTCTGATGCAGGGCAGATTGCTTGCTGGCCTACCCTAAAGAAACACCTCACCGCAGGCAAGATGTTGTATTTCTCTCATGGCTTCGGGATTACTTACCACGACCAAACGGGTATCATTCCACCTGCCGATATAGATGTGGCACTCGTAGCACCCAAAGGCTCAGGTACAAGTTTGCGCCGTTTATTCTTAGAGGGCAAAGGTTTGAACTCAAGCTATGCTATTTTTCAAGATGCCACAGGCAAGGCTTTTGAGAAAACCATTGCCTTGGGCATAGGGGTAGGCTCAGGGTATTTGTTTGAGACTACCTTCCAAAAAGAAGTATATAGCGACCTCACAGGCGAGCGTGGAATCTTAATGGGTGCTTTGGCTGGCGTGATGGAAGCCCAATACGAAACCCTACGCGCCAACGGGCACTCTCCCTCAGAGGCATTTAACGAAACGGTAGAAGAACTCACAGAAAGCCTTATCAAACTGGTAGCTGAGAATGGAATGGATTGGATGTACGCCAACTGCTCTACCACAGCACAGCGTGGCGCATTAGATTGGAAACCTCGCTTCAAAGCTGCTGTGATGCCCGTTTTTAAAGATTTGTACCAAAGTGTGGCAACAGGCAACGAGGCCAAAATCACCATAGAAGCCAATCGTCAAGAAGATTACCGTGTAAAACTCAACGAAGAACTAAGCGAAATCCGTGAATCCGAAATGTGGCAAACAGGGCAACAAGTGCGTAAGCTACGCCCCAACAATTCTAAAAAATAAATCGGTCAATCTAAACTTATCTCACAAAAAAACACTCCTCGCATGAAGAGTGTTTTTTTAAGAAAGCATACTATCAGAAATATACTTAGATTTCTTCTAGCAGTTTTGCTTTTTTGATTTGGTACTCCTCATCGGTGATATGCCCTTTGGCGTGAAGGTCTTTGAGGGTTTGTAGTTTCGCAAACACATCATTTTGTGGTGTAGCCGTAGAGGTTGGAGGCTCTTCTGTTACATTAGGTTCAGGTCTTTTTTTGCCTTCACCTGTGGTTTGTCTGCGGAGGTCTTCTACATATTCTTTGCCTTTCTCGTAGGCTTCGTTGTAGATTTTCTGGGCATTTTCAAAGCTAAATGCCGACATCATGCCGCCTATCTCGAGATGTTTTTTGAAAACCTGCCCCATACCATACGTAGAAGCACCCGAAAGCACTACCATAGGCACACCTCCCAAAAGTGAACCCACACCCGGAATGGCTTTGATGAAACTTGCCCCTATTTTGGCAAGTGTAGCACCTGTCAGTGAGCTAATCAAGTTTTTCCCAAAAGATTCATTATAATCTACTTGATATATCATACATAACTCTTTGAACATATTAAGCTGAATGGCTGTAACTGCCGCCATGTCTAAGATGGGTAGCGGGATAGCCCCAGCACCCATTGCCCAAAGTACATGACTATCTATGCTGCTATCGGCTGTGGAAGATTGATTTGCCATAAGAATAAGTTTTTTTGTATTAAAATTTTAATTACTTTGTAATGCAAGGTACTGACAAATTAACGAAAAATACCTATTTTTGGTTTATATTTTTTATGATTGCTTCTTTTCTTAGCAAGCCATGAGTGTATATATTTTTTTAATTTGCATTATTCCAAAACGAAATATAAGTAAACAATGAAACAAGCATTTTTTAATACACCCATTCCCCTGAATGAACCTGTTTTGAGCTATGCTCCTAACAGTCCCGAGCGTGCCTTGCTTCAAGCTACTATAGCCGAAATGAAGCAAAAGCAAATAGAAATTCCTATGTACATAGGTGATGAACAAATCCATACCGAAAAAAAAATCAGACTATGCCCACCTTATCAACACAAACATACCCTTGGTTATTTTAGCGAAGGCGACTATACCCACACAACCCAAGCCATCAATGCGGCACTAGGTGCAAAAACAGCTTGGGCTGCCCTAAGCTGGGAAGACCGTGCCGCCATTTTCTTGAAAGCTGCCGATTTGATAGCAGGGCCTTACAGGGCCAAAATCAATGCAGCTACCATACTCGGACAATCTAAAAATGCCTACCAAGCTGAAATTGATGCTGCCTGTGAGTTGATAGATTTCCTGAGGTTCAATGTGGCTTACCTCACCGAAATCTATGCACAACAGCCTGCTTCTTCACCTGGAATCTGGAATAGGCTTGAGTATCGCCCCTTAGAAGGTTTTGTATTTGCTATTACACCCTTTAATTTTACTGCCATTGCGGGTAATTTGCCCGCTTCTGCCGCTTTGATGGGTAACACTGTGGTCTGGAAGCCTGCTTACACACAGATTTACTCTGCCAATATAGTGATGGAAGTATTCAGAGAAGCAGGTCTGCCAGACGGTGTAATCAACTTGATATACGTGGACGGCCCTGAAGCAGGTGAGGTAGTGTTTAAACACCCCGATTTTGCAGGGCTACATTTTACGGGCAGTACATCAGTTTTCAAACATCTCTGGAAAACCATTGGTGAGAACATAGATATTTACAAAACCTACCCACGCATAGTAGGTGAAACTGGCGGAAAAGATTTTGTCATTGCCCATAAATCGGCTGATGCCAAAGCCTTGGCAACGGCACTTATCAGGGGAGCATTTGAGTTTCAGGGACAGAAATGCTCGGCAGCTTCGCGTGCGTACATTCCTTCTAACCTCTGGCAAGAAGTCAAAAAATATCTGCAAGAAGACTTGGCAAGTATCAAAATGGGTAGCCCCGAAGATTTTGGTAATTTTGTGAATGCAGTCATAGATGAACGTGCTTTTGATAAAATTGTGAAGTACATAGAAAACGCCAAGGCAGATGACCTTGTGGAAGTAGTAGCTGGAGGAAGTTATGATAAATCAGAAGGCTATTTTATAGCACCCACAGTGCTTGAAAGTAAAGACCCACACAGTACTACTATGGTAGAGGAAATATTTGGCCCTGTGCTAACGGTCTATGTCTATCACGAAGAAAATTTTGAACAGACCCTTGAGCTGGTCGACCAAACTTCACCTTATTCTCTTACGGGTTCTATTTTTTCGCAAGACCGCTACGCCATAGCCTTGGCTACTGAGAAACTACAAAATGCAGCGGGCAATTTTTATATCAATGACAAACCCACAGGGGCAGTAGTGGGGCAGCAGCCTTTTGGAGGGGCAAGAGCATCAGGCACAAATGACAAAGCAGGTTCATTGCTAAATCTACTGCGTTGGGTTTCGCCACGCACCATCAAAGAAACCTTTGTGCCGCCCAAAGACTACCGCTATCCTTTTTTGGGATAGTGTCTTAAACATTCTAAGACGATTTACGATTGTAAAGAAGGAAATTAGATGGCTTTATTTGCTGATAGTTTGTAGCCTAAACAATTGATATTTTATAAAATTTAAAACCACATAGTATCATAGAACACATAGAGGTGCTTTTTTGCGAAATTAGGTACAGACTTTTATTAAAAGCTAATTGACAGCATTATAAACTATCAGCAGATGAAGCTAAAAAAATAAGTTTTTAAATCTAAACATTAGACAACCAATGGGGGTTGCTGAGAGAAAACAACGTGAAAAAATACTGCGGCGCAATGCCATCTTAGACGCTGCCGAAGAGGTCTTCTTCAAAGAAGGTATTGAGAATGCTTCTATGGATCAAGTCGCTAAAAAGGCTGAACTAAGTAAAGGCACACTTTATCTGTATTTTAAAAGCAAAGAAGAACTCTACCGTGCCATTATTTTAAGAGGATTTATCATCTTGAAACGGCAACTTAAAGATGCTGCCATTGCTAATGCAACAGGCTTCGAGAATGTAAAAGCCATCTCACAAGCATACATTCAATTCTCAAATGAGCATTTGGGCTATTTTAATGCCATTTTGCATTACCAAAATGATATTTTTGACCGTAAAAATAACGAACCTATCTCTGTGCAATCACTTGAAGGGGGCAACGCCGTCATTCAAGTATTGATTAATGCCCTTGACAAAGGCAAACAAGATGGCAGTATTCAGCCTGCTATCAATTCCATAGAAACTGCTTTTGTACTCTGGAGCCAGATAACAGGGCTACTGCAAGTGATTCAGCGCAAAATGAGCATCATTACTTATCATTATAAAATCAAGCACGGGGACTTACTCGAGAATTATTTCTCGCTTTTGGAGCGTTCGCTTAAGACTTGAATTGTACGTAGTAAAACCACGTAGAATCATAGAACACATAGTTTTTTTTAACGCCAAATTACATCATTTATCATTCACAATTCCAAAGGTGTTTTTAACTCAGATAGAACTTCAAAATTTCAAAAATTATGAGTCGCTTCAGTTGAATTTCTGTGAGGGTATTCAGGGCATTGTGGGCGAAAATGGCAGTGGCAAAACCAATCTTCTTGATGCCATTTACTATTTGGCTTTGAGTAAAAGTGCTTTTAATGCCATAGACCAGCAAAATATCAAACACGAAGAAAGCTATTTTACCCTCAAGGGCAATTTCCAGTCAGTACAAGACCCCTCTCAAACTGTTTTTTGCGGGCTGCAAAAAGGGCAAAAAAAAATCCTAAAACTAAACGGTAAACAATATGATAAAATTAGTGAACACATAGGTAGGTTTCCTGTGGTGATGATTGCCCCTCAAGACCAAGAACTCATACTGGAAGGCAGCGAAACACGCAGACGTCTTTTGGATAATCTCCTTTGCCAATTAGATGCAACTTACCTTGATAACCTTGTGCAGTACAACCGCTTCTTACAGCAACGCAATGCCCTCTTAAAACAATTTTATGAACAACAACGCTGGGACAAAGACCTGCTCCTAAGTTATGACCGAGGCATCTTGCATTTTGGAAAATTGATTTTTGAACAAAGAAGGGGTTTTGTAGAAGATTTTTTGCCTATTTTTAAAAAGCATTATCAATACCTTTCGGAAGGCAAAGAATCTACTCGCATAGCTTATAAGGCAGATTTTGCTGAAGAGAACTACCTAGATAATTTCTACAAAGCCCACGAAAAAGACCGTATCTTACAGCGTACTACGCTGGGTACACACCGCGATGACCTCGTTTTTCAGATTGATGACTTTCCACTCAAAAAGTTTGGCTCACAGGGGCAGCAAAAATCTTTTTTGGTAGCACTCAAATTAGCGCAGTTTGAGATAATGCACCAGCAAAAAGGCATCAAACCCATCTTGCTTTTAGATGATATTTTTGATAAATTAGATGATAGAAGAATGAAAAAGCTGATAGAGATGGTAGCAAGCCATACTTTTGGGCAAATCTTCCTGACTGATGCGCGCCCCGAACGTACCCTCCAAACACTTTCTACACTAAGTATTGAGCGGCAATTGATTGAAATGAAGCGAGGTGCATTGTTGAGGCAGGTATCTGTGGAGTAGTTTTTCATGATAAAAAAAACCAAACTACTCATAAGGAGCAGTTTGGTTTTTTATAAAATCAATGGTCTGTTAGGAGATTAGAAACTTAATTGTTCCTGAATAGGTCCCATAAACCAGCCATTGCCTCTTAATCTTGTTTGTAGAGTCAAGCCTCTTGAATTAGCTAGATTATTCGGATTAATTTGTTGGATAAGTGCAAAACCTACGTATTCGTAAACATTTTGAACATTTCCATTAATGTCTGTCAATGCTTTACGTACTGGAAGAACAGTAAATCCTTCAAGTGTACCTTGTTGTATAGACCCCCCTGTTCTGCCCCATTGTCTGCCATTTTTGAAGATATATACTTGTTCCATGTTGTTGCCATCTTTGTCTCCTTGACGCGCTTCCCAGTTAGTACCCTCTGCATCTGTAAAAGTAGCTACTCCACCTACTGGTGCTTCAAATTTAGTTTGATTGAATGGGTTAGGATAGCCAGCCTCATAACGAGGCGTAATAATGGCAGGCTTAAAACTGCGCCCATGGTATTTGCGAATGAGAACAAAAGGTACGTTGAATGCCCAGCTATCATCTATATCACGCTGCCAAGTAAAAATACGGTTTGGGTCTCTTAATCCATTGTTACCAGCTACCCCAGCCAAATATTCGCCTGTATCTTGGCGGCGTAAGTAATATCGCTTTACGTTACCTGTGCCGTCACAATCATCATTACCGTACTCTGTGTGCCAGCCAAGCATAGTAGTAGTAGCTTCACCACTTGCATTGAGCTTGGTACTGCCGTCTTTTTTATTACTGATAAAACTCAAAGCATTTTCTTGAAAACCAAAAGGTCCTGCCATTAAGTCATAAACAAAGGTTTGTGTACCTACATAGAAAATAGTTGGAAAATTTACCCAAACATCACTTATTTTCTGATTGTTACTGATGATCGTAATTCCGTCGGAATTGTCATCAGCCGTGATTTCTAGCTTGGTAAAAGATTGTCCAAAGCAAACTTCTACTGTTTTAGCATCAGCACCAGTTAAGTCAAAGATTTGCTCACCTACACATCTGTTGCCTTTTGATGCTTTAATGGTAACATCACCATTTGTGCCACCACCAGATTTGAAAGAAATCACTGCTTTCAATATCTCGTCAGAGGTATTGCGTGTTTGGATAATCAATGATTCGCCATTGTTGATGAGTTTTCTTTTGTTCGGATTGTTTCCATTACCGTCTAGGGGCTGAGTAGTTACTCCATAACCTTCACCACCGCCTACTTCTACCTCACCACCTGGAGCAGTAAAACGAAGCGAACCTACATTAACAATAGCCCCGTCCGGAGCTTCGTGAAGTTGGTTAGTGAAGTTGGTAACACCTTGAGTAGTAACACGTGCTTTTTGGTGTAAGTGGCTTAATCGCATAAAACGATTGGCATCAAAATCACAAGTGGCTGCTGATTTGGTGCTGAAAGTAGGCTTAAGTTTGCCAGCGTCCTCGGGCATTATGTCTTGGTCTTGCTTACAAGCCACCATCAGGGCGGCAAAGAGAAGGGCAATCATTCCGAGGTACCCTAGTTTTGAGAAGTTTTTAAATTGATTTTTCATTTTTAAAATTTTAAAATGTTTGTGTAAACAAAAAGAGAATAAAGTTTGATAAAAGTTTAATAAGTACCTTAGGTTATTTTACTATTATGCAAGTTCCTAAGCAGTTAGAACTTGGTACTAAAACTACCAAGTAAAAGCGTACACAAAAAATGAACTTTGTTCATATTTTTATTCAAAATAAGTTATAAGGAACAACGCACTGCATTGTGGATTAGAGAATAGCTTGTTTTTTCATAGGGTCTTAATTTTGTGTGAATAATTGCGTGTTGTAATTTTACAATGCAATACTAGCAAGTTAAAATAAAATAAGCAAGTTTTTTCCGTAAAAAATTATACTTTTTTTATAAAATATGTTATTTTAAGGAGATATATTACAATAACATCTTAAATAACTTATTGATTTGCTAAAATTGAATCAAAGGTTTTATCTAACAAAATCATTACAATAAGAATTATTTGCTTGATATTCTTACAAAAATGATGTGTTGTAAGAGTTTTTTACTATATTTATAGCAACAACACAAAAATAAAACAATGGTAAAAAGCCCATTTATAATGCAAAGCATACTATGATTGAATATTTTTACAAATTAATGTTTGTTTTTATAAGTTTTTCCTTTGTTATAGGGCAGGGGCTATCTATTGGCTTGGCACAATCTGAGGGCGGGGATAGCCCAATACGTACTGATAGTATTTCTACAAATTATGTACTCAAGCAACGCCTACTTACCCTCGAGAAGGGAGGTAAGGTGAAGCGTCTTTATTACAAAGTAGGTGACAGGATTAATTTTTACCTCAAAAATGATGAAACACTGTACCGTCCGTTTATACAAGAGATTTTGCCCTCGAGTTTTGTTACTTATCAAACCGAAGTACCTTTTGAGCAAGTAGCTACATGGGTGATTTATAATGACAGTTGGCTGGTCAATCAAGGTAGTGTTTATTTGCCTTTGGCAGGTATAGGTTATTTTTTGATGGATATGATTAACCCTATTTTCTCACAAAATGAAGCATTTGTATTTTCTAAACCTACCTTACTTACTTCAAGTATGCTAGTGTTGAGTGGACTTACGCTTCAGCTTTTTAAAAAACGAAAACATCACTTAGGTAAGCGAAAACACCTCAAAGCAATAGACAAATTTTGATTCAGGTATTTCTAAAACAGCGTTTTATGCAAGTAAAGATGTATTTACTGATTGGATTTTTATGTTTGCTAAGTTGTTGTATTTCTATGGTTGCCTTGGGGCAAGATTCAGGTGCTGATGTGGGCAAGAAAGATTCTCTCAATGATACACGCCCCACCATAGAAGAAATGCTAAAAAATCGGCAAGGTACACGCTTTCTAGCACTTGAAAAGCAAGGAAAAGTAAAACGCATCAGGTATTATACAGGAAGCACTATTGAGTTTAAGCTCAAAGACGACGCTAACCTATATCGAACTGCTATAGAAGCGGTCAAAGACAGCGCAGTGGTCATTCATGAAACGGTTATCCCATTGTCTAAATTTTCATCAATTTATATCCGCCCTAAGCGACCCTTTACAAGAGTATTGAGTACTTTTTTTATGATTGCGGGCGTAGGTTATTTTACATTGGATACAGTCAATAATGAATTTTCGCCTACGGGAGGTACACTCATGACAAGTGGCGCATTGATTGTGCCTAGCTTGGCTTTGCTACTTACGCTCAAAAAGCAGCGCATCAAACTCAACAAGCAAAATTTTTTGAAGACAATCCTTGCTTTTTGAGAGCAATAAATTGTATTTAATTTTTTCAAGACTTTTTTTACTAAAATCGCTTATTTTTGCAGCTATGAAAATAGTAATTTTATCCCTCTTGTTATTAGGAATCTCAACGACTGGTTTTGCCCAGTTAGATTTTAACCAAGAGGAGGCACAAATCCGCAAAATACTCACCCAGCAACAGAATGCTTGGAACAGTGGCAACATAGAGAATTTTATGGAAGGCTATTGGAAATCTGACTCGCTTGCTTTCATTGGCAGTAGAGGCATCACTTATGGTTGGCAAGCCACCTTAGACAATTACAAAAAAAGCTACCCTAGTACTGATGCTATGGGTAAGCTCACTTTTGATATTTTGAGAATAGAAATCATTGGCTACAATACGGCTTTTGTGGTAGGCAAATGGACTTTGAAGCGTAAAAATGACCAACCCAATGGATACTTTACGCTTTTATGGAAAAAAATAGAGGGTGCTTGGGTAATCACTACTGACCATTCTAGCTAGCTAAACATCAACACTCAGGTAGCACAAGCTATTGATTGCTGATGCTCATAATCTAAAATTTTAAAAAAGAGATTGTCTGACAATTTCTGTAAAAATCTGTAGATGTTATGAACAGTATTCAGCATATCTTGTGAAACACTACCACAAAAATTTTCAGAGAACCAAAAAAAAGGTCGCCTAAAGCAACCTTTTTTTATTGGTTATGCTGTATCAAGCTACATATTTTTGATGATTTCATCGCCAAATTCAGAAGTTTTGAGCAAGGTAGCTCCTTCCATGAGTCGGTGAAAATCATACGTTACTCTTTTGGCAGCAATGGAGGCCTCGAGTCCTTTATAAATGGCGTTTGCAGCTTCTTGCCAGCCTAAGTATTCAAACATCAAAGCCCCTGAGAGAATAACCGAGCCTGGGTTCACTTTGTCTAAATTCGCATATTTGGGAGCAGTACCGTGGGTAGCCTCAAAGATGGCGTGTCCTGTGGTATAGTTGATATTAGCACCAGGGGCAATGCCTATACCTCCCACAATGGCAGCCAAGGCATCAGAGATGTAGTCACCGTTGAGGTTCATAGTCGCAATTACGTCATAGTCGGCAGGGCGTGTCAAGATTTGCTGCAAGAAAGCATCTGCAATCACATCTTTCACGATAATTTTTCCAGCAGCTATGGCATCATTTTGGGCTTGGTCGGCGGCGGCTTTGCCTTTTTCTTCGCTGATGCGGTCATACTGCGCCCAAGTAAACACCTTATCGCCAAACTCACGCTCGGCAAGCGCGTAGCCATAGTTTTTGAAAGCCCCTTCGGTAAATTTCATGATATTGCCTTTGTGTACTATGGTGAGTGAGGGGCGTTTTTGAGCAATGGTATATTCTAATGCACCTCTGATAAGCCTTTCAGAGCCTTCAAGCGAAATAGGCTTGATACCAATAGAAGAGGTCTCGGGAAAGCGAATCTTATTTACCCCCATAGTATTAATAAGGAAATCAATCAATTTCTTAGTATCTGCTTCGCCATTCATCCATTCTATGCCTGCATAGACATCTTCGGTATTTTCTCTAAAGATGACCATGTCACAAGTAGAGGGGTCTTTTACAGGAGAGGGTACGCCTGTAAACCAACGCACGGGGCGCACACAAGCATAAAGGTCGAGCTGCTGGCGCAAGGCTACATTGAGCGAGCGGATACCACCACCCACTGGGGTAGTAAGAGGTCCTTTGATACCTACAAGGTATTCATTGAAAGCATCTAGAGTAGCTTGTGGTAGCCATTCGCCTGTTTCGTTGAATGATTTTTCACCTGCCATCACTTCTTTCCACACGATTTTTTTATCACTGCCGTATGCTTTTTCCACAGCTGCATCAAATACTTTTTGAGAGGCCGCCCAAATATCTGGGCCTGTGCCATCACCTTCTATAAAAGGTAAGATTGGGTGATTGGGAACTTGTAATTTGCCGTTTTGAATAGTTATTTTTTCTCCGCTCATGTTATTTTGCGATAAATTATTTTTTTTATTAATGTAAGTTGGTAATTATGCAAATTTAGCAAGAAATACAAAATAAACTTATTTTTTATTTGATATTTGTATTGTAAACTCGGAAAAGATTTAGCCTTCTTGCTAGCTATGTGAGATTTTCTGAGTTTTTCATCAATATTCATAAGTCAAACTCCCCCATCATCTTATCCATATCAGAGAGAGAGATTAAGATGACAAAAGCATAAATTTGAGTTGTACCCAATTGATGTAAACTCCAATCTACTTCGGTGAATTTTTATCCATTGTCAAAAAGTATCTTACTCATCAACTTACCTTTTGCCGCAGGACAAACATTTTTCTATTGCCTTCAGTTTTTAGCGAAATACAATCAAAAAAATAGTTTTTTTTGTACTTTTGCCCTCTCTAAAACAAGATTATTGAAAGAATGAATACAAAAATTAGGTGAAGCTGAGGCTGTATTTACATAAAAAAATATCCCAAATCGGTAGGGAACTCAGTTATTCATCTTTTGTATGCGTTGATTTTTAACTAAAATACACTAAAATTGGAAACAAAACTACGTCTAGCTATTCAAAAATCAGGACGATTGAGCGAAAGCAGCTTAGACCTTATTAAGCAGTGTGGTATCTCTTATACACAAGCCTTCGGTAAATTAAAAGCAGAAGCACATAACTTTCCTCTAGAGTTTTTATTTTTGCGAGATGATGATATTCCTAAATACGTTGCCAATGGCATAGCAGATTTAGGCATAGTAGGAGAAAATGTGCTAGAAGAAAAGAACGAATCAGTAGAAACCGTGATGCAGCTAGGTTTTGCCAAATGCAGACTTTCTATAGCTGTCCCTCGCGACTTTGTCTATAATACTATTGAAGACCTCAACGGAATGAAGATAGCCACTTCTTATCCAAATATTCTTCAAAAATACCTCAATGTAAATGATGTCAAAGCGCAAATTCAAGAAATCAGCGGTTCTGTTGAGATTGCTCCTAGCATAGGGCTTGCCAAAGCCGTTTGCGACATTGTTAGTTCAGGAAGTACACTGGTAAGCAATGGTTTAAAAGAGGTAGAAACCATCTTCAAATCTGAAGCAGTACTGATTGCCCACGCCAAGCTCGAGGAAGCACAAAAAGCCCTGCTCGAGCAGCTCATTTTTAGGATTAAAGCGGTCAGAAAAGCCAAGCAAAATAAGTATATCTTGATGAATGTGCCTAACAATGCCATTAAACAGGTTATAGATATATTACCTGGTATGAAAAGCCCTACTGTCATGCCGCTTGCCCACGAGGGCTGGAGTTCACTCCACTCTGTAGTACAAGAAGACGAGTTCTGGAAAGTAATCGCACAATTACAAGAAGCAGGTGCAGAGGGTATTTTGGTTGTACCTATTGAGAAAATGATTATTTAAAGCCCCCTAGCCCCAAAGCAGGGTTGTTAGGTTCTATAAGATTGTTTATTTTTGCATTTTAGGTTCGGT
>CAYZQI010000144.1:0-12378 GCA_964480455.1 uncultured Cytophagaceae bacterium
ATGACCGTAATCGGCAGGCCACCAATCTTGCGAAGTGGTCATTAGTTCGTTGATGTCTGCTTTGACTGCTGCCAAGTCCAATGATTTGAATGCTTCAGCATAATTGAAGTCTGCCTCCATAGGATTAGAGAGGGAGGAGTGCATTCTCAAGATGTCTAGCTTGAGTTTATTGGGCCACCAATCTTTGTTGCGTGTGCCGCTACCAGCACTTTGCTTGATTACGCCACTTGTAAAAGGGCATTTAGCTGCGCCATTTCCATTCATTGTGTGCGTTGTAGCACCATTTGTGGTATTTGATACACCGTTATTTTCCATGTTTTTTTTGTTTTAGTTTTTAATAGTTCAAATATAGGAAGTTTATCTTTATAATTTTTATCTATAATATTTATTTAATGATAGGGAAATACTATATCTAATGAGTGAATTATATGTTTTCTTCTCTTAGTTGTTGAACATAAAGATAGCATTTTTCTTCGGCATTTCAAATTATTGCTGACTTTTCTTGGTGTTTAAGCACTAGCGAGGGTAGTAATCAGACGCATGAATGCTATTTTAACACCTTACTTTTTCCATTGACCAAGGAGGGTAGTGGAGAGATGAGCGTGATAATTTTAGTGATGGATTGGTTTTGATTTAAGACAGGGTAGTAGCTTTCGTGTAAGTTGAGCGGCGATTGGTCTTGTGCAAACTGGATAAACTCACCCTCTACCATTTGATTTTTTTGCAGTTTTTTCCAGAGTGCTTGGTAGGCATCTGATTGAGCCAGTTCTTTATTGAGCAATACTTGGTGATGTTTGCCCACTAGATCTTGTGCGTTGTATTTAGACCAAGTCAAGAATTTATCATTGGCATACAATATTTTTCCTTCGGGGTCAAGCTCAAGCATACCTGTAGCGCGGTCTATGGCTTGCAGCTTTGCTTCGAGTTCTTGGGTAGTTTGCCTGAGTTGGCTCTGCGTTTTTTCTAAATCAAATAAATGCTCTTTGATTTGTTCTTCTTGTCTGATTTCGTTGCTGATGTCGGTGGCCAGTTGTAGAATTTTAGTGATTTTGCCGTGCTTATCTGCTACAGGATAGTAGCTTCCTCTGAGCCAGATTATCTCACCTTTTTTGGATTTGAATTGAAATTCACCATCTATGAATTCATTTTGCTGTAATCTTTCCCAGATGATGCGGTAAGGCTTAGAGGCAGCTACTTTGGAGTCAACTAATGCTTTATGGTCTTTACCTATGAGTTCTTCGCTTTTGTATTGAGTGATTTGTTTGAATTTATCATTGACATACCTTATAAATCCGTTGCCGTCATACTCTATCATAGCCGTAGAGAGATTAATGGCACTGAGCTGTGCTTGGAGAGCGGCGGCTTTTTCTTGCACATCTTTTTGAAGCTCCTTCATGATGTCTAAGTTGCGGCGCATCATTTCTTCTTTGTCAGCAAGCGTTATGAGTTGGTCTTTGATTTTTTGTGCTTGCTTCATTTCAGTAGTGATGTCGTAGGCAAGTACCCTGATGCGTTGCTCATTGCCTTCTTCCAAGCTGTAGTGATTGGCACGCATCCAGAATACCTCTCCTTTTTTATTCTTACAGGCATATTCTGTTTCGGCATATTTATTTTGGTAGATGTCTTCCCAAAGTTTTTTGTACCCAGGTGAGTTGATGTATTCTTCGGTGAGGAAGATGTTTTGATGTCTATGTTTGAGTTCCTCGAGGGTATAACCTGAGAGTTTTATAAAGTTTTCATTCACAAGCCTAATCTTGCCGTGTTCGTTGTACTCCATCACGAGCATAGAGCGGTCTATGGCTTGGAATTGAGTTTGAAACTCTGTGGCGCGTTGCTCAACTTGTTTCTTTGTTTTTTCTAGCTCGCGTGCATTTTCTTGGAGTTGTGCAGTCATTTCTTGCGATTGCTCGAGGAGATTTTGAGTACGCAAGATGCCTCGCATACTTTGTAGCATGGCGGCTAGGTTTTTAGAGAGTCGGTTGATGAGGTCTTGGTGTAGCTCATCTATGTGCTGAATAACAGCTATTTCCAGCACACCTTGTAGGGCTTCATTGTAGAGTAAAGGTACAATAAGTAAGCTGCGGCTGTGTACGCGCGTAAGGGCAGATTCTATCACGATGCCTTCTTCGGGCAGTTCTTTGAGGTAAACTGTTTTTTTGGTTTTGATGATTTGCCCGAGTATTCCTTCTCCAGCTTTGAACGAGGTTTGTTTGACAGATTGCAGTGTGCAGGCATAGCCAGCTTTCATCCAAAGGCAGTTTTGGTCTTCATCATAGACATAAAAGGCAGCTTGAGTGGCATTGATAAGTTCGGCGAGATGCTGCAAGATGACATCAGAAAATTCTTCTATGCTTGCATCATATTTGAGGCGCATAATGTCGTCAAATTGTGTAAGATTGCTCTCGAGCCACTGCGAGCGTTCCATTTTGGCTTGCCGCTCACGAAGTTCTCTTTCCACTTTTTCCATACGTTCCTGATTTTCAAGGAGTTGCTTTCGTTGGATTTCCATTTCATCTTGGGTGGCTTGGAGTTCCTCCATATTTTGGCGGAGTTCTTCTTCATTGGCTTGGGTAGCTTCTAGGGCTTCTTGCAGGTCTAGGGTTTTCTTTTTGACATTTTCGGCAAGCTGTGCATTGGCGTTTTCTACCTCTATCTGATGTGTAAGGATTTCTTGCCTTGAGTGTACTTCGTTGATACTCTGCAAATGAAGAAAATGGGCCCAAAGCCCCGAGAGCAATACTTGCAACAAGGATATTCCGATATAAAAGCCTACTCCCTCCCAATCTATTTGTGTACTTCCCTCTGCATTGGGCATTACTTTGAGTATAAAATCACGGTAGTCTTTGAGATGAATGTAATTGATGTATTTGCTTAGATAAACAAAAGAAAACATTTGCCCAAAAAAGAGGAGTGCGCTAGGTAGCATAGCCTTCCAATCTTGATAGACAATCAAAATGGTAAAAGCAGTAAAGAAGAAGAAGCGGATTTCAGCTTGTCCGTTGGTGAGATAAATGAATAAAATCACAAAAGCCTGCAGTACAATACCTGCCACAGCACGTGTGAAAAAGGTTTTAGGTTTTAAATAAACACTTAAATTGAATAAAAAGACTAGACTCAATCCTACTCCCAAAAATACTACCCAAGAAGTATCATAAAAAAAGGTAAAAGCCGCTCCAAGCAAAAAATGCAGCCATACAAAACCAATCATTGCCAAGTCGCCTCTATGATAGACCTCATCAAAAGCATCTTTTAGCAAGGTCTCAGAAAGTTTACTTTGCGTGTCTTTTTCAAATTTGCTGTAAAGGGTCTTGGTTATGTTTAACCTGTCTAGGATTTCTCCTGTGCTAGTAATCATGGTGGTGTCGCTATTATTGTTGATGTTATGTCGGCAAGCCCTCATTATTTTGAGTTGGCTTGTGGTTTTTTAGAATGAGCAAAGATTCCCTTAAAGATACGGTCAAAAAAAAATCTTTCAAAATTATAACGAAAATTCCTTGATTTGTTTTCAATTTGTAGAAGCTTCACTTTTGCGGTGCCTTTACTCTATTTTTCAAAAACCAGAAAATGCTGCCAAGGGAGTATGGTTTTATTTTCTACAAAACTAAACCCTGCAGCTTCCATTTCTTTTTTTGCCTGTGCAGCCGTCATTTTATGCAAAGGTTTGATGGGTACATTGGGGTCTTCGGCGCGATACTCTAATAGCACTACTTTGCCTCCTTTTTTGAGCGATTGATAGAGTGCCGTCATCATTTCATGCGGATATGCAAGTTCGTGGTAAACATCTACCATAATGGCAAGGTCTAGGGTATCGTTGGGCAGTTGAGGGCTTTGCTCATTTCCTAAAACAGAAAATACGTTTTGGATTTTTTGTGATTTCTTTTTCTTTGCTATCATTGCCAGCATTTCAGGCTGAATATCCACGGCAAATACTTGCCCTTGTTTTACTTTCTTGGCAATTTTGAAGGCATAATAACCCGAACCTGCACCAATATCTGCCACTACTGCGTTTTCAGCCATTGGAAGATTTTTGATGGCAAGACTTACCCTTTCTTCCTGCTCGCGCTCGCTGCGCTCAAGCCAGCTTGCGCCTTGGTGACCCATCACCTGAGCTATCTCCCTGCCCATGTAAAACTTGCCTATACCATCATAGCTAGGTGCGCGAAATTTATAAAGGACATTTTCATTAGAATTTTTGTCTTTTTCTTGGCTTTGTTGTGCTTGGCATTGTGATAAAGTACAGACAAAAAAGAATGCGAGTAGGAATTGGGTTGTTTTCATGTTTTTTATCAATAACCCAAAAAAGAGATTTTAGTTGAAAATAAAATGCTCAAACTTTCCACTTAAAAGACCTGAGCCGAACCGTAAAACTCCAAAGACAGTAGCATAAAATCAAGTTTTGATTTAACTTTACAAATAAATCACTAACTTAGCTCACTACTTATTTATCTAGTTCAAAGAATAAACTATGACAAACTCAAAATATATCTTGGCACTAGACCAAGGCACTACCAGTTCAAGAGCCATTATTTTTGACCGCAAAGGTAGTCCCTTGGCCACCTCACAGAAAGAATTTACACAATACTATCCCAAACAAGGCTGGGTAGAACACGACCCTATAGAAATTTGGTCATCACAGGCTGCTGTAACTGCCGAAGTGCTTGCCAAAGCAAGGTTAAAAGCCAATGACATTGCAGGAATAGGCATTACCAACCAGCGTGAAACCACCATAGTCTGGGAGCGTGCCACAGGCAAACCCGTTTATAATGCCATTGTCTGGCAAGACAGGCGCACGGCTTCGCTTTGCGACCAACTCAAACAACAAGGCTACAGCTCCCTCATTCAGCAAAAAACAGGACTTATCATAGATGCTTATTTTTCTGCTACCAAGATTCAATGGATACTAGACAATGTAGCAGGGGCAAGAGAAAAAGCCAACCGAGGCGAACTTGCCTTTGGCACAGTAGATAGCTGGCTTGTATGGCAGTTTACCAATGGCAAAAAGCACCTCACTGAGGTAAGCAATGCCAGCCGTACTATGCTTTTCAACATTCATACTTTGGAATGGGATAAAGAATTACTAGAGATTTTTAATATCCCTGCCTCTATGCTACCCGAAGTAAAATCTTCCAGTGAAGTCTATGGACATACAGAAAGCAATGCTTTGCAGGCGCATATCCCAATAGCAGGGATAGCAGGCGACCAGCAAGCTGCGCTCTTTGGGCAGATGTGTATTGAAAAGGGAATGGTAAAAAATACCTACGGAACGGGTTGTTTTATGGTATTAAATACAGGTGAAGAGGTCAAAACCTCTCAAAATAACTTGCTCTCTACCATTGCTTGGCAAATCAATGGAAAAACAGAATATGCCCTTGAGGGAAGCGTATTTGTGGGAGGGGCGGCCATTCAATGGTTGCGTGATGGGCTTGGCATCATCAAAAATGCCAAAGATAGCCAAGCACTTGCCGAATCAGTAGAAGACAATGGAGGGGTGTATTTTGTGCCTGCACTCACAGGGCTCGGCGCGCCACACTGGGATCAGTATGCACGTGGGGCAATTTTAGGCATCACAAGGGGGACTACCTCAGCACATATCATAAGGGCTGCCCTTGAAAGCATTGCCTTTCAGGTGAAAGATATTTTAGAAGCCATGGCGGCCGACACAGGCATACGCCCCAGCGAGCTAAGAGTAGATGGTGGGGCAGTAGCCAACGATTTATTGATGCAATTTCAGGCAGATATTTTTGGCTTTGAGGTCATACGCCCTAAAATACTAGAAACCACTGCACTAGGGGCTGCTTATTTGGCTGGCTTGGCTGTGGGCTATTGGAAAGACCTTGATGAACTAAAACAACAATGGCAAATAGATACAGTATTTGCGCCTTCTATGGCTTCTGAAAAAGTACAAAACCTTGAGCATCATTGGAAAAAAGCACTCACCCGTGCCAGCAACTGGGAAGAGGCAGGAAAATGAAATACTTGATTTTTTGTGGCGAATAGTTAGTCTATACCCTGTAATTCTATTTCTGCCCCAGGCCTGATGTTAAGTATTCCAGAGGTAATAATGGTATCACCTAAGCTCAAACCTTCGGTAATTTGCAAGAATTGTTGTCCTCTGATGCCTGTTTTCACATCAACCGCTACAGCTTTGCCATTTTGGTATTTGAAAACTTTTTGTCCGCCTAGCTCGGGTATGAGTGCAATATTTGGAATTTGGATACTATTAGGATAGCTTGCAAGGATAATCTCAATATCTACAAAGCCACCGGGTATAAGTCTTTGCTGGGCATTGTTGAGTTCAGCCCTTACAGTGAGGGTACGTGTTTCGAGGTTAATTTTAGGCTCTACAGCGTAGATATATGCTTGTAAGGTGTCGCCAGCCAATATCTCTGAGCGTACTAATACGCTTTGCCCTGCTTTTACTTTGGCACTGTATTTTTCAGGAACAGAAAATTCTATTTTAAGTTTTTGAAGATTAACCAACCGCACAATACTGGTGCCTGGATTGACATAGCTGCCATTGCTTACTTTTCGCAAGCCGATAGTGCCTGCAAATGGAGCACGAATTTCGGTTTTTAGCAAAGTAGCTTGTATTTCTCTCAGTTGCGCTTTGAGCGCATTGAGTTCTGCTACTATGCCCTCGTATTCATCTTGGCTTACTCCACCTTTTTCAAGTAGTTTTCGCTGTCGGTATTCTCTATTTTCGTAAAGGGTAATTTGTGCTTTAAGCCTATCTACTTGTGCGGTCAGCTCAGCATTGCTCATTTTTACGAGTAGTGCACCTTGAGCCACATTTTGCCCTTCTTGAAAATTGATAGAGATAATCTTACCAGCTATTTCACTGGTGAGTTCTATTTCTTCATTGGGCAGCAATGTGCCTGTTACTTTGATGGCATCAACTAATGTAGTGCTTCTCATGATGCTTGCCCTCACCAAAGGCAGGCTGCTTTTGCTTGCTTTTGTATTGTTTTCAGTTGTTTGTTTTTCTTTGGAGCTACTTAGGTTTATCCAGCCTGACTGCCAAGCCAAGATGCTCAAAAAAACGATTGCTATGATTCCGATTGATAAAATTCTGACCCAATGTTTTTTCATAAATGAATTAAAAAATATGGAAGCGAAATGAATTAGTTGTTTTTGAGGGATTTATGTATTTCTTTTTAGCACACAAAATTAATAGTTTTTTAGAATTGCCCATGTTATTTAACTGTTATTGTACAGTCTTGCAGGTTTTGATGTAATTGGTGCAGAATATTTTTAAAATTAGAAGATTTATCACTACTTTGCTCATCGATTGATTTTGCTAAAAATACACATTATGAAAACAGTAATGTATCTGTGCCTCCTTGTCTTTTTATTGAGTACTTGCGGTGAGCAGACTTCTCAGCCAGGTGAGTATGCTTCTCTAGTTCCTGCCTCTTCTTTGATTCCTTACAGAAAGGGACAGCTATGGGGATTTGCTGATGGGCAAAAAAAGATTGTCATACAGCCCAAATATGAAGAGGTATTTAGATTTGTAGAGGGGCTTGCCAAGGTGAGGCAGCAAGGTAGTTATGGTTTTATAGATAGTACTGGCAGGGTAGTTATCCCCATAGACTACGAGTGGGCCTGGGATTTTGAACAGGGGCTTTCATTGGTAAAAAAAGCAAGCAAATGGGGCTACATCAACCAGCAGGGTGAGAAAGTAATCCCTTTTGAATATGAAACCTTAGAAAAATTTAGTGAAGGCCTGGCAGTAGTGAAAAAAAAGAGCCTCTATGGTGCTATTGACCAAGAAAAGAATACTGTCATACCTATTGAGTACCAAGCACTCTACCCTCCAAAACAAGGAATGGCAAAGGCTGCCAAAGGCGACAAGTATGGGTTTTTGAATATTAAAGGGGAAGTAGTGGTGCCTTTTGTGCATAATCTTTACATAGAATTTAAAGAAAGCCTCGCCAAGATTCGCTTGAACGGGCTGTATGGTTACATCAATCTTAAAGGAGATACTGTAATTGCTGCCGAGTATGATGATGCTTCTCATTTTCAGGAGGGGCTGGCGAAGGTGCGTGTTAGAGATAAATGGCAGCTTATCGACAAAGAAGGAAAAAAAGTTGGGGAAAATACTTATGACTTCATTTTTGATTTTTCAGAAGAGATTGCCAAAGTACAGGAAGATGTAAAATATGGCTATCTCAACAAAAAAGGAGAAGAAATCATCAAACCTCAATACGACCTAGCCCAAGATTTTAAAGAAGGATTGGCCTTAGTAAAAAAAGAAAATACTTGGTTTTTTATCAACCTAGATGGAAAAATCAGCATAGAAATTCCTTATGATGAAGCCGCAAGTTTTGCAGAAGGTTTGGCAGTAGTACGCAAAGGCGATGAATATGGCTTCATCGATAAAACAGGAAAACTCATAATTCCGATGAAATATGAAATCGCTCGCGATTTTGAGCAAGGCATTGCACGTGTAAAATCAAATGGCCAATGGAGTTATATAGATAAAAATGGAACTGAATTTTGGGAATAAATTTGGTTGTCTGACAAATTTTGTGGAAATCTGCAGCAGCGGACTTCCAGTCCGCTGGCATTTATGTTCTAAACAGTATTTAGCTCATCTTATCACACACCATTACAAAAATTGTCAAAGAATAATAAATTTGAAGCACAGACTTATGAGCACAAGCCAAGTGCGTGCTTCATACCCAATCTTAAGCTATATTTACCACTCCAGCATAAACTCAGCATCAGGAAAATTTACCTCCACTGAAGGCAAATCTTGCACAACCTTTGAGAAATCTTCATTGTATTCGTAAGGGTCAAAATTAGAAATGGGCTGCACAAAATAATAGTTTTCTGTGCTTATTGCTAAATCGTTACCTTCAAGCTGTGGTTGAATACTTGCTCCTTCCAAACCGTGGAAATACACTTTTACTTTATTAAATTTGCTTGTGTAAGTTCCTTCTTTGGCTGCAAAATGCAAGGTATTTTGAGTGCTATCATAGCGAATGGCTCGGCGATACAATACACCCTGCTCAAAGTCATAGCTTGTGCCATCATCTTCATAATACACAAAAGTACTGCCCTCGCCACCTAGGTAAACATGGACTTCTAAGGTAGGTAAAGGGAACTCTTGGGTATGGCTCACGGGCGACTGCATGAGCAGCATTTCACCTGCTTTCACAAAAAGAGGGAGTTTATCTAAGGGAGTTTCTATCATGGCTACTTGCCCGCCTGCGTGTTTGGCATCATTAAACAAGTCATACCAATCTCCCTCGGGGAAATAAATCTTCTGAATAGGGTGCTGTGTATTGGCAGCATAGATTAAAATACTCTGTCCAAAAAGGTACTCATTCTGAAAATCTCCTTGATAAATCTGATGGTCATAAGTATATTCAAACACCAAACTGCGCTGTATGGGCATACCTGTCTGTGTGGCCTCATAAAAAGTGCTGTAGAGATAAGGCAGCAATCTGTAGCGAAGTTTGATATAATTGCGTGAGATTTCTTCGGTTTCTTCGCCAAAAGTCCAAGGCTCGGTATCTTTGCTGTTGATCATGGTATGCCCTCTAAAAAAAGGTGCAAAAGCCCCAAGTGAAATCCAACGCTTAAAAAGTGAGCTACTAGCCTCCCCTACAAAACCGCCCACATCATAGCCCGAAAAAGCCAGCCCACTCAAGCCCATGCTGTTCAATATCCTGACATCACTCAGCATTAGCCCATCTTCCGATACATTGTCGCCTGTCCAGACTGTAGCATAGCGTTGAATGCCTGCATAGCCTGCCCGTGTCAGCACGAAGGGGCGTTGATTGCCGAGCAATTTTTTGGTGTGCTCAAAAGTACTTCGTGCCATTTGCATGCCATAGACATTGTGTGCTTTTTTGTGGGTGGCTTTATGTCCGTCAAAATCAAACTCTACCATATCGGGGAAGTGTTTGCCCCAAACGGCAGGCTCGTTCATGTCGTTCCAGAAGCCTTGTATGCCTATATCGGTAAGGGTCTTGTATTTTTCGCCCCACCATGCACGCACTTTGGGGTCGGTATAATCAGGGAAATGCGACCAACTGGGCCAAACTTCGCCTTTGTAAGGTATGCCATCAGGATATTTGACAAAAACATCTTGCGCTAGTCCGTCTTCATACGCTTGGTAGCCTTCTTCTACTTTGATGCCCGGGTCGAAGATTAAGACCAAATGAAAGCCCATCTCTGAGAGTTCTTGGCTCAGGGCGGCAGGGTCGGGGAAGCGTTCATTGTCCCAAGTAAAGACTTTGTATCGCTCCATGTAGTGAATATCCAAGTAAATCACATCAGCAGGAATGTCTTTTTCTCTGAAGATGCGTGCCATTTGTTTGACCTCTGTATCGGGGTAGTAGCTGTAGCGGCACTGCTGATAGCCCAATGACCAAAGTGGTGGCATAGCGATTCTGCCCGTGAGGTAGGTATAAGCCGCTAAAATCTTGGCAGGACTTTCATCGTGGATAAAGTAATAATCCATTTCACCGTCTTCCGCTTGGAAGTATGAAAATCTATCTGTAGAAGCTCCAAAATTGAAGCGTGAGCGGTAAGTGTTGTCAAAGAAAATCCCATAGGTTCGTTCTATCTCGGGCAAGATACCCATATAAAAAGGTACAGAAGCGTAGAGAGGGTCTGTCTCGTAGCCATAGCCAAAGGCATCGGAGTTCCAGTTGGTGTAGCTGTTGCCACGGCGGTCTATGCCTCCTGTTTTCTCGCCCAAGCCCACAAAGCGTTCACTGTCTTGTAATGTTTTGTAAGCCGTTACCTCGTTGCCTATCCAAGAGACACCAAAGCTAGGCTCATCTTCATTCAAGAGATTGCCTTCTAAGTCCAGAAATCGACAACGTAGGGGATTTTTAGAGATTTCGAGCTGTATTTTTAAAGTTTTTAGTGAATAGATTTCAGGAGTTTCCTGCCAGTCATAGTTGATGTCTTGTGGAGTAACAACTACTGCATAAGAAAAATCTTCCCATTCTTTATGTGCTTGTACTGCCCTTACTCTGATGATATTTTCAGCAAATACGGTGATGTGTATTTTTGCTTCTGCGGTGGTAAGGTGAATGGTTTGCTTTTCTTGATGAATACTTGTAATTTCGCCTAGTGAGTAGTGTAGGTTATCTTGTGGCATATATTTGTGATTATGTGTTTTTTGAAAACCCTAAAAAACATATTTTTTTTGGGAGAAAAAAATAATTTGTGAAATATAGCTATTTGTTAGCCTGTTCAAGTGCAAATGTTGCAGACTACAGCTATATTTAGCGTGTAGTTATCTTTTATCTTTGTTAGGTAACAGAGCAGGCACTAGCGGAGGTGACGTATTGTGAAATATGGCTGCTTTGAGATAAAATAAACTTGAAAAATTCATCAATATAAGCTTCCAATCAGTCAAAAAGAACATACACACTTGACTGTGGAACTAACAACAGCACTACCAAGTGTAGTTTGTGCATTATCAATACATTAGAATACAATACAAATAAATCAATGGCAAATTCTATTGCTCCTCTTTCCAGATTCATTGAAAAAAGCCCACAAGGCAAACGCTGGGTGGTGGGTGATGTGCATGGCTGCCCCGAAACACTCAAAAAACTCATTAAAGAAAAAATACAACTCACCCACGAAGACCAGCTTTTCTTCTTGGGGGATTACATAGACCGAGGCCCTGACAGTGGGGCAGTGATTGACTACCTTCTGGAACTAGAAGAAGAAAACTACCAAATCTTCCCTCTCAGAGGCAATCATGAGCAGATGCTTTTAGATGATATTGAAGAGTGTGATGGAAATTTGAGAGAACTCAAAGCAGCCCACCGCTTGAATAAACGCTATGGTATGACCGCTAATGAGGGCAATGTACTTCCGCATTACATTGAGTTTATAGAAATGCTGCCCTACTACTATGAGTTAGATGCTTTCTTTCTGGTGCACGCAGGCTTCAACTTTCGTTTGCCTTGCCCTTTTGAATACTTTAATGATATGCTGTGGATAAGAGAACATACCCATGACAAAGAACATGTAGGCAAAAAACGAATTGTGCATGGACACACGCCCACAGACTTTCAATTTATCCAAAAAGAAGTCCAAAGTAAAGGGCTTGTCATTCCCTTAGACAATGGCTGCGTGTTTGCGCGCTACTTGAAAGATATTGGCTTGGGTAGCCTTGGGCGATTGTGCGCCTTGAACCTAGATACTTTTGAGCTAGTTTATCAAGAAAATATAGAACCTGAGGTACTCAAAAATGAAATTTACTAATTGCTGATGAAAAAGCATTTGATTGAACAATTAAAATACGAAACTTGGGCGAACACAAAAATCGTGGAAGCAACACAGCCCCTTTTAGTAAAGAAACTTAAATAAATTGTACAAAAAAGTTATAGTTTTGTTTTTCAT
>CAYZQI010000145.1:0-10968 GCA_964480455.1 uncultured Cytophagaceae bacterium
ACACACACGTTTCTTCAAAAGTGATATGTCTTCTTTGTTGGGGATAGCAATCACTTTCAGCAGCGGTGATGGAGACTAAGACCAAGCCTTCGTGCAAGCCGAGAGGTTTGCACAGCAGGTAATCAAAAAATCAAAATAAAATGCAAAGCACACAGATTGCCTTGCCAGCTAATGCTTATTTAAAGAAATACATTGGGCAACTCACACAACCTGTTCCCGCAATGCCCCTTAGCGTGTTTCGCTTGGCATTTGGACTATTGATGGCATACGGAACCATCAGGTTTATGGCTTTGGGCTGGATAGAAGACCATTATCTAGACCCTAGCTTTCATTTTAAGTATTGGGGTTTTGAGTGGATAGAACCACTTTCGGCAAGGGTTATGTATGCCATACACTTGCTCATGGTATTTGCAGCACTCGGAGTAGCACTGGGCAAGGGCTATTTATTCAGGGTTTCGGCAGTTGTTTTGTTCGTCAGTTTTACCTATACTGAGCTAATTGACCTTACTTATTACCTCAATCATTATTATTTTGTAAGCCTTGTCTGTTTTTTACTCTGCCTGATTCCTCCACCACCCAATGTATTTGACACCAATAAGTTCGTTCCTGCTTGGTGTATAATGATTTTCAAACTTCAAATAGCCTTTGTATATATCTATGCAGGCCTCGCAAAAATCAATTACGATTGGCTAGTGCTTGCCCTCCCGCTCAAAATATGGCTGGCTGCACACGACAAAATGCCCCTGATAGGCTGGCTATTTACTTGGAAAATCACGCCTTATTTGTTCTCTTGGTTCGGAATGATTTATGATTGCTTGATTGTCTTCTTTCTGATGTACCGCCCTACTCGGCTACTCGCTTACGTGGCAGTGATTGTTTTTCATACCTTGGTAGGCCTGCTTTTTCAGATTGGGATATTTCCTTTGGTTATGATTGGCGGCACACTTATCTTTTTTTCTTTTGAGTCCTTTTCTAATAAGTCAAAAGAAACCATTATTCCCAGTTTTGGGAGATTATCAAAGCTCAAAGCAGGCTTTTTGATACTTTTTTTCACTTTTCAGCTACTTTTCCCTTGGCGATATTTGCTCTACGAAGGCGATTTATTTTGGACAGAAGAGGGCTATCGATATGCTTGGCGGGTAATGCTCATGGAAAAAGCAGGTACGGCTACTTTCTATGTAAAAGATAGCCGAACAGGCAGAGAAGGCGTGGTAGATAACCGTGAATTTTTGAACCCTCATCAAGAAAAACAGATGGCAATGCAGCCTGATATGATTTTACAATTTGCTCACTTTCTGGCAAAGCACTACGCCACAGAAGGCGTACACGAGCCACAAGTAAGGGCAGAAGTCTATGTTACGCTCAATGCAAGGCCTAGCCGCTTGCTCATAGACCCCGAGATAGACCTCAGCAAGCAAAAAGACGGGTTTGCACCCAAAAAATGGATTTTGCATTATCCAGAATAAATTTAACAAAGAATTAACCATACAATATGCCTCTACTTTACCCCCAATTACAAAAATACTGGACAGCTGCAATAGTGATTTTCTGTATGTATTTGAGTATTTCAGCACCACTCAAAGCACAAAATACTGCCAATATTAGTGGGAGAATACTCCTCGAGAATGCAGAAAAAGTAAGCTACGGCGTAGTTGCCCTTAAAGGTACTAGCTACCAAACTCAAACCGACAATGAAGGAAACTATCAGCTAAAAAATATACCCTTTGGGAGCTATGTCGTGGTTGCTTTTTGTATGGATAAAAAAACCATAGAGCAAGAAATCTCTCTCAAAGCTGACCTTAGGCTAGATTTCAGCCTAAAAGATTTTGATACTGAGCTAGAAGCCATCACCATTCAGGCTGAAAGAGAGCAGACTTTTGGCATCACACGCCTACAGTCTGTCGAGAATTTTGGAATTTACGAAGGAAAAAAAACTGAAGTCATCGTTTTGAATGACATCACTGCCAACCTAAGTACCAACAATCCACGCCAAGTCTATGCCCGCATCACGGGTTTAAATATCTGGGAAAGCGACCAAGCAGGCTTGCAACTCGGCATAGGAGGAAGGGGATTAAACCCTGATAGAACTTCTAATTTTAATACCCGACAAAATGGCTACGACATTGCCGCAGACGCACTCGGCTATCCCGAAGCCTACTATACCCCCCCCACAGAAGCACTCGAGCGCATAGAGATTGTGAGAGGGGCAGCTTCTTTGCAATATGGCACGCAATTCGGTGGAATGTTGAATTTTCAGTTCAAAAAAGGGCCAAAAGATAAGAAAATTGAATTTACCTCAAGGCAATCTGTGGGAAGTTGGGGCTTTTTGGGTACATTCAATAGCATAGGTGGGCAAGTGGGCAAATTGAATTATTATGCCTATTACCAATACCGCACAGGCAATGGCTACCGCAGCAATTCATCTTTTGACCATCACAATGCCTTCGCTTCTTTGCACTATGATGTATCCAAAAAACTCAATATCAACTTAGACATTACGAAGATGTACTACCTTGCTCACCAAGCAGGAGGACTTACGGATAGATTATTTCAAGAAAACCCTCGGCAATCTGTCAGAGATAGAAATTGGTTTAGGGTAGATTGGAATTTATTGGCACTCAACCTCACCTACAAAATTAGCGACCAAACCCAGCTTAATGTCCGAAACTTCGGCTTATTGGCTCGCAGGCAATCCGTAGGAAACCTAGAGCGCATCAATGTCATAGATTTTGGAGGAAACAGAACACTGATAGACGGAGAATTTAAAAACTTCGGCAGCGAAACCCGTTTGCTACACCGCTATCAGATAGGACAACAAAATCAGACTTTTTTGGTAGGCGCACGCTTCTATCAGGGCAGAAGTTTTGCAAGGCAAGGTGATGGCAGTGAGGGCAGTGATGCAAACTTTGACTACCTCAATCCCAGTGATTTAGAAAACTCTGATTATGTATTCCCCAACCAAAATTATGCTTTATTTGTAGAAAATATCTTTCAGATAAGTCCCAAACTTAGCCTTACCCCCGGGATAAGGTTTGAGCATATCCGTACCCAAACAGAGGGGTATTATAAGCAGTTTGTGAGAGATGGTGCAGGCAATATTATAGTAGAAAATCGCATAGATGAACGCTCTGAGCGCGCCCGAAATTTGGTGCTTTTAGGGCTAGGCTTAAGCTACAGAAAGAGTGATAATTTAGAACTCTATGCCAACCTCTCTCAAAACTACCGTGCTATTAATTTTACCGACTTACGCATCAATAACCCAAGTATCAGGATAGACCCTAACATCAATGACGAACGAGGTTTTACGGCTGATTTAGGCTTGCGGGGTAGTGAAGAAGGCTTTTTTACGTACGAATTCACCCTTTTTTACTTAGCCTACAAAGACAAGATAGGGCAAATACTCCAAGAAGACCCTGTACTTTTCAATGATTTCCGTTTCCGTACCAATATCTCAGATGCTCGCAACTTAGGGGTAGAAGCCTTCGCAGAACTCAACCTCAACCGCTTGCTAGGGCAAAAGACACAAACTTGGCAGAGTTCTGTTTTTGTGAATTTGGCTTGGATAGATGCCCGATACATAGGCAGCCAAGACCGAAGTATCCAAGACAGAAAAGTAGAGATGGTACCTCCCCTTAACCTTAAAATAGGGAATGTATGGAAATACAAAGATTTCTCTGCCACCCTACAGTATGCCTACATTGCAGAACACTTTTCTGATGCCTCCAATGCCCGCCGTACTGCTACTGCCATAGAGGGTCTTATCCCTGCTTACCAAGTGATAGACTTCTCGGCACGCTATGAATGGAAGTTTTTGAGTCTTGAGATGAGTATCAATAATTTATTAAATGAGCAATACTTTACCCGTAGAGCAGAGTTTTATCCTGGTCCTGGTATTATTCCCTCAGATGGGCGAGGTTTTTACGTTACTTTGCAGGTGAAAATATAAGGCGTGTATTGCATAGAAAACTTGTAAAAAGTACATAAGTTTAAGCTATGCAGGCTTGCTGTGGTTTTAGTTTTTTTGACCAAAGTCAATAACTTCTTTTCCCCACCGCTGGCGAGCAAAGCTTGTGGCTTATGTTCGTTATCAAATTACTTACGCAATACCCAAGCATAAAAAAACATATTGAGTGCGCATATCAATAAGCCCAGCGACTCACGTGCCAATTCAATATCTCCCACAAATTCTTCTTGATAAGCTAGTCCGTGCCACTCATTAGGAATGTAGATGTATGCCCCTGCTAGGTAGGCAAGCCCAAGGAAAATAAACAGGTAGCGTGAGCCTAGTTGAAAGAACACTCCAAAAGAAAGCAAGGAGGCAAGTACATAAATAGGAATCCAGATTTCGGGGTCTTGGTCGTTGAGTTGAAAGTAAGCAAATAAAATGTAGATTGCCCCCATCAAAAAGGCAATCAGTTTGATGAAAGTACTCATGAGGGTTTTATGATAGTTAGGTGATGGTAAATAGTTAGTAAATTATATGGGCAATTGATTATCAACACTTAAATTACTAGTTGTTTTTTAGAGGCTCAAAGCTAAGGTAGTAAAATCCGGTTTTACCACATTTGAAAGCAAGCCTGTGCACATAAGTCTGTGTTTTAGGGTTGAAATTACTTGCGATTTCCTTATCGTTTTCATCAAATATCTTGATGGCTACTTGATTATCAGATTTGGAGGCATTTTTAATTTCTATCAAATAAGAACTCAAATTACTAAACATATAAGGATACTTTTCCTTGCCTTCTATTTCATAGCCTTTAAGGGTTACATAATTTGCCCTTTGATAGCCTTTTGATTTGAGTTCAAAAGAAAGTTGTGCATAGAGGGGCACTAAGGGAGCAACAAAACCTGATAGCAGAAGCGTCAGAAAAAACTTTTTCATTTGTTTATAAAATTTTAATACAACCTATTGGTTGTAAAATTAAAAAATTTACGCCATAAAATTCCTAATTTCTATCAAAAATTTACTTGTGGCTCAAATTGTAGCTTCACCAAGTTGTTGTAAATGCCTGTATCTAGGGCTGTCAGTTCATCATGTGTACCTTCTTCTGACACCTTGCCCTCGCTGATGACATAGATTTTATCTACTTTTCTGATGGTGGCTAGGCGGTGAGCAATGATGATGGTGGTGCGGTCTTTCATTAAGAGGTCTAATGCTTCTTGCACAAGGCGTTCGGAGCCCGCATCTAACGAGCTAGTGGCTTCATCTAGCACCAAGATACTGGGGTTTTTCAAGATAGCTCTTGCAATAGCGATACGCTGCCGCTGCCCTCCTGAGAGTTTTACCCCACGCTCACCCACTAGGGTATCCAATTTTTCGGGAAAAGTCTGAATAAACTCCCACGCATTGGCTTTTTGTGCTGCCAGTATGATTTCTTCATCAGTAGCATTGGGTTTTCCGTAAGCAATGTTTTCTCGGATAGAGCCTCCAAACAAAATAACTTCTTGTGGTACTACTCCTATATTTTGGCGGAGGTGTGTGAGGTCGTAGTCTGAAATATTTTTACAATCAACAGTGATATTTCCGTCTTGTAGCGCATAATACCTACTCAAAAGTTGCACTATGGTAGATTTGCCCACGCCGCTATGCCCTACCAAAGCAATTTTTTGCCCTGCCTGAATTGCTAAGTCTAAGCCTTTCAGTACGGCTATATCGGGGCGTGTAGGATAGGCAAAGTGTACATCAAGAAAGCGAATATCGCCATTGATTTTTGGGTATTGCTTGCTTGCAGCAGTGGGGGAGGGCTGTGTATTAATTTCGGGTGTTTCTTCTAAAATCTCCAAAATACGCTCAGAAGCTCCGATGGCTTTTTGCAACTGCCCGTAGAGTTCGCTCAATCCTCCCATAGAACCTCCAATGAAGGCAGAAAGTACAATAAAAGTTGTCAAATCGCCCACCGACATTTCTCCTTTGCTTACCAAACTTGCACCGTAGGCTAGCACCAGCACCAAAGCACCAAACAAAATGGCTATCACAAAAGAAGCAAAAACCCCTCTGAACTTAGAAACGCGCAGTGCAGTACGCACCACTACATTGAGGGATTTGCGATAGCGCGCGATTTCAAAAAGCTCATTGGTAAATGCTTTGACAGCCAACACCGATTGGAAGGTTTCTTCTACAATGATATTTGCATTGGCAAGGGCATCTTGCGACTGTTTTGCTAATTTTCGAATAAATCGTCCAAAAATAACTGCCATAATCACCAGTACAGGGAAGGTGCTCACCATAAACAAGGTGAGCTTGGCAGAAATCAAAAACAGATAAGTAGTACCAAGCACTATGGTCATGATTTGGCGAAAAAATTCTGCTAAGGTGAAAGAAAATGCTTCTTGAAGTTGTGTAACATCTGAGGTGATGCGGCTGGTAAGCTCTCCTACACGTTTTTGCTCAAAAAAGGGCAGTGGCAGTGCAATAATCTGCGCATAAAGATTGGTACGAATATCTGCCATTGATTTTTCGCTCACTATGGCAAATAAATAAATCCTAAAAAATGAAAAAATAGCCTGTAAAATTAATATGCCCGCAAAAATAACTGCTACACGATTGATGGTAGTGAATACTTTGTCGGTATTGCCAATGGCTACATCTAAAAATTTACCTGCCAAAAGTGGAACAGTCAGCGAAGTAAGGGTAGAAAATACTAAGAAAAGCATACCTACCATAAAAATAAATTTGTAAGGCAATACATAACTATAGATACGTAATGCTTTTTTAAGACCTGAGCGAGTTACTTTTATTTTTTCGTCTTTTGGGTTGTTTGTTTTCTGATGGTTTTTTTTTGCCATGGTTTATTTTTTGGGTAAAACTACTTTTTTTTGCTTACCTCATTAGATTGCTTATTTATCAGATGCTTAACTGCTTAGTTACCTGCAAAGTTAAAGAAGAATTGCCATAATTTTGGGGCAAAGTCGTAAATCACAAAAATTAGGGTTAATTTTACAATTTGATTTTAAACCTTGGGTGAGTGATTAGATGTCTTTAAAATATTTTTTGAGCGGATTTTGTATTCTAGTAATGAGCCTGCTTTTGCACGCCTTTGTGCAAGAGGGCAACTCAGCAGGCTTTTCGTTAAAAGGGCAACCTGCCACAGTTTCTTCACTCCCTCCTACACACTTTGAACTGAGTAATGCCCTTTCAGAGGGAGATGAGTTCAAGGTATTGAACCAGCGCATGGAGCTATTCTTGCAGCGTTGGCAGATACAGGGTGCTTCTCTTGCCATTGTGAAAGAGGGCAGACTAGTCTATGCAAGGGGGTTTGGCTATGCCGATAAAGAAAAAAATATCCTCACACAGCCCTACCATCAGTTTAGAATAGCGAGTGTGTCTAAACTTTTTACCGCTACTGCTTTGATGCAATTGGTAGAACAAGGCAAGCTCAAACTTAGTGATAAAGTTTTTGGTAAAAAAGGTATCTTGAATGATAGCCTTTTTCAAAATATTGCTGACCCACTCGCACTCGATATTGAAGTACATCACCTCTTGAAACACACCGCAGGGTGGCGCAATCAACTACGCACCGACCCTATGTTTGCCCCTTTAGAGGTAGCAGAAATCATGGGTGTGGTGCCTCCTCCTTCGCTAGAAAGCACTATTCAATTTATGCTTTCACAAACAGGTTATTTTGCGCCAGGTACATTGTACGATTATTCTAACTTTGGCTACTGTGTGGCAGGAAAAATCATAGAGAAAGTAAGTGGACTGCCCTATGAAACGTATCTCAAAAAATACCTTCTCGCTCCTATTGGTATCGAGCGAATGGAACTGGGTAAAAATAGATATGTAGATAAATTTCCACAAGAAGTGCGCTACTACGAACACCAAAAAAGCGAAAAAAAACGCTCTGTTTATGGCACAGGTGATTCGGTTTCGCGCACTTATGAAGCCACACATCTCGAAGCACTCGGAGCAGCTGGAGGATGGATAGCAACTCCTGCTGATTTGCTGCGTTTGGTCAATGTCATTGATGGCTTTGATGAAATCCCCGACATATTGAGTCCTCAAAGTATTGCTGCTATGACTCGAGCCCTTGTTACTGATAGTACCCAAAGCCAGCTAATGGGTTGGAAAGGTGTTGATGAAGAAAAATGGTGGCGTACGGGTAGTTTGGTAGGCACTTCGGCAGTGCTAGTACGCCAGCAAAATGGTATCTCTTGGGCTTTCCTTACCAACACAGATACTTGGCGAGGACCTTATTTTAGCTATGAGGTAGCGGCTGAAATAAAGCGATTATTGGTAACCATTCCCCGATTTCCTGCGTGGGATTTGTTTACTTGGGAGAATTTGTGAGCTATTTAGGAAAGTGTAAAGTATGAGTTGTGAGCTTTTAAAGTGCTCATTACCAGCAACTTATAAATCAAATTAATCTAAGTTATTTTTTATATTTTCCTTGAACAATCTTATGGTTTTTTGAAATAAACCTTGTGCCTCCAAAATGTGAGTATAGATAGTTGCAAAATACTTAAAATCAATTGCCCACCAAAAAAACGATTATCTGAAAATTTTTGTGATAAGTTTACAGCGGCGGGCTTTAGTCTACCATCTTAGCCATTCAAACAGACTGAAGTCTGTGCTACAGTGCTGCTTCCACAAAAATTGCCAGAGAACCAAAAAAGCCTTGCGGAAGCAAGGCTTTTTTAAATAGCTATCAATATTATTAGAATACAATCATACAAACAACGGCTAAAAATGAGAAGATGCCCACAAAAGCAAATATTTCACTGAATTTTAAGGCATTAGGCTGAATAAACAAGTGTTTAAAGTGATTTTTCATGGTTTTGTAAATGAGGTAGTTATTAAAAAATACAAATATATTCACCTTCGAGAACGGAAACTCACTAAAAGTAGTTTAATAAAATTAGATAATTCTAAAATGATATAAGAAAAGTCTAGTAAATTGATGGATTAATGATAGAAAGTGCTAATTGATAATCACTGTAACCTTGGTGAGTGTAAGAAATAAAAAAACTAAAAAACTCATTACTAGCGAGATTTTAAAATAAAATACACGTTTGCGAAGCCGTATAAGTTCTTCTTGACGGCTTTTCAGCTCATGCTCAAAAGTATCTTTAAATTTTTGCAGGTCTGCTAATTGTGTGTGGATTTCTTTGTTTTCTTCTCGTAGCTTTTTATTGATGGTATTGCTTCGTTTGTAACTTGCTTGTAGTTTTTTGAGTTCGCTAGGCTCGCTTTCTTGTTCTTGCAAAAGCACATTGACCTCACTCACCGAAAAATAGCGTTCATAACCACATACTTCGCAGCGGTTGTGGTGATAATCGTTGGCAGCTTCACAGTTGATACAATTCCAAGACAAAACTTTAGGGATTAGGGTGATAACACTACAAAAGTAAGCCAAATAGTTTATTTTAGCAAAAGGCGTACCCAATCATTGAGCAGGTTAAAAGCAGTCATATCAAAATCTGTGTCATAAAAACGCCCCATGGTCAGCACTACCGCCTCATACTCTGGCAATAGAAAAAGATGCTGCCCTCCTACACCCCAAGCAAAGGTAATGGGCATGAAAGTAAGCGGGGGTGCAGCTTTCCACCACATCATGCCATAGCTTCGCTGAGCATCTACTTGAAGTACTGGGGTGGTAATATATTCAATCCATTCATTATCAATGAGTTGCGAGTCTTCCCAAATACCTTTTTGCAGTACGAGCTGGCCAAATTTCAGCAAATCAGCAGGCGAAAGTACTAAATCTCCTAATACTTCAGTGTTATGAGGGCAGGTCATTACCTCATAATGCTGTATATTGAGAGGTTTTAAAAAAATATCTTCTAGCCATGCTCGATTGCTTTTTCCCGTGGCTTCTTTGATGATGTACGAAAGCAATACGGGGGCAGCACTACTATACAGAAATTGTGTTCCTGGAGCGTGGCGCATCTTACGCTCAAGGGCAAACTGTATCCAATCTTCCGAATCAACCATTTGATTGCTATGATTTTCTACTACATTTTGATAAGTTACTTCGGCTTCATTCCAATCTAGCCCAGCGGTCATGGTGAGTAAGTGCCTGAGTGTAATATCTTGCTTGCCCTCCGACCAATCGAGGTGAGCATATTCTGCAAAAAAAGAGACCATAGGCTGGTCTAAATCAGTCAGAAAACCTGCTGCCCTGATGGCTCCAAGCAAGAGTGTTTGTATGCTTTTGGTGATAGACTGCACCTCATGCATTACCTCACTTCCCTGCTCATAAGCATCATACTCAAAGATAAGCTCGCCCTGCTGCTTTACTAGCAATGCACGCAAAGGATGGTAAGCTATTTTTTGTAACTCGACAAGTAGTTGTTTTTTTTGTTTCATGGTTTTTTATCTTCATTTTTTCAAATTTAGTGATTTTTCAAATGACACATACACCACTCAGTATTTAATTTTTCCCTCCTTCCTAAGGGTGCAAGTCAAATTTCCCTTGATATTTGCTGATTTTCTTACATGTAGCTCTTGGGGAGGCATTTTATAGACAACCCTGAAGGGCAAGGTTTTCGTTTAGTCAGTCATAAAATTATGTAGCGTATGCCGAAAAGCTAGTAAGAGAGTAGGCAATTATCAAACAACATACTCATCAAAAAAATGAAAAGACTTACTTTAATTTTTGTTTTTTTTATTACTTCTTTTGCCCAAACAATGGCGCAAGATGCCAATAACAAAATGTTTAGCGTAGGCATTAGAGGATCTGTAAATGGCTCTTGGATTGGCGAACTACCTCGAAATAGTACAGATTTGGAGAATGTCAATAGAGATAATCTGAAGATTGGATTTGTGGGTGGTGTCTGGACACAGTTCAAAGTACTTGGAGGATTTTTTATACAGCCCGAAATCACTATCTCGCAAGTGGGAGGCACTTATAACTACCAGTTTAATGTAGAAGGTGAAGAAAGTGCCGCAACCCTCTACCAAAATGCTAAAAATCTCACACTTACTAATCTTGATTTTCCCTTATCGCTAGGCTATCGTTTTCCGCTTGG
>CAYZQI010000145.1:11068-12327 GCA_964480455.1 uncultured Cytophagaceae bacterium
CAACGCTTGCTTTCGGCACAGATAAGCATCGGCATTCGTTTGTATTAATTAATGGACTACTTTTGATAAAAATAGCTACCTCTCTTCTTACCAAGAGAGGTTTTTTTATGTGCTATGCTATTGATTTTAAGAGAATTAACACTACTTTTGGATTTATTATCATCACTGTTTTCAAATTTCATAGGATATGTATAACTATCCCCTTCTTTCGCTCATTGTTTTATGCTTTTTTTTGCTCATTGCTTGTAAAAAAACATCTAACCAACAACTACTTGATAAAGATACTATAGTGCAACAAAGCTCACGTAGCAATGTGCCAGAGGTAGAGCAAATACCTGGTATGAAAAACAGCGACCGCAACCGGCTTGAAGATGTCTTGCCCTATTACCAAGACGAGCCGCTCTATCAGTCGCTGAGTGAAGCCTTGCAAGCCCCCAAAAAAGTACACAGATTGCGCCTGCGTGGGCTACGCCTTACTACATTGCCTAGCGAAATTTTCGATTTTGAGAATCTTAAAGAACTTGACCTATCAGACAATAACCTCGTGAGTTTGCCCGATTCTTTCGGGCAAAAACTCAAACGACTAGAAATATTAGACCTCAGCAATAATCAATTTGCTAACTTGCCCCAAGGCTTGATGACTGCCCAAAACCTCGGCTACCTCAACTTACAAGGTAATCAACTCAGCCAATTACCAGAAAATTTTGATATACTTGCACAGCTTCAATGGCTAGACCTGAGCAAAAACCGCTTCAAAGAAATACCCAATGCACTATTGGGCTTGAGCAATCTTAAAAATCTTATCTTAAATGATATTCCCATAGAAGAGTTACCGCAAGACTTTACACAACTTAGCCAGCTGAAGCACCTTAGCTTGCGCCGTACCGAGCTCAAAAAGATTCCTTCTGCTGTGTTTGCACTCAAAGGGTTAGAAGAATTGGTGCTTGCTGACAATCAACTGACAGAAATAGAACTCAACCTGACCGCACTCCAAGCACTTACCTACCTCAACCTTGCCAACAACCGACTGACAAGTGTTGCTGCCCTTGTAGGGCTTCCTTCACTTATCAACCTTAATCTTAGCCGTAATCCAATTGCAGGGCTACCCGCTAAGTTCTTTGAAAGCCTTGCCAGCCTCAAAGCACTCAATCTCTCTTACACTCGTCTCACCGAACTTTCTTCGGAAATTAAAAATTGCGATGGGCTGGTATGGCTATCACTGCAAGGTACTCTACTCACACAGCCTGTAGCAGGATTGG
>CAYZQI010000146.1:0-4193 GCA_964480455.1 uncultured Cytophagaceae bacterium
GTTTCTAAAAAAATTAACAATTTTAGCGTACACACTTAACTGTTGGACTACCAAGTATTGAATAGTTTAGGTACTTTATATTTCAGGCAAGAGGAATATAAGAAGGCTGCTGAGTGTTTTCAAAATTCAATAAATATCATCAGACTACTGATAAAATCTGCTCCCTCTGTCTTCATACCTGAGTTAGCAATGCGGCTAAGTAATCTTGCATCTCTGCATAGTGAACATGGAGAATACAAAAATGCTATTAATACTTGTGAGGAATCGCTTAGACTATACACTGAGTTAGCAAAATCAAATCCTGAAATATATAATCCAGAAGTAGCCTCTTTAAAAAACAATTTAGCTACTATAATTAGCAAAAGCCCAATTGCTAGGAAAGAGATTAAAAGAATTGAAGGCTTGTACCTTGATGCTATCAAGATAAGAACATCACTTACTGAAAACAACCTCTATGTCTTTGGAGCAGCATTAGCTACCAGCCTTCATAATATAGGAAATTTTTATATCATGCTGAAAGACGATAGTGAAACAGCTGAAAAATTCCTAGACAAGGCATTGCTAATAAGAAGAGAACTATATTCAAAATTGGGTGATAGCATAGCTTCAGACTTGCTAGTGAGCTTAATGGATTTGGGCAGATTTCATTTTCAAGTACTGAAAGATAAAGAAAAGTCCATAGAGCTATGTAAAGAAGGTGTTTTACTAGGTCTTTCGCTAGAAGAAAGTAATACACATATAGATAAGTGCATCAATACTTGTATTAAAGTACTTGAACTGTGTGAGTTTAATATAGAAGAATGGCTCAACTCACTCCCCAATCCAGAAGCATAAAAGATGATAAACTTACTGCCAAAGTCATTAGCATAAATGAACAAGGAACGGTAAATCTCTCTCTAAAATTTAAGTAACTTAACCCAACAAAAAATGGAAATACAATCAAAAGAACAAGTAAAAGAAAAACGAGCTTTTATCCTCAAACAAGTAGCAGAAACTATATCTAATCTCAAAAATGAGCTATCAAATGAAAATGTAAATCCTCTTGATATTTTCAGTAAAATGAAATTTGAGGAGATAGGCAACAACCCTCTTAAAAAAGATAAGAAACAGAACCTTATCGAACAGTTGAATCAAACATTTACAAATTTGGTAATCTGTAAAGCCCTAGATTATCTACTTGAAAACGAAGCAGAGCATATACCTTTTATAGCAAATTTTGGTGTAGCAGGAGGGGAGGATATTTATAGTAAAAGTATTGCTTGTGAGGTATTTGCGAGTGTTAAAGCCTCCAATAATGGTAAGCTAAATAAAGACATAGCAAAAGTAGTAGCTACAGATTGTGCTAAAAAATATGTGTTTTATTATGCACATGAACCAAGTAATACAGAGAAAAATGCGTTAGAAGAAGAAAAAGAGGTCAAAAATAGCAAAGACGAGCTGGTAAAAGTAGTAGTAATAAGGTTTGAATCTTTTACCTAGTCATACACAACGATAAGATTGGTAGATTAAGGAAAATAAAGCATATTTGGGGGAACTTAGGGGGAAGGCTGTGTTGGGTTGGGCTGTGTGCGTTTGGGAGAGAGGCTTTTCTGAGAGAATACAAAATACAAAAGATATGAATGAATCTATCCAAAAGGCTTTGGAAGCCTTATCACAAGCTGATATAGCAGGCTACTTTGATGAAATGGATAAAATTACGCCTGCTCACAAGCTTGCAGAACTCAATAACCTGAGGAGTATGTTTACCTCGGATAGGTACGACCAAAGCTATCACCAAAAGCTGGACATTATGGCAAAGAGTGTTCAGAGATATTTGGATAATCCTGATGAACCAATAGCCATTGCCGAAGAAACTAAAGCCCAAGGTGGACTTTCGGTGAGCAATACAAATGTAAGCATTAAGGGCGACCAAATCAATGCACAAAACAGCACTATCCACACCGAAAGCGAAAGCAGTAAAAGAATTAAGTTGTTTTTATATGTCTTTGTGCCACTCTTGGCTATTTCGCTGGCAGTGATTGGCTACAGATACCAAGAGATGCAAAAACCTCTGAACCTAACTGTGCAGCTAAAAAACCTCACTGAAAATCCTAACTTGCCTTTTGAAAAAGGACAAATTACTCTGAGCTACGGAGATAAAACCGAAAGCCAAGAAATCACAGGCAAGGAAATCATCTTCAAAGGGATTCCTGCCAACTTTAAAGGAGAATCCATCAAACTGGACTTCCGAAGCGAGGGATTTCGGCAAATAGATACAGTACTGAGCTTGTCTGCTGAGGCTGTAACTTTGCCCATTCGCAGAGATGAGGCATACAGCAAAGTCTTTGGTATTGTGAAAGATGACAATAACCAACCCGTAGCAGGGGCAGAGGTAAGCATACAAGACCTTAGCAGCACTACACAAAGCAATGGAAGATTTGTGATACAAATTCCTTTTGACAAGCAACTCAAAAAGCAACGTGTGCAGGTATTTAAAAAAGGCTTTCAGACTTGGGACTATGAAAGCCCCGTAAATGGTGAAGAAATACAAATTATTTTAGAAAAATAAACCCTATATCAAAATGAAACACGCACTCTTATCTCTGATTTTTGTGGCTATGCTAGGCTTTGCCTCTGCCCAAAACCTTACCCAATATGGGCAAGCACGCCTCCAAAACTCCAATAAAACAGCTCTGGCAGGCGTGCAGGTGATTTTCTCAGAGGCTACGCCTACCACTTCTGATGGAGCTGGGAAATTTAAGCTGGTATTCTCAAGCAAGAAGGCAGGCGACCTTATATTCAAAGAGAAAATAGCCAAAGCAGGCTATGAACTCGTAAACGACAAAGAACTAGACGAGCCTATCCCTCTCACGAGCGGCACTCGCTTTGCCAAAGACATTATCTTAGCTCCTGTGGGAACGATAGAACTTGCCAAAAAGCAATACTATGAAATCTCTGACAAGGCACTACTAGCGGGCTTTGAGCGAGAGAAGCAAGCCCTCAAAGCACAACTACAAAAAACCCAACTCTCACAGGCTGACTACCTCCAAAAATTCAAAGAACTGCAAGAAAGCTATGAGAACCAAAAGAAAAATCTTGATGCCTTGGCTGATAAGTTTGCAAGGGTCAATTTTGATGATGTAAGCCAACTCTACGAAGAAGCCCTTACGCTTTTCAAAGAAGGCAAAATAGACGAAGCCCTGAAAAAACTAGAAAGTGCCGACCTCATAGGGCAAGCCCAAAAGGTCATCAAAGAAGAGCAACGCCTTGCCGAAATAGAAAAAGAACTCAGCGAACGCCGACAAGCCGCTCAAGAACAAAAAGAAGACGTACTCAAAAACTTAAGCCTCGAGGCAGATATCTATGTACTGCAATACAAAATAGAAAAAGCCGAAGCCATTTATGACCAAATACTTGCCTTGGATAGCACTAACTTAGCAACACTGTGGAAAATAGCTAATTTTTATAAAGAAAACCGCCGCCACACAAAGGCACTAGCACTCTACCCACGCATCATAGCCCACCCCGAAGCCGAAGAATGGCAAGTGGCAGATTCCTATCGTTTTATGGGTGATATTTATACAATATTGGGCAACTTAGAGAAGGTATTGGCATATCAAAAAATAAGTAGTGAAAAATACAGTACATTAGCCCGAAACAGCCCTGAAAATACCCGTTATCAGAGATACTTGGCGATTTCTTACGAAAGATTAGGCTCAGTCTATAAGGCAAAAGGGGACTTAACCAAAGCCTCGGAATATCACGAAAAAGAGTTGGAATTAAGTGAAAAACTTTACCTTTTAGAACCCACTAATGTAAAATTTGCTAATGGCTTGGAGATTTCTTACCAGAACTTAGAGGATGTCTATCAGGCAAAAGGGGACTTAACCAAAGCCTTGGAATATTATGAGAAATACAATGAATTAAAAGAAAAACTTTCCCTTTTAGAACCCACTAATGTAGATTTTGCCAATGGCTTGGCGATTTCTTACTCAAAATTAGGGGAAGTCTATAGGGCAAAAGGGGACTTAACCAAAGCCTTGGAATATTATGAGAAAATGTCTGAATCATTTGAAAAACTTTCCCTTTTAGAACCCACTAATGTAAAATTTGCCAATAACTTGGCGATTTCTTACTCAAAATTAGGGGAAGTCTATACGGCAAAAGGGGACTTAACCAAAGCCTTGGAATATTATGAGAAATACAATGAATTA
>CAYZQI010000146.1:4293-12258 GCA_964480455.1 uncultured Cytophagaceae bacterium
AGAAATACAATGAATTATTTGAAAAACTTTCCCTTTTAGAACCCACTAATGTAGAATTTGCGAGTAGCTTGGCGATTTCTTACTCAAAATTAGGGGAAGTCTATACGGCAAAAGGGGACTTAAACAAAGCCTTGGAATTGCATAGCAAACAAACTAAAATATTTGAAAGACATTCCCTTTTAGAGCCCACTAATGTAAATTTTGCCAATGACTTGGCGATTTCTTACGAAAGATTAGGTAATGTCTATACGGCAAAAGGGGACTTAACTAAAGCCTTGGAACTGCATAGCAAACAAACTAAAATATTTGAAAAACTTTCCCTTTCAGTACCCACTAATGTAAAATTTGCCAATCATTTGGCGGTTTCTTACTATAAATTGTATGGAGTTTACTTGAAAATGGACAAACGCACAGAAGCTAAAAAATATTTATTGCAAGCAGTCGCTGGTTTTGAAGCACTCAAAAATGCTTATCCTGATTATGAGCAATTTACAAGATTCTATAATATCGCTAAAAGGGATTTAGATGATTTATAATCAACCAACCCCAAACCTACAAGATTGGGCTGTAACAGGAAATGTGTAGGAGTCTGGCGGAGCTAACTCTGTAAAATAGACTTCAGTCTGTTCCAGACGCTGTAATCCTGTAGCTCTGTAGCCAAAGGGCATGCCCTTTGGCTACAGATTTATAGCGTTCTTTGTCTATTACGTTCTTTGGCTACAGGGCTACAGCGTTTTCTGGCTACAGATTTACCACAAAAACCATCAGACAATCAAACAATTCTATTGATAAGTCGCAGCAAATGCTAAGACTATTTGCTACCTCTAAACACTTTTGCTCAGTTGAGGCTAAACAACAGCGGAATGCCACTTTTTTATTATCTTTGTGTGAAGGTAAAAGAGGTTTAAAACATACCTGCCAGAAAACATAAAATTTATAGATATGATTACGCTATTGCTAAAAACGAATGATGTGCAAAACATACCTTTGATAAAAGCCTTTGCTGAAAAACTGGGCGTAAGCGTGGTAGAACTGCAACATGAAGCCCCCATTACTCAAAAATTGGCAGGAATTTTTGCCACCAAAGAAGAGATAAGCGTTTCAGACAAACAAGCCGCAACAGATTATCTACTCGAAAAACTTGGATAATGGAAGTTTATGCTTGGCTTGATGCCAATATACTGATTGATTTGCTCACGCAAAGAGCGGATTTTGGCGAAGATGCCACCACTATTTTTGCATTAGCAGAGCAAAAAAAGATAAGCGTCTGCTTGAGTGTGTTGAGCTTTGTCAATACGGAGTATGTATTGCGTAGCAAACACTACAAAATTCCTGAAAAAGACATCAAAGAGGCTTTTGTCCAATTGCTCACTTTTGTAGAAGTGGTAGGGCATTTACCCAAAGATGTATCAGATTCGCTCAATAGTAAGTTTGAGGATTTTGAAGATGCCGTACAATATCTTTCTGCCCTTAATACACCAGCCCTAACCTGCCTCATTACCAGAGATAAAAAAGACTTTGCGCAAGCTAATTTGCCTATCTACACACCCAAAGAGTTTTTGGCTTTGTATGCAAATAATGCAACATAAAAAGCCTAACAAGGTATCACACCCTATTCCGTGGTCAGTATTTTAGAAATGGTTATTGAGGAGTTTGTAAAGGATTATGTGTTTGTTTACAGCCATCTTGACACCGACCACTCGAGTCCAAAGGTTCAGTTGTAAATATGGAAATAAGTTTAGAACAAGCGCAGATTAGTTTTTGCACGGCTATATCCCACTCCTCTGATTTTTTTATTGTGTTGTGCTACCTTATGCCTCAATCTTCAAAATAAATGTATATTTTAGCACCCTACCAACTTAATGGAATATGGCTAGTGAACAACAAATAGAAAAAAACTTCATCACGCTGCTGCAAGACCTAAAATATACTTACCGCACAGACATCAAAGATAGGCAGTCGCTTGAGGCAAACTTCCGACAAAAGTTTGAAGCCCTCAACCGTGTGCGCCTCAGCGATAGAGAGTTTGCACGCCTGAGAGAAGAAATTATACAAGCTGATGTATTCAAAGGTGCTAAGTTTTTGCGTGAGCAGCAATACTTCCAAAGAGATGATGGCACGCCTCTGCATTATACACTGGTCAATGTAAAGGCTTGGTGTAAGAATGACTTTGAGGTCATCAACCAACTGCGCATGAATACTGAAAACAGCTTCCAACGCTATGATGTGGTACTGCTCATCAATGGTTTGCCTTTGGTACAGGTTGAACTCAAAAGTTTGGACATCTCGCCCCGAAAGGCAATGCAGCAAATCATAGATTACAGAAATGAGCCTGGCAATGGCTTCTCCAATTCTTTGCTTTGCTTTGTGCAGCTATTCATTGTGAGCAACCAAAGCAATACCCGTTATTTTGCCAACAACAAAAACGAGCATTTTATATTCAATGCTGATGAGCAGTTTTTGCCCATCTACCAATTGGCTGATGAACAAAACAAAAAAATTACGCACTTAGAACCTTTCACCAAAAAATTCTTGGCAAAGTGTAACTTGGCTGAGATGATTAGCAAGTACATGGTATTGGTAGAGAGTGAAGAAAAAATACTGGTGATGCGTCCTTATCAGATTTATGCAGTCAAAGCCATTGTAGATTGTATCCATCAAAATAGAGGCAATGGCTATATCTGGCATACCACAGGCTCAGGCAAAACCCTGACTTCTTTCAAGGCAGCTACTTTGCTCAAAGCCAATGACAACATAGACAAATGCTTGTTTGTGGTAGATAGAAAAGACCTTGACCGCCAAACTCGTGAGGAATTTAATAAATTTCAGGCAGGCAGTGTAGAAGAAAATACCAATACTGAGGCACTTGTAGCAAATCTAATCTCAGAGGATTATGCCAATAAGGTCATTGTAACGACCATTCAAAAACTGGGTTTGGCATTGAGCGAAGAAAAGGAAGAAGATAAAAAAGACAATGCCAAGAAAAAAAAGAACTACAAAGAACGCCTTGCCCCGCTCAAAGACAAACGCATGGTGTTTATCTTTGATGAGTGCCACCGCTCTCAGTTTGGCGATAACCACGAGGCGATTAAGAACTTTTTTCCCAATGCACAGCTTTTTGGCTTTACAGGCACACCTATTTTTGAAGAAAATGCTACTAGCAAAATAAGAGAAGGACAAGGGCAAGAAACCTATGAAACGTACCAAACTACGGAGTCTATCTTTCAGAAATGCCTGCACCACTACACCATCACGCACGCCATAGAAGACAAGAATGTTCTCAAATTTCATATTGACTACTACAAGGGTAAAACAGAAGACAACACACCGCCCAGTGAAGCCATTGCCCAAAAAGCAGTGGTAGAAACCATCTTAGAAAAACACCCCAAGGCAACCAACTCCCAAAAATTCAATGCTGTCTTTGCTACAGCTTCTATCAACCACGCCATTGCCTACTACAGAACTTTTAAGGAAATACAGGCAGCACGCAAAGCCCAAGATGCCTACTATCTGCCGCTCAATATTGCTTGTGTTTTCTCGCCCCCAGCAGAGGGAAATAAAGACATTCAGCAGATTCAGGAAGACCTAGAGCAAGAGAAAGAAGATAACAAGCAGCACCCCGAAGAGAAAAAAGAGGCACTCAAAGAAATCATAGAAGATTATAACCAACAGTATGGCACAAACCACAGACTGAGCGAGTTTGATGCCTACTACCAAGATGTGCAAAAACGCATCAAAGACCAAAAATACCCCAATAAAGACTATCCCCACAAGCATAAAATTGATATTACCATTGTGGTAGATATGCTGCTCACAGGCTTTGACTCTAAATACCTCAATGCGCTCTATGTGGATAAAAACCTCAAATATCACGGCTTGATTCAGGCATTTTCACGCACCAACCGAGTACTCAATGACAGCAAACCCCACGGAAGTATCTTAGATTTTCGCGCCCAGCAAGAGGCAATCAACAAGGCAATTACGCTCTTTTCGGGGCAGGGCAATGCAGATAAAACCAACGAAATTTGGCTTGTAGAGGCTGCCCCCACAGTGATTGAAAAATACCAAAAAGCTGTGGAAACTCTGGCAGAATTTATGGCAGGAAATAACCTACTGGCAGAACCCGACCAAGTCTATAACCTCAAAGGAGATACAGCAAGAATTGCCTTTGTGCAAAATTTTAAAGAAGTACAAAGACTCAAGACCCAACTAGACCAATACACTGACCTAGACGAAACCCAAAAAGCACAGATTGAGGAAATTTTGCCCCAAGATACCCTGCAAGCCCTCAGAAGTTCTTACTTAGAAACTGCCAAGCAACTCCGCAAAATTCAACAAAAAGAGGGCAACCACGCCCCCGAAGAAATACAGCAGCTAGATTTTGAATTTGTACTCTTTGCTTCTGCCATTATTGATTATGACTACATCATCAACCTAACGGCTGAAAACTTGGGCAAAAAACCTGGCAAGCAAAAAATGACCAAAGAGCAAATTATTACCCTGCTCAAATCACAATCTAACCTGCTAGAAGAAGAAGAAGACCTGACCGCCTACATCAATGCCCTAGACTGGAACAAAGGACAAGACGAACAAAGCCTCAAAAAAGGATTTCAACGGTTCAAACAAGAAAAAAGAAACCAAGCCCTTGTCCAAATTGCCCAAAATCAAGGACTTGAAACCGAAACACTCAAAGCCTTTGTGAGTGAAATAATGGACAGAATGATTTTTGATGGCGAAAAACTTACCGACCTGCTCTCACCCCTAGGACTGAGCTGGAAAGAACGCCGACTGAAAGAAATTGCCCTGATGGAAGAACTTGTGCCTTACCTCAAAAAACTGGCAGAAGGGAGAGATATTTCGGGACTGAAAGCCTTTGAATGATTTTTTTTAATGGATAATTGAGAATGGGGAATTGAGAATGGAGAATGGGGAATTGAGAATGGATAATTGATAATGGGGAATTGAGAATTGAGAATTGATAATTGATAATGGAGAATTGATAATGGAGAATTGATAATGGAGAATTGATAATGGAGAATTGATAATGAAAGAGAATATAATCAAAGATAAGTCCTTTGCTTTTGCCTTGCGGATTGTGAAGCTGTATCAGTTTTTGTGCGGCACAAAAAAGGAGTATGTACTTTCAAAGCAGATTTTGAGAAGTGGTACTTCCATTGGTGCAAATGTGCGTGAAAGTGAACACGGACAAAGTAAAGCGGATTTTATTCATAAAATTTCTATCTCCTTAAAAGAAGCCAATGAAACTGATTACTGGTTGGAATTGCTATTTCAAGCGGGCTATTTAGATGATAAGATGTACCAATCGATGAAACAAGATTGTGAGGAAATTTTGAAAATACTGACGGCTATTGTAAAAACAAGTAAGGCTTCTTCTAATTGATAGTTTTTTTAATTGAAAATGGAGAATTGATAATGGATAATTGAGAATTGATAATGGATAATGGAGAATTGAGAATGGAGAATTGACAATGGAGAATAAGAAAAAAATAACTTGGTTACTATAAAAAAAAAAGAGGTACACTATATCGAAATTTTGGAGCAGGCAATTACGCAAATACGTGAAGCACGTTCCTTGCTTGCCCAACAAATTATATGGGACTTTCGCCTCGCAACCTTTGGGATATGAAGCGATTTTACCAACGGTATTACCAAACAGATGCAAAACTGCGACAGGCTGTCGCAGTTTTACCCTAGCGAACTGACTTTATCTTAAAAGACTAAACACCAGATAAAATGAGTAAGAAAATAGAACCCAACAACGATTCAGAAGAACTATACAAAGATGTTTGTCAGATAATTGATGGCACACGTTATCGTATAGCAACCACAGCAAATACTGAAGCCTGCCTCATGAATTGGTATATTGGCAAGCGTATCAAAGAAGATATTTTACACAATCAACGCGCTGAATACGGCAAAGAAATTATCAAAAAACTTGCTACCAGCCTACAAGCGCATTATGGAAAGGGTTGGGGTTATGAAAAATTAAAACATTGTGTCCGCAGTGCATACCTTTTTTCGGAACAAGAGATTCGGTACGCACTGCGTACCGAATTGACCTGGACTCACCTACGCTCATTGATGGGCATAGAAGATGAGCTAAAACGCAAGTTTTACCTCGAGATGACCCGTATAGAACATTGGGATACACGCACCTTAGACCAAAAAATTGATGGAATGTTCTATGAAAGAACTGCCCTAAGCCAAAAACCAGAGGAACTTATCAAGCAAGAACTCAAAAAAATTCAATCTACTAACTCACTTTCTCCTGACATAGTATTTAGAAGTAGTTATTTCTTAGATGCTCTGGGTCTGGCGGATATTTACTCTGAAAAAGATTTAGAAGATGCCATATTGATTAATTTGCAGGCTTTTATAAGAGAAATGGGCAACGATTTTGCTTTTTTAGACAGGCAAAAACGCATCACGATAGATGCCGTGGACTACAGAATTGACTTGTTGTTTTTTCACCGTGGATTAAAACGACTGGTCGCTATTGACCTAAAATTGGGCAAATTTAAGCCCGAACACGAAGGACAAATGCTACTATATTTGAGATATTTGAACAAAAACGAACGCAAAGAGGGAGAAGAATCTCCAATAGGGCTAATTTTGTGTAGCGAGGGAAACACCGAACATATTGAGTACTTAATGCTAGAGGATTCTAACATAAAAGTAGCGCAATACTACACCCAACTGCCCGACAAAAAAATATTGAGAGAAAAATTGCAAAAAGCCATTGCAATTGCACGTGAAAATCATCAAGCAAACAAATGAACAACAACAATAAATTAATACCTGAATTGCGCTTCCCTGAGTTTGATGAGCCTTGGGTGGCTGCTCGTCTGGGAGATGTGGTTAGTTTTAAGGTAACTAACTCATTTTCAAGGGATAATCTGAATTATGAAAATGGCAATGTAAAAAATATTCATTATGGCGATATTCACACAAAGTTTAAAACACTTTTTGATATTGAAAAAGAAAATGTACCATTCATTAACCTTGATATTGATAATCAAAAGATTAAAGAAGATAGTTACTGTCAAGAAGGTGATTTAGTCCTTGCTGATGCTTCGGAGGATTTGGCTGATGTTGGGAAGAGCATAGAAATAGTGAATCTCAATAATGAGAAGTTGGTTTCAGGTTTGCACACAATACTTGCAAGACCTAACAAAGGATTATTTCCAAGCGGTTTTGTAGGATACTTATTCAAATCTGAATTCATAAGGCAACAGATTCAAAAAGAATCACAAGGCACTAAGGTTTTGAGCATTTCAGCTACTCGGCTACAAAACCTAATTATCCATTATCCATTATCAATTATCCATTCAAAAAAAATCGCCTCTTGCCTTTCTTCTCTGGACGAGCTAATAAGCAGCGAAAGCCAAAAACTAGAAGCCCTACAAGCCCACAAAAAAGGCTTAATGCAAAACCTCTTCCCCCAGGAGGGCGAAACTGTACCTAAAATGCGCTTCCCTGAATTTGAAAATGATGGGGAGTGGGTGGAGAAGAAGTTGGGGGAGGTTGCAATTAAGATTCAAGATGGCACTCATTTTTCACCAAAATCATTCGATAATGGAGATTTTTTATACATCACATCAAAAAATGTAAAAAATGGATATATAGAACTTTCAACAGCTCAATTTATCTCGAGAGAAGAACATGAAAATATCTATAAAAGATGTGATGTAACACAAGGTGATGTATTATTGACAAAAGACGGAACAATTGGACAATCTTGTATAAATGAGTTGTCGATGCCATTTAGTTTACTTTCAAGTGTTGCATTTATAAGAGTAAAACCAAATTTTTCCAATTACTTTTTATACCACCTTTTAGTTTCGCAAATAGGACAGAAAGAAATAGAAAGTCAAATTGCAGGTCAAGCATTAAGTAAAGAAACTTAAATAAATTGTACAAAAAAGTTATAGTTTTGTTTTTCAT
>CAYZQI010000147.1:0-11852 GCA_964480455.1 uncultured Cytophagaceae bacterium
CACTTCTAACTCAAAATAATATTTGGTACTGTTTGACTTTTTACACAACTCCAGCATTTATATTCTAAACAGTATTCAGCCTATTTTATGAAACGCCACCATAAAAATTATCATAGAACCAAAAAAACTACCTATTATCTTCTTTTCTCTGAAGCTAGGTGAGGTATCTTTTTCCAAAAACATACCTCAATTGGATTAATTAGCTTTTAAGTCTTTTTTTTTGTATTATTGCAATAGATAACGGTACTAAGTTGCGCAGCGAAATTTACAGTTAATAAAAATATTTTCAAATAACTAGCTGTTGCTTTTGTGCTGTACTTTACTAATTTTTGATAACTTAATTTGAATTAAACAAAATGTTGAACTTATGAAAGATTCTTATTACTTCACCGAAGAACACAACTTATTCAGGCAAGGCTTACGCCAATTTTTAGAAAAAGAATGTATTCCGCACATAGACCAATGGGAAAAAAACCAGCAAGTACCCAAAGAAATTTGGAAAAAATTTGGCGAAATGGGTTATCTAGGTATCAATATGCCTGAAGAATATGGCGGCATGAATGCTGATTTTTGGTACTCTGTAGTATTTCAAGAAGAATTAGCACGCTGCTTCTCAGGAGGCTTCTCCATTATCCCTACTGCACACCAATACATGGCCATCACCTACATAGCCAATGTGGGTAGTGAATTTTTGAAACAAAAATACCTTACTCGTGGCATTGCAGGAGAATGGATAGCCTCTATTGCCATCACTGAGCCTAATGCTGGCTCTGATGTAGCAAATATCCGCACTACTGCCCGCAAAGAAGGCGACCATTACATTGTCAATGGCTCTAAAATCTTCATTACTAATGGCGTATATGGCAACTTCCTGGTAACAGTAGTCAAGACCAACTCCGAAGCAGGTACAGCAGGCTTCAGCCTGCTAGTTATAGACCGCAACGCTGAGGGGATTTCGGCCAATAAACTTAACAAATTAGGTTGGCACGCCTCTGACACAGCCGAACTGTTTTTTGACAATGTAAAAGTACCCGCCGAAAATCTCATCGGTGAAGAAGGCAAAGGCTTTTACTACCTCATGGGTGGGCTGCAGCTAGAGCGGCTCATAGGAGCAACAGGGGCAATTGGTGCTTGCGAATTTGCCCTAGAATACACCCTACAGTATATGTCTGAAAGAGAAGCATTTGGTAGAAAAATCAATCAATTTCAAGCCCTGCGCCACCGCATAGCTGATATGGCAAGTGAAATAGAAGCTACAAAATACTTTGTTTACCATGTCTGTCGTATGCACAATGATGGCAAATATGCCGTCAAAGAGGCCTCTATGGCAAAACTACTCGCCTCAGAGCTCTCCGACCAGACCATGTACAAGTGCTTGCAAATGTTTGGGGGTTATGGCTTCATAGAAGATTACAAAATCGCACGTATGTTTAGAGACAGTCGCGTTGGAACTATCGGAGGAGGTTCTTCAGAAGTAATGCGTGAGATTATTGCCAAAATGGTAATTGATTCGGTAAATTATAAGAGCTTTATCGGTCATGAAAAGAAAGATGAAGTAACAGCGTAAATGTTTTTAAGCCTGTCCTTTTCAATTTCAAACACACACAAAAGCAGTTTTTAAAAAATAAAAACTGCTTTTGTGTATCAGCCAAGCTATAATTTTAAGTTGATACCCATACCCACACCATAGTTTTGGGGGCTAATGCGTAGATAGCTTCCTGATTTGGCATAATTGCCAATTCCTCTTTCATAAAATGGCTCTACAAAAAGTGTCCATTTTTTATTCAAATGATAATTGCCTTGCCACCTCAAAGAGAAAGATGTATTCAGCTTTTTGTGTGTATTTACCTTTGTAGAGGGCATATTTTGTTCAGCTTGATGTGTAGTGCTGCCCAATAACACATCAAGGCTTAGCCCAGCCCAAAGTGTGTGGCTAAAGTTTCTACCCAAAGAGAAGCTATCGCCTATCTCAAAAGGTATCTTTAAGTATTGTGTACTTTGCTCAAGTACGATAGATTTTGCTTCATTGTAATTATTGAGCGAAATGGTGTGATACACATTAGGGTTATAATTTGAATTGGTGGTAATTGTGCGTGCGATATTGACATCACCCATGCTTCCGCTGTTGAGCTGGTTGCTGAGTGAAAAAATTTGCTCATTTTGCTCATTCACGAAAATTGCGTTGGTTTGTAAAGTAGTTTGTAGCGAATGATATACCACTCCTGTACGCAACTTCAACCTAGCTTTGGGGGCATATACAAGCCGTGCGGAGACAGAAAAAGCACTTTTATATTGTGTTTGCTCTTCTAAATCCACAAAGAAGTCATCAATAGTTACATTCTGAATATTGTGCAGTTGTAAGTAATCTTTGAGGTAATTTTGGTAATCAAAATTTTGATTCAAGTCAGTTATTACTGGGCTGAACGCCACCTCGATACTCAGGCGTGAAATATGGGGCGTAGCAGCATTTTTTTGACATGCCATAAAAAAAGCTGTATCTAAGTGATTAGTACGGTATTCTAACTGATGCACATAATATTGCCTATTGAGTAGTTTTTTGTCTAAATGCTGTAGTTGCACCAGTTTGGCAAATCCCTCATTTGTGATTTGTGGCTGGTTTGAGCTAGGCTGAAATGCATTGCCCTTGATTTCTTTCTCCTGACCTGCAATAGGTTGTTGAAACACAGCAGGATCTGCCAACCCTAGACTATCTTCTGTGTTGGAAGACACTACAAGTCTGTAAGACTGACTGCTGTGTTGCGCTTGCAGTGTTGACTGAGCATTTTGCGAAGTAGGTTTAGTTTGCTCACTTTGATTACTAAGCTCCTGATTTTTAGGTACTTGCGCATTATTATTTTGAGTAGTGTACTGCTTTCTACTTTTCTGAGAAGAGGTTTTATGCGTCTGGTTGCGTGTGTCTGTTGCTTTGGGTAAATTTGTTTGGTATTGCTGAGGTACATACCATACAAAATAAGCAACTGGCATGAGTAGAAGCAGCGGCAATAAGATGCTTTTTTTTAGGAAAACATTGCGCCATCTGTACCAACCTGTACCTTTATCAAGTCGGTTTTCTATCTCTGACCAAACCACCGGACTAGGGGGGAGTTCGGCATCTTCAAATGCTTTTCGCCATTCTTGGGCGAATTTGTCTTCTTCTTCTTCTGAATCTCTCATTGCACCGTTTCGTGCTTTTTAATCATTTCTTGTAATAGTAGTTTTGCCCTTGCATACTGAGATTTTGAAGTACCCTCTGTGATGTTGAGCATTTCTGCAATCTCTTTGTGTTGATAGCCTTCAATAGCGTACAAATTAAATACCACTTGTGCTCTATCAGGGAGTTGCTGTACCATAGCAAGCAATTCCTTGAAATTATAGCTCGACAGTATTACCTCAGCATCAGGTAGTTGATTATCCATCTCTGTGATGTCGTGCGAAGGGTATTGATACAGTTTGCTTCGCTCGTGGTTAAGTGCTGTATTGATAACAATGCGCTTTATCCAAAACTCAAGAGGAACTTCTCCCCTGAAACTCTTTATTTTCTCAAAAACCTTTATAAATGATTCTTGCAAAATATCTTCTGCTTCCAGACGTCCCTTAGCATAGCGCAAAGATACTACAAACATAGAATTGCTATACATTTCATACAGTTGTTTTTGCGCATTGCGCTTGCCTTTCTGACAACCTGCTATGAGTTTTTGTTCATTTTGCATAGCGAATTTTTACTACCAATAAGGGCTAAGTTTTCTGCTATAGAGATAAGCGTTAAAAAATGTTCTTATCAAATCAAGTGTTGCTATCAATTGATATGATATGCACTAAACTACGGTCTAAAAAGATTGTTTTGTGTTTTCTAGAGTATGAGCTAAAAACTTTAAAATACCCCTGCCAGCTTCCTAATTATTTCAGCCCACAATAAACTCTACAAAAAATAAAAATAAGTAGTTGTCTGACAATTTTTGTGGAAATCTGTAGCAGCGGACTTCCAGTCCGCTGGCATTTATGTTCTAAACAGTATTTAGCTCATCTTATCGCACACAATCACAAAAATTGTCAAAGAATCAAATAAGTTTTTTGTAGAATTTAAACTATTTTTTTGAAAAAAGTAAAATGATGTGTAGCTTTGATACAAAGAAAATCATAGTATCTTACTTTTTCAAACTATCATTTTTTAACCCCTGATTCATCAAAAATGAGCTACCTTAAATTTGATAAAAATGAGTTAGTCAATTTAGAATATTCCTTAGCTCGTGAAACCATACGTACCAACCGAAGTGGCTCTTTTGCAAGTAGTACCATCATAGGTTGTAACACCCGAAAGTACCACGGCTTACTCATCAGCCCCATAGAAGAATTTGGAGGCGAACGCCACGTGCTTCTCTCTACCCTAGATGCTACCGTCATTTATAAAAACAATCGCTTCCCACTTGCCATACACCAATACAAGGGAGGGCACTGTGCCCCCAAAGGGCACATGTATGTCAGAGATTTTAATGCAGAACCTATCCCACGCATTAGCTATGGCATAGGTAGTGTAAGTCTCGACCGTGATATTCTGCTCGTACAAGAAGATGAATGTATCTTAGTGCGTTACACTTTACGTGAATCTGATGCCCCCATAAAGCTCAATTTACAACCCTTCTTAGCTTGCCGCCCTATCCATCAACTCAGTAAAGCCAACCTAGATGCTGACCTTGAATTTTCTTGGGTAAAGAATGGTATCAAAGCGCATATTTATCCCAATTACCCTTCGCTTTATTTTCAAAGCTCAAAGAAAATAGAGTTTATCCCTGCACCAGATTGGTATTATAATTTTGAGTACATAGAAGAAAAAAAACGAGGCTATGAATACCACGAAGATTTATTCACGATTGGATATTTTGAGGTCGAGCTCAAAAAAGGAGATAGCTTTGTATTTTGTGTAGGGCTGAAAGAAAACCCTAGCCATACACTCAAAAAACTTTTTGATGCACAGCTCAAAAAACGTATCCCCAGAGATAGCTTTGAGAATTGCTTGCTCAACTCTGCACAACAGTTTTTAGTCAAAAAAAGTAATCGTGCCGAGCTGATTGCAGGCTACCCTTGGTTTGGCAAATGGGGAAGAGATACTTTCATAGCTTTGCCAGGGCTTACGCTCGCCCTCAATGAGCCTAACCAATGCAAAGAAATACTAGACAGCAAAACATTAGAACTCAAAAAAGGGCTTTTCATTAACAATGGTGAGAAAAATCCACCTCTTTACAACTCTGCCGATGCTCCTCTGTGGTTTATCTGGGCAGTGCAGCAGTATTGTTTACATACTAAAAACCCCGCTGCTGTGTGGAATCAATACGGCGAATACATCAAGAGTATTTTATACGCCTACAGAGTCGGTACTGAACACAATATCCACATGCTAGAAATTGGGCTGATTCACGTAGGCAATGAAGGAGAAGCACTTACTTGGATGGACGCAACCGAATCGGGCAAAGCATTTACCCCTCGCGTAGGGCTGCCCGTGGAGATTAATGCCCTCTGGTACAATGCACTTTGCTTTGCCCTAGAGATTAGCAAAAAAGACAAAGAGTTTCAAACAAACTGGCAAGACCTACCCCCAATGGTTGCAGATGCTTTTATTAATAACTTTTGGAGTGAATCAAGAGGCTATCTAGCAGATTATACACACCATACTTACAAAGATTGGGCTGTGCGCCCCAATCAGGTATTTGCCACCTCACTACCCTACACTCCCCTAAGCGAGGAAATGAAGCAGTCTATCCTTGAGGTAGTGGAAGATGAGCTACTTACGCCCAAAGGATTGCGCACGCTCTCACCCGCACACCCCGACTACAAGGGCATCTATGAAGGCGACCTAGAATATAGAGATGCTGCCTACCATCAAGGAACGGTTTGGCCGTGGCTCTTAGGCGCTTTCTGTGAGGGACTCCTAAAAATCTATGGGCATACCAAACTAGGACAGGTAATACAAATTTATCAAAATTTTGAAGAAGATATGTGGACACATGGCGTTGGCTCGGTTTCAGAAGTATATGACGGCAACCCACCACACCGCCCCAATGGTGCCATCTCGCAGGCTTGGAGTATCGCTGAGTTGCTCAGAATCAGAGATATGATTCAAGACTATCAACAACATGCCCCACAACTATCACTAGAAATACAAAATGACCTTTTATGAGAGTACTTATGCTTGGCTGGGAATACCCCCCACATATTATCGGAGGACTAGGAACTGCTTGCTTTGGGCTGACCGAAGGGCTGGCGCATACCAACCTTGAGATACTTTTTGTAGTACCCAAAACTTATGGCGATGAAGACCAAAGCATCGCACAGCTCATTAGTGCTTCCGCTATCTCACTCAAAAAAATTGGTTATTTTTATAAAAATAGTGGACACTCGCAAGATTATATCCGTGTAGGCAACCTTATGCTTCCCACAGCAGTAGAAAATGGCTTTCATACTACCCAAAGCCATGTACAAAGAGAAGATAATGAGGTAAGAGAAACACATAGCGAAGGTTATTTTGAGTTTGAAGGGAGTTATGGTGCAAAACTATATGACGAGGTCAATAATTACTCCTTGGTAGCTGCCCAAATTGCCAGTCAATTCGAGTTTGATGTGATACACGCTCACGATTGGCTTACCTATCAAGCTGGTATCAATGCCAAGAAAGTAAGTGGCAAACCGCTTGTGGTGCACCTCCACGCCACAGAATTTGACCGAAGCGGGCGTTTTGTTAATCAGCGTGTTTTTGAAATAGAAAAAAAAGGCATGGAATTTGCCGACCGCGTGCTGGCAGTAAGCAATCTTACCAAGAATATTGCCATAGAAAAATACCGCATTGACGCCCAAAAAATCAACACAGTGTATAATGCTGTCAAACCACTTGAAAATGAAAAAGAAGTCTTTGTAAAACATATTGGCGATAAAATAGTAACCTTCTTGGGCAGAATTACAATGCAAAAAGGTCCTGAGTATTTTGTAGAAACTGCCTTCTTGGTATTAAAACAAATGCCCAATGTGCGGTTTGTGATGGCAGGCAGCGGCGATATGCTCCCCAATATCGTCAAGCGTGTGGCAGAGTTGGGCATAGGAGATAGATTTCACTTTACTGGCTTCTTGAAAGGCAAAGAAGTCAACCAAATGCTTTCCATAAGTGATGTCTATGTGATGCCCTCGGTCTCAGAACCGTTTGGTATCTCTCCCTTAGAAGCTATGCGCAACAACGTGCCTGTGGTGATTTCTAAGCAGTCGGGTGTATCTGAAATCTTAAAATATGCCATCAAAGTAGATTTTTGGGATATTCAAGCAACTGCCGATGCCATTTATGGCATTTTGAACTACAGTGGAATTGCCAACCTTTTCAGAAAGTATGGGCGTAGCGAAGTAGATAGCCTTGTCTGGGAAGTACCCGCACGCGAAGTGAGCCAAATCTATGCAGAAGTAGCCACATAATTGGGGTGATGCTTCTGTATTAATCTTCTTTGCTTTCGCATTACAAATAAAGGCAAAAGAAGTACTAAATAAAGTACAACGACAGACTTTTTACTTGCTATGTAAGCCCATAGGCTTGCAAGAGAGTTAAGACAAAAATGTTTTATAATTATACAACCCAAAAGGAAATGAAATACTTTTTCACTTTAATTTGTTTGTAATCATCAAAAATTACTTGTTTGAACATACTTTTTTTAACTAGAAAATAATCCAAAAATGAGAACGCTTTGCCTCAACTTTCAACTTCATCAACCTTTTCGCCTCAAAAAATATCACTTTTTTGATATCGGTAAAGATTCATATTATTATGATGATTTCAAAAATAAATCTATCATTAAAAAAGTAAGCAAAAATTGCTACTTACCTACCAAACAGATTTTGCTTGACCTCATTAAGCAGCACGGCAATAATTTTAAGGTAAGTTTTTCTATCTCAGGCACTGCCCTAGACCAGCTAGAGATGTATGCCCCAGAAGTGATAGAGAGTTTTCAGCAACTCGCCAAAACAGGCAATGTAGAGTTTGTGGGAGAAACCTACAATCACTCCCTTGCTTCGCTCAACAATGACGAGGCTTTTGTGCAGCAAGTAAAACTACACAGCCAAAAACTAAAACGACTCTTTGACATAACACCGAAGGTATTTAGAAATACCGAGATGATTTATAATGACCGTATCGGAGAGTTAGTAGCAAATTTGGGCTTTAATGGTATCTTGACCGAGGGTGCTAACCACGTACTGGGCTGGAAAAGCCCACACTTTATGTATTACAACCCTCTCAACCCTAAGCTCAAAATCTTGTTGCGCCATTATGAACTTAGCGACGACATTGCGTTCAGGTTTTCAGACCGCAATTGGGCAGCCTGGCCACTCACCACTGAAAAGTACGTCTCGTGGCTCAATGGCTTAGAAACAAGCGACAAAATAGTCAATCTCACAGTGGCTTATGAGAGTTTTGGAGAGCATCATAGAGTAGAGAGCGGCATTATGGAGTTTCTCAAAGCACTTCCCAACACACTGGCAAAACATTCAGATTTTAGATTGGCTACTCCCTCTGAGGTTTTGCAAAATCATATCCCCAAAGCTCCCTTACACGTGCCCAACACCATCTCCTGGTCTGATGTAGAAAAAGACCTCACCGCTTGGCTAGGCAATGAAATGCAAGAAGATGCTTTTCATAAATTATACAAACTACAGCCTATTGTCCTCAAAATCAAAGATAAATCCATACAGCGTGATTGGCTTTACTTGCAAGCAAGCGAACACTTCTACTACATGAGCACAAAATATATGGCAGATGAAGAAGTACACAACTATTTCAATCCTTACCCCTCGCCTTATGATGCATTTATCAATTATATGAATATACTAAGCGACTTCATAAGAAGAGTAGAACAAGCAATACCTACTGACAAAGCAGACGAAATTTTATTGCAAAATGGCACAGCCGAAGACATTGAAGAACTTATCAAAAAATCAAGGAGAGTGTTAAAAATGCTAAAGAAGAGCACAGATACACCTTCTATCATTCAAGCAAGTACTCCCAACATCTCCTTATCAGAAGATGAGGAAAGTACTACCAAAGCACTTCCAGAGGAGGTAACTTCGCAAGTAAGTGATAAGAGTTAAAATCAATTAAATGCTCGGTTGATGTACAAAAAAGCCGAGCATTTAATAATCGTCATCATCATCTTCATCATCATCATCATTGGTATCATCAGCTACTTCAAGTGCTTCCTCTTCATCAGCATTAATGACTCCTTCTGCTTCATCTGAGCCAAAATCATCACTAAGGTTGCCAAATTCATCATAATCTTCGTCGTCTTCTATGATTTGGATAGCTTCTTCTTCGGTCATTCTTACCAAGTAATAGATTTCTTCGGTCTCAAAAGGCAAAGCAGAAACCTTCTTGCCTTGCGCATTGGTAAACCTGATGAGATATTCTGAAAAACCATTAGGATACTTTAATTTGAGTTCTGTAAGTACTGCCTCGGGCAGTTGGTCGTAGTCTTTGACAATCCGTTTTTTCACAGTTTTGAGAATTTTTATTGAGTTATTTTGAGAGGCTAAAACTAAAGATTAGAAACGGAAAAAAATATTTTTGAATGTTTTTTTTCTTAAATCTAAAGAAATTGCCCCATTTTGTGGCAAAATTACAAAAGAGTAGTTTTGATGGTGAAACATTAAAATCTATTGCTGAATGATTATCAGTCAAAAAAAAGTGCTGGTACCAATCTTACTCATGCTTTGTGGCAAGCATAAGGTTAGAAGTGCCTGCTTGGTATTGATAGCCTATCCCAAAAGGCAAAGGTCTTATCCCCTCTCCTACTTGATAAATCTGACGTAAATCTGCCTGATAACGCTCCTTGAAAAGTGCTATGGGTGAATAATAGCTACCATAGAATGTCAGTGCCCATTTTTCTTTATCAAAAAATCTAAGAGGAATACCCGAGTCATCTTGAAGGTAATGTTTGCTTTTGCTCAAAATAAGTTTGCGCAAAATACTAAAAGTATCTCTGTGCATTAGATAAGAAGCAGATTTGATGTAAGTAGTGCTAATGTTTAGGCTTTCTAGGTATTTTCTGAAGTCAGTACGTTGCTCAAGCCCTCCTGCACTCAGCCCGCTACGCGCTACATAGGGGGTGTTCTGGAGATTGCCTGCAAAGTAATACAGCGTTTTGCGCTCTTCAGGCTTATCGTTGCGCTGAAAGGCTATTTTTGTGCCGTAGTAGGTTGTATCAGATTTGATTTCTTCTGCTGGCACTAGCTTTCCTTCGGGGTTGATAGCCACCTTTTCATAATACAAGAGCCTATGATTAGTACGGGTGATGAAGAACATCAAGATAGGTAATGTGCCATCTATGTCGCTTACTACTTTACCTGTAAAGTCTTCTGCCATTGAGATAGTTCTGAAAAAGCTCACATTCAAGATAGAGTAAAGTGCGCGCTGAATGCCGTTGAAGTATCCTGCTACAGATTTTTCGGTTATTTTTTCAAAATTAGGGAGATTACCGATGGGTTCCAGCCCTATCATCACGATGGTTTTTGCCTCTGGAAAAAAGATAGATGCGTGCATAAAATCAGGTCCGCTGAAGGGGTAGAAAAGTAACCCTTTGGCTTGGTTAGCTTCTTTGAGTTCTTGGTTACGCCACTGAATCATTTTGGGCAGCTTATTGGCATCAATGTTTTTCCACTGTGTTTCGGTCTTTTGTGCAAAACTCACCCAAGCAGGATTTTTACTAAGTTCTGCAAATTCACTACCTTCCTCAGGTGGTAGGCCTGAGATAAAGCGAGCAAGGTCATTAAATTTTCTATCCTCTGGGGTAGGCACTTCGTTTTTTTTATCGCTAGTAGCTTGTGTACTATCTGAAACAAGTGTATCAGTAGGTATTTCTTCATTTTTTTCTTGGCTAGGGTTGCCTGTGCATACAGGGAGCAGCAGTACCAAACTAGCAAATAGCAAAAAATGGGTGATTTTTTTTATCAAGTACATAAATTTGATTAGTTAAGATTTATTTTTGTTGCCAAATTACATCTTTTGATACAAAAAATAAAAAATTTTTATTTTTATCAAAAAAATACTACTTTTAAAAAGAATTATTATTCTTTACACATTCCTGTATTCAATACTTTTGGTTTGAATACACTTACGATTTTGTACTACGATTTCCATTTCATCTAATTGATAAAAATACTATGGATAATTCTAATGAAGAAAAATTACAGCAACAATTTTCGGACTTGCTGTTGAACCACCAATTCTCAGCAGCGAGCGTATTGCTTACCAAAGAGGTAAAGCCCTTGCAGGTTACGAGGTTTTTGCATCAAATCGCCGAGCAGGAAGCAGGTATTTTGGTCTATACCTTTGTCAATGCCCAACTCATACAGGCTCCTAGTGCTTTTTGGCATAAAGTAGCGGCTTGCATCATTTCTGAATCTATGGGGCATATCAAGCAAGGGCATAAGGCAGGGCTTTACCATATTTTGAAAGCCATTGAGCTTGACCCCAAAGACTGGCTTCTGAAGGAATATGCCCTCAGTTTTTATGACGAAGGAGTACTAGAAGCACCCCTTGCCAAGCAATTTGCAGAAGAAGTACTAGGACAAGAAAATTTTAACAAACTTGCCTTGCGCATACTAGGTAAAGAAAACGAATAGTCATTCATTTTACAGAAAAATATCCATATAACTGGACTACGACAGTCTCTACTCCATTGCAACTCTTTGGAGCTACTTTTTGAGTACGATATGCTTTTTAGTTTATTATATTTGAGTTATCTCGTCAAAAAAATTTGCTTACTATGCCATAGACAAGGATTGGATACCTAGCGCGCAGATAGCTCCGATTTACACGGCTATTTTTTGGG
>CAYZQI010000148.1:0-11740 GCA_964480455.1 uncultured Cytophagaceae bacterium
AACGGGAAATCTCCGTTTTCCCCTTGACAATACTTATCATGGATGTCCCCGGAATACGCATGGAGAGAAGGTTGGGAGACAAGTTGTCAACAATAAAGAATGACCCCAATTTCACTCTTAAACCATTTGTCGCCGCTGTCCAGGTATGTCGTATACCTCAGCAATCAGCACCATCTTTCCACTTTCTCCCGATTCAGTTTTGCGGAGGATTTTTCATTACCTCCCCTGTTTCCTTATTATAATATACCGGTCTTCCGTCAATCATATGTTTTTCATATTTGGCGGCTTCAATTTCTTTCTGTGAAGGAGTTGACATCGCAGAATACAAACTCTTTCCGGTATATATGTGGTACCCAAAGAAGAAGAGCCAGATAAGGAAAAATATTTGTTGGGGAAACAAAAAATTTTTCTTGAATTCAGCACTAAATAAACAAAGCAGAAAAACAGCCGCCAGTATAAGTAAGGAAATACTATAAAAGTTGATGTGGGTGAGAATGTTCTGGGCAATGTCAAGCATATCGTTTTGGTCCTTTAAGGATTTAGCAGTATCTTATGGGTGAAGCAACTATCATGTTGATAGTGGTATAATGAATTTCAGGAAATTCGACAATCTCTTTCAACAGATTTATCCGGCTACTGTGACCCATAGGCGGCATGTATATACCTGCTCCATTATCATTCGGCGAGTTTGGGTAGCAGTCCTGCATGGACAGGATTAGGATCTCTATTATAGACAAAGTTCGAGTTGATAACTCTCTTTTTCTACAAGAAAATCAAAACTCTCACCTTTACAAAAAATTGTCTTGCCTGGCATTTTCACGAGAAGTGGAGATTGATAATCTGTTCTGGGATACGCAGACCGGGTTCCCAACAGGTAGTCATGCCTTTTTTTAGCTTGGGTTTGGATATTGTGTTTTTACAAAACCCAAACTCAGGTCAGAACTGGAGAGAAAGTTGGAGGATAAGGTGTCAACAATAAAGATTTGAAATACTCTTCGAAATCCTCAAGTTCTGGCCGAATCAACTCAGCGTCTTTCTGCAGATTTTAATGCGAAACTAGGGAATGTCCCGAATTTTTGTGAAAAATCATTATCCAGTGGCGCACGACCAGGGGAGCGTTGGAACCGCGGGAATTTCACCATAAATTCGTCGTATCCCGATACAAAGCAAGCCGCACTTGTTAAGCAAGAACCATAGCTGGATGGTGGCGCGGTCGCCGGAGAGTTACCATGCAACGTATGGTGATCACAGGTGGTCAATTTTCGGTTGTCATTTACATCAGATAAAATAGATCTGTCCCCGTTTTCCTCAGATAAAATAGATCTGTCCCCGTTTTCCACTATCTGACTTAAGTGCAGGCAAGGAGTGAGATACCAGAAAGCACGAGAAGAAAAATTTACGGAGCTTGGCCATGGATCTGTTATTTCGCTATAGCGGACTCCGTTGACTGAGATCGGTGAGCTGTTCGGTGTGGACTATAGCGCGGCAAACCTGGAGTGGAAAAGGTTGAGGCAAAGCAAGAAAAAGATGGGAAGATTGTAGAACTAGAGAGAAGGTTGGGACACAAGTTGTCAACAATAAAGATTTGACCCCGTTTTCCATACTAGAAGTGAAACCTACGAAGTTTGCCATGGATCTGTTATTTCGTTGTGGCGGACTCTGTGGACCGGATGGAGCGGTGATCGGTGAGCTGTTCGGTGTGGGCTATAGCGCGGTAAGCTTGTAGCGGAAAAGGTCGCGGCAAAGCAAGAAAAGAGACGGGAAGATTGCAGAGCTGGCGAGAAAGTTGGAATACAAGCTGTCAACATAATGACCCCAATCCCTCATTCCGTTCTTCTCACAACCAAAATATTTTTTAAACTGAGTGGCCGATTCAGGCATTTGTAGTCCCATTGTCATCTTTTGCTGAAGACTATTTTCATCTCGCAGCTGTTCAACAAAATCCCTGTTCCTAACTCCCCCTTTTTTTAGTATTTCTGTCGACCAAATAGGTCAAAATGGCTATAATTTACACCATGAAAAGAAATAAGGAACTCAATACAGGTTTCCAGGAAAGACTTTCATCCTCAAAGGGGTACTTAACAGAGTCCCGTTCATCGGGGTTTACGAATTGTGATGTTCAAATGGTTTGACAAATTCAGTGAAATAAGTAACATACAATAGCGTATGTTCAGCATTGTTCTGATACAGTGGTAATATCTATTGGTTCGATCCCATTTTATCCTACATAACAAACAAATTGTTAAAAACAACGGAAGACCTCTTTTAGGTATTGTGTCTGAACAGGGATACGCAGGATAGACATAAAACAGCCTGGCCCCAAGCTCTATGGAGATAAAAAATATGGCCCGTTTGATAGAAAAATTACGGCAGGAGAGGGAGTCAATTATAGCGATTGCAAATCGCTATCACGCAGAAAACGTCCGGCTGTTCGGATCAGTGGCTCGTGGTGAAGATCGGTCGGATAGCGACATTGATTTTCTGGTTGATTTTCAGGCTGGGGCAACATTGTTCGATCACGTCGCTCTGATTGATGAACTGACAATTAAGCTTGATCGTAAAGTAGATGTTGTCAGCTCTCGGGCGTTAAATAAGCATCTATCTCAGAGGGTTCTGCAAGGGGCTGTGACATTATGAAAGACAAATCGGTCTACATTTTTACAGCATTGGAATGTATTGATTTGATAATTGATTACACCGCAGGATTTACCATCGACTCCTTTTTTTGGTGGACCTTGACAAAGATAGAAGTTTACTGGACCTTGGCGGTATGGTTTTTGATCTCCAGCAACTGTTAGGGAGAAAGGTGGATGTCGTCACTGTGAACGGGCTTCATTGGTTCATAAAAAAGGAAATTCTTGGAATTGATACAGAAACCGTTTGGGTTATAATAAATAAGGAACTTCCAACACTTCGAAGACTCATGCAGGAGTGATTTAAGACCACACCTTCGTATCATTGTCGGGGAATCATTTCTGAAGTGGGTAAAGGAGCCCTTTTTCCCTGATGGAAACTATCGTTGTTTACGTCATGGGTAGCAACAGCCTGGAATTAAGGACCAATAGATTATGGGAAAACTTCTACAAAAGCACAGTGAATCTATAAAAAGAATCGCCGGTAGCCATGGTGTTCAATCAATTCGTGTTTTTGGCTCTTTTGCCCGAGGAGAAGAAAACATAAATAGCGATATTGATTTTCTCATCGTTTTGGAACCGGACCGATCCCTTTTTGATATCATCTCCCTCAAGCATGATCTTGAGGATTTAATGGGACGAAAAGTTGATATCGTTACCGAAAAAGGAATATCTCCCTACATGGCCCCTCAGATTCTTGCCGAAGCGATATCCTTATGAAAAGCGATCTGGCGTATATCCGGCATATGATCGATTCTATAAAGAAAATTGAATCGTATTCGAGTGTTGGAAAGGAGGAGTTTTTAGCTGTATCGCATTGGCAGGATGCTATTATTAGAAATCTCGAAATCCTTGGTGAGGCATCTAAACGAATAAGTAAACCTTTAAAAACCAATATCCTGACATCCAATGGAGAAATATCGCAGGTTTGAGAGATGTGCTCATCCATGACTACATGGGCGTTGATTTAGCTACCGTTTGGAATGTTGTGGAGAACAACCTCCCAATTTTAAAAAAACAATTACATGTAATTCTAGAAGATATTACATAATCCAAGCCCCCTCCACCTAGCTCCGTAGACTTCCTCCAAATACAACACAACCTAACAAAAATGTATGTTTGTAAGTGAAAGTTGGAAGACAGGTTGTCAACAGTAAAGATTTGACCCCATCCCCTGCACTGGGGAAGAAGTGCGTTTCTCATGATAGACCTCCTTTTTGAGTACGATAGCGTATCTTCAGGTCGGAGGCTATCGAGTCCTTCTTTGCAAGACGCGTTATCCAGGTGTAATTGGGATGATTTTGACTGGTAACGCGTCCATCTTTGCAAGATTTCCCAGGCTGGCTGAAATGAAATATGTCATTGATGTATCGTTTAATATGTGCTCTAACGTGTCCATCTTTGCAAGATGGACTTCAGCGGTTGCCGCCTGGCGCTTCGCCCTGTCCCTTACCTGCTGCAGTTGTCGATTACGTTCACAATAATCTGGGTTTTTCCCGCGATACTTCTGCCGGTAGATAGGATTTTTGCTCTGCCAGGCTCGTTGACTCTCTCGCTTGTTGGCCCGGTGATCGGGGTCCATTTCCAGCTTTTCCCGTTGCCACTTGCGCTTTCTTGCGCGCTGACAAGCCTTGACACCGCAATATCGTTGATTTTTCACCCTTGAGTCTCTTGGCAGAATCCGCCTGCAACAGGCGCATCGAAATGTGGCCTGTTTCACTCTCACCTCCACGGCTTGAGAGACGTACTTGTTGAAAAACAAGAACAAAAAGAAACTACAAAGGAAAAAATAGAAGAAAATTCACCTGATGTGCATCAGGTTTTTAAGAAGCGGAAAAGAAAATGAGGAAGAAGAAGATGTCAGTGGCTAAATTTCAGCCGCTGATTTTGTCGACTTTTACGCCGCTGATTTTGGCAGGGAAGAAGAGCGCTGGTTCCACCATGCAACGCATGGTGATCAGATAAAATAAATCTGTCCCCGTTTCCCTGTGTCCCCGTTTCCCATGCGTTTCCCAATTTATGGACAGATACTATCTGACTTAAGTGCAGGCAAGGAGTGAGATACAAGAAAGCACGAGAAGAGAAATTTACGGAGCTTGGCCATGGATCTGTTATTTCGCCATGACGGACTCCGTGGACCGGAGAACAGTGAGCTGTTCAGTGTGGGCTATAGCGCGGTAAGGAAGGAGCGGAAAAGGTTGCGGGAAAGCTGGAAAAAGGACGGGAAGATTGCGGAATTGGTTAGATAATTGGGAGACAAGTTGTCAACATAATGACCCCAAATGACCTTGCAGATTATGCTGTTTCATACCTCTGAACTTCATTACTAAGTTTATCTTCGAGCAGATCTTCCGCTTTTTCCAATTCATACCTACTCTGAAGATTCATCCAAAAATGAGGTGACATATTGAAAAATATCCCTAGTCGAAGGGCTGTGTCAGCAGTAATTGCTCTTTTCTGGTGTACAATTTCGTTAATTCGTCTAGGAGGAACGGATGTGTCTTTAGCTAAACGATATTGGCTAATACCGAGAGGCTCTAAAAACTCTTCAAATAAAATTTTGCCGGGATGTATTGGTGGTAGTTTTTGATTTTTCATTTTCATCTCCGATGATTTTCAGTGATAGTCAATAATTTCTACATTAAATGAATCACCATTTTTCCATTCAAAACAAATGCGCCGCTGGTTATTGATTCTGATACTGTGTTGATCCTTTCTGTCATCTTGTAATTCTTCAAGCCTGTTTCCAGGGGGAACCCGTAAATCATTAAGCGATGTAGCTGCATCTAAAATTACCAATTTTTGCCTTGCACTTTCCTGGATGCCAATAGGTAGCTTCTTGGAGAATTTTCTACCAAAGATCTTTCTGGTCTCTTTGCACTTGAATGATTTAATCATAACAATATAATAACACGTCGAAACAATAACGCAAGACGTTATTGTTGTTCCGGGGAATAACGTTGAACGTATTCCTGACCTGTTCTGTCATCAATCAGCTTGATCGATTGAGGCATGACGTCTTGATCTTTATCATCAAATACAAGCAAGTGTATGTGGTTTGAGGTTACTGTAAAATTCAGAACAACCAAACCATATCCTTTCCGGGCTTCATAAAGCCAGTGGAGCCATCTCTGCCGTTCAACATCAGTTTGAGCAGAAAATCTCTCTTATGGCACTGATGTGTGATATGCCGTATCTACCCAGGTAAATAGAGCCTTTTGGCTCTTTCCATAGCCTGTCTTAGCCGGAATAGTTCAATATCTGTCTATGTTTTTTTTCACTGAAAATCGCGATATTAACCGTAAATATGGCCGTTAATCAAGAGGCTGTTCTGTAAAACAGGAACTTACCGTGGCCCGACCCCAGCTTCGGTGCCAACATTTACAGGTGAATGTCCGAGCCATGGTGTCCCTCCGGCACACCCTACCCCGACTGCCTGGATCAGTTAAGAATATCTTGCAATATCAGAGAGAAAATAGAAAAGTACAAGAACCAGATAGACAAGCAAAAGAGAGAAGTATAAGGAATTTTAATTGCTTTATGACCTTATGAAGAATATTCATGGATGCAGATCGGAACTCGCAACATAATGTAAGTCACAACATAATGACCCCACAAGTCTCCTTCTATTGACTTTTTTGAAATAGTATATAATAGTAATACCTATAAATAAATAAGAATACCAGTGAGGACTATTATGGGCACTACAGCTGTCGCCGTAAAAATTGAACAGGAAACAAAAGATCGCATGAAGCGGCTTGCTGAACTCAAGCACCGTTCAACGCATTGGCTAATGAAAGAAGCTATACTTCAGTATGTTGAAAGAGAAGAAAAATGCGAATCGTTCCGACAGGATGCTCTTTTGGCATGGAATGAATATCAGACCACTGGGTTGCATGTAACATTGGAAGAGGCGGATGCCTGGCTTGCAAAGCTGGAAGAGGGTCAAGACTTGGAGCCGCCTGAGTGTCACGTCTGATCTGGTCGCCGTCTGCGTTACGCGATGTTCAGCGGATGTATCGTTTTCTTGCCGAAAAAAATAGAGATGTGGCAAAACGTGCAGTACAAGCGATTCGGTCTGGTGTGCAAATCATTTTACAACATCCGGAAGTTGGACGTCCTGCTGAAGAAATGGAGCCTGAATATCGGGAATGGCCTATTGATTTTGGCCATAGTGGCTACTTGGTATTGTATCATTATGATGGTAGAGTCGCTGTGATAGTTGCTGTACGCCATCAGAAAGAGGTTGGTTACTAATCAGGTCATCAGGCGGTATGGTTAGAAAGCAGACTTGCCCTTTCGCTTTTCGTTTTCTGAAGCCAATAGCAGATTTGAACCCATAAGTCCTTCGATATATCAAAAATCCGGAAAGAAATTGATGTCAACAATAAAGATTTGACCCCACCCCGGGTTTCAGTTTGACAGATATTTTTTCTTACCTTATAGTAAAAATGTAAGAATTAAAATCAAGGGAGAAAAAACCATGCAAACTGTTATCTCGTCAAAATTTCAAACCACAATTCCGAAAAAAATCAGAGAACAGCTTTCCCTTTCGGTGAGCGATGCTTTGGAATGGAAAGTGGAAGACGGACGTATTATTGTAACTTCCCCCCAAGCTGATTTTTTGAAATACAAAAACTCAATTCATGTTGGGGAAGGGGATATTCAGGTAGATATTCAGCGGGCAAGAAAAAAACGAGCAGACAGGCACGCATGAGAAAAATTATTATTGATACCAACTGCCTGATTTCTTTTGTCAGCGATCGAAATGCTGCCCAACAGGAGAAGATTGCAGCACTTCTCAACAAATCCCGGCGATTAAAGAACATGGTTATATGCCATCATCATGTTGTCAGTGAGTTTGTGTATGTCCTCACCAGTGTATATTCATTAAAAGCGGAAAACGTTCAACAGATGGTTGCAGACCTGATATCCATGCCTGGAGTGACCTATACCTCTGATGTGGATATGCAAGCACTTCTTTCACTCTGGCCGGAAAGCATTCCGGATTACGGTGATGCTGTTCTTGCTGCCTGTTGTAAGAAAACAAAGGGAGCACAAATTGCCACCTTTGACAAAAAATTCAACAACGCTTTAATCAGGATTGGAGTAAGCGCTCAGGCGTTATAAGTTATAAGGAGTTCCGTTTGAGCTCCGGGTTTTGAGTTTCGGAGGCTGTATATTTATCTTTGCAAGAGCCGAAAAACATCAAGAAGACTTGTGAGGCCACAAAAACATGGTCCAAAGAAAGGCAGGAGTTAGATATACTGTCCCCCGAATACCCGTGAATAGCTAGATATGTGTCTTATGTTATTGTGTTTTTTTGGTTAATGATATCTTTTTTTAACGTCCATTTACGAGATACTATATAATGCCATTCAAAAATGTTCTCAGAAAGCGCCGTGAAGAAATCATCCAGATTGCCAACCGTTATGGTGCGCATAATATACGTATTTTTGGTTCAGTAAGTAAAGAGACGGAAAGACCTGACAGTGATGTCGATTTTTTGGTGGACCTTGACAAAGATAGAAGTTTACTGGACCTTGGCGGTATGGTTTTTGATCTCCAGCAACTGTTAGGGAGAAAGGTGGATGTCGTCACTGTGAACGGGCTTCATTGGTTCATAAAAAAGGAAATTTTAGATGAAGCCGAACCCTTATGAAAAGTGACGACCTGTATGTTATCCATATTCGTGAATGTATTGATCGAATACACTCATATATCGCCGGAATTGATCAAAACCAGTTTATGTCGTCATCGCTGATACAAGATGCTGTGTTGAGAAACTTACAGGTGTTGGCAGAATCGACCCAGCGTCTTTCAGAGGAATTCAAATCCCGGCATTCAGAAATTGAATGGCATAAAATCTCCGGGTTGCGCAACATCTTAGTCCATGATTATCTTGGAATTGATACAGAAACCGTTTGGGTTATAATAAATAAGGAACTTCCAACACTTCGAAGACTCATGCAGGAGTGATTTAAGACCACACCTTCGTATCATTGTCGGGGAATCATTTCTGAAGTGGGTAAAGGAGCCCTTTTTCCCTGATGGAAACTATCGTTGTTTACGTCATGGGTAGCAACAGCCTGGAATTAAGGACCAATAGATTATGGGAAAACTTCTACAAAAGCACAGTGAATCTATAAAAAGAATCGCCGGTAGCCATGGTGTTCAATCAATTCGTGTTTTTGGCTCTTTTGCCCGAGGAGAAGAAAACATAAATAGCGATATTGATTTTCTCATCGTTTTGGAACCGGACCGATCCCTTTTTGATATCATCTCCCTCAAGCATGATCTTGAGGATTTAATGGGACGAAAAGTTGATATCGTTACCGAAAAAGGAATATCTCCCTACATGGCCCCTCAGATTCTTGCCGAAGCGATATCCTTATGAAAAGCGATCTGGCGTATATCCGGCATATGATCGATTCTATAAAGAAAATTGAATCGTATTCGAGTGTTGGAAAGGAGGAGTTTTTAGCTGTATCGCATTGGCAGGATGCTATTATTAGAAATCTCGAAATCCTTGGTGAGGCATCTAAACGAATAAGTAAACCTTTAAAAACCAATATCCTGACATCCAATGGAGAAATATCGCAGGTTTGAGAGATGTGCTCATCCATGACTACATGGGCGTTGATTTAGCTACCGTTTGGAATGTTGTGGAGAACAACCTCCCAATTTTAAAAAAACAATTACATGTAATTCTAGAAGATATTACATAATCCAAGCCCCCTCCACCTAGCTCCGTAGACTTCCTCCAAATACAACACAACCTAACAAAAATGTATGTTTGTAAGTGAAAGTTGGAAGACAGGTTGTCAACAGTAAAGATTTGACCCCATCCCCTGCACTGGGGAAGAAGTGCGTTTCTCATGATAGACCTCCTTTTTGAGTACGATAGCGTATCTTCAGGTCGGAGGCTATCGAGTCCTTCTTTGCAAGACGCGTTATCCAGGTGTAATTGGGATGATTTTGACTGGTAACGCGTCCATCTTTGCAAGATTTCCCAGGCTGGCTGAAATGAAATATGTCATTGATGTATCGTTTAATATGTGCTCTAACGTGTCCATCTTTGCAAGATGGACTTCAGCGGTTGCCGCCTGGCGCTTCGCCCTGTCCCTTACCTGCTGCAGTTGTCGATTACGTTCACAATAATCTGGGTTTTTCCCGCGATACTTCTGCCGGTAGATAGGATTTTTGCTCTGCCAGGCTCGTTGACTCTCTCGCTTGTTGGCCCGGTGATCGGGGTCCATTTCCAGCTTTTCCCGTTGCCACTTGCGCTTTCTTGCGCGCTGACAAGCCTTGACACCGCAATATCGTTGATTTTTCACCCTTGAGTCTCTTGGCAGAATCCGCCTGCAACAGGCGCATCGAAATGTGGCCTGTTTCACTCTCACCTCCACGGCTTGAGAGACGTACTTGTTGAAAAACAAGAACAAAAAGAAACTACAAAGGAAAAAATAGAAGAAAATTCACCTGATGTGCATCAGGTTTTTAAGAAGCGGAAAAGAAAATGAGGAAGAAGAAGATGTCAGTGGCTAAATTTCAGCCGCTGATTTTGTCGACTTTTACGCCGCTGATTTTGGCAGGGAAGAAGAGCGCTGGTTCCACCATGCAACGCATGGTGATCAGATAAAATAAATCTGTCCCCGTTTCCCTGTGTCCCCGTTTCCCATGCGTTTCCCAATTTATGGACAGATACTATCTGACTTAAGTGCAGGCAAGGAGTGAGATACAAGAAAGCACGAGAAGAGAAATTTACGGAGCTTGGCCATGGATCTGTTATTTCGCCATGACGGACTCCGTGGACCGGAGAACAGTGAGCTGTTCAGTGTGGGCTATAGCGCGGTAAGGAAGGAGCGGAAAAGGTTGCGGGAAAGCTGGAAAAAGGACGGGAAGATTGCGGAATTGGTTAGATAATTGGGAGACAAGTTGTCAACATAATGACCCCAAATGACCTTGCAGATTATGCTGTTTCATACCTCTGAACTTCATTACTAAGTTTATCTTCGAGCAGATCTTCCGCTTTTTCCAATTCATACCTACTCTGAAGATTCATCCAAAAATGAGGTGACATATTGAAAAATATCCCTAGTCGAAGGGCTGTGTCAGCAGTAATTGCTCTTTTCTGGTGTACAATTTCGTTAATTCGTCTAGGAGGAACGGATGTGTCTTTAGCTAAACGATATTGGCTAATACCGAGAGGCTCTAAAAACTCTTCAAATAAAATTTTGCCGGGATGTATTGGTGGTAGTTTTTGATTTTTCATTTTCATCTCCGATGATTTTCAGTGATAGTCAATAATTTCTACATTAAATGAATCACCATTTTTCCATTCAAAACAAATGCGCCGCTGGTTATTGATTCTGATACTGTGTTGATCCTTTCTGTCATCTTGTAATTCTTCAAGCCTGTTTCCAGGGGGAACCCGTAAATCATTAAGCGATGTAGCTGCATCTAAAATTACCAATTTTTGCCTTGCACTTTCCTGGATGCCAATAGGTAGCTTCTTGGAGAATTTTCTACCAAAGATCTTTCTGGTCTCTTTGCACTTGAATGATTTAATCATAACAATATAATAACACGTCGAAACAATAACGCAAGACGTTATTGTTGTTCCGGGGAATAACGTTGAACGTATTCCTGACCTGTTCTGTCATCAATCAGCTTGATCGATTGAGGCATGACGTCTTGATCTTTATCATCAAATACAAGCAAGTGTATGTGGTTTGAGGTTACTGTAAAATTCAGAACAACCAAACCATATCCTTTCCGGGCTTCATAAAGCCAGTGGAGCCATCTCTGCCGTTCAACATCAGTTTGAGCAGAAAATCTCTCTTATGGCACTGATGTGTGATATGCCGTATCTACCCAGGTAAATAGAGCCTTTTGGCTCTTTCCATAGCCTGTCTTAGCCGGAATAGTTCAATATCTGTCTATGTTTTTTTTCACTGAAAATCGCGATATTAACCGTAAATATGGCCGTTAATCAAGAGGCTGTTCTGTAAAACAGGAACTTACCGTGGCCCGACCCCAGCTTCGGTGCCAACATTTACAGGTGAATGTCCGAGCCATGGTGTCCCTCCGGCACACCCTACCCC
>CAYZQI010000149.1:0-11728 GCA_964480455.1 uncultured Cytophagaceae bacterium
CAGGGGAGGTTTCAGAACTATTGAAAATGATTTCATAGTAGAACAACAAAATGAAGCAGGAACATTTGTGCCATTGGCTTCTTTCGACAATGCCTTTAACTATCAAGAAAATATCTTGGCCATTTATACTATGGTGGGCAATCAGTGGGGTAAGTTCTCTGCACAAGCAGGACTAAGAGCAGAACTGACCGACATTAAGGCAGCCCTTGTCAACGCTACCGAAAACAGCAATCAAAATTATTTCAACCTTTTTCCAAGTGCTTTCCTCTCTTATGAAGTCAATCAAAACAATACCCTTCAGCTGAGTTATAGCCGCCGACTCAGCCGCCCACAATTTAGACTTTTATTACCGTTCTCTAATTTTTCAGACTCGCGTAACTTCAGAGCAGGCAACCCCGCCCTACTGCCTGAGTTTACACACTCTATTGAGGCAGGCTATCTTTATACTTGGAAAAGTGGTAATATACTCTCAAGTGCTTATTACAGACTGCGCACAGGAGTCATTGAGCGCATTACTCTGTTAGGAGAAGACATCAACTCTATAGACATCACAGGGGTAGCAAATGGCGACATTCAAAATATTACACTTCCCGTAAACCTTTCCAAGCAAGATGCTTATGGCTTAGAGTTTACCTTTTCGCAAGATCTTGCAAGCTGGTGGAGTTTAAATGGCAATGCCAATTTCTACCGTGCCGTTACGCAAGGGAGCTTTGGCAATGTAGATTATTCCAATATTGCTACTTCGCTCAATGGCAGACTGGCAAGCAAAATAGAATTTACCAAAAAAACAGCTTTCCAGAGCAATTTACGTTACCTCGCCCCCGAAAGAAATGCACAAGGAATCCGTAAATCTATCACATCAATAGACTTAGCCCTCTCGCAAGAAATCTTAAAAGGCAATGGCACGCTTACCTTTAGCGTGAGTGATTTGCTCAATAACCGCAAAAGACGCTCGGAAATAGCAGGAGAAAACTTCTTCACAGAGAGCGAGTTTCAGTGGCGTGCAAGGCAGTTTTTGGTAAACTTTACCTACCGCCTCAATCAGAAAAAAGGCAGACCACGCCAAGAGCGTGAAGGAGGCTTTGACGGTGATTTTTAGAAGCAAAGCCAAGTAAAGAGATAGTCCTATGGCAAAGAATATTTTGGTAGATTTTAAAATCAAATATATTTTCACTATATTAGCGATTATTTATTTTTTTAGCAAATTTGCAAGATAATTAGGTTTATCTTCTCTATGGAAAATCAAGAAATTACTCAAAATACAAGCACCATTGGCAAAGTCTATAAAGATTGGTTCTTAGATTATGCCTCTTATGTTATCCTAGAACGTGCCGTTCCACATATCAATGACGGGCTAAAACCCGTTCAACGCCGTATCTTACACGCTATGCGCAGTATGGAAGATGGCAGGTTTCACAAAGTAGCCAATGTGATAGGGCAAGCCATGCAGTTTCACCCCCACGGAGATGCCTCTATTGGTGATGCCCTCGTCAATCTAGGTCAGAAAGACCTGCTCATAGATACACAAGGTAACTGGGGCGACATACATACAGGCGACAGCGCAGCAGCCCCCCGATACATAGAAGCGAGGCTTTCAAAATTTGCCTTAGAAGTGGTATTCAACCCACAAACAACAGAATGGCAAAAATCTTATGATGGGCGCAAGAAAGAACCTATCACACTTCCTGCAAAGTTTCCGCTACTACTAGCACAAGGCACCGAGGGCATAGCCGTAGGGCTTGCTACCAAGATTATGCCGCATAACTTTTGTGAAATCTTAGAAGCCTCCATTGCGGTCTTAAAAGATGAACCCATTAATCTCTACCCCGATTTCCCTACTGGAGGGCTAATAGACGTGAGCAATTACAAAGGCGGTGCAAGAGGAGGAAAAATACGTGTAAGAGCAAGCATAGAGGTAAGAAGCCGTAAGCTAATTGCCATCACTGCCATACCCTATAGCACCACCACCGTAAATTTAATAGACTCTATCTTAAAGGCAAATGATGCTGGAAAAATCAAAATCAAAAAAGTAATAGACAACACTGCCAAAGATGTAGAAATCTTGGTAGAACTTTTTTCTGGTATAGAGCCTGAAACTACCATTGAAGCCCTCTTTGCTTTTACCAACTGTGAGATGAGTATCTCTCCCAATGCTTGCGTTATCATAGACGACAAGCCACACTTCTTAGATGTCAATGAATTACTCAAAATTTCTACTCTCCGCACCAAAGAACTGCTCAGACAAGAGTTAGAAATCAAAAAACATGAGCTGCTAGAGAAAATCTTATATGGCTCACTCGAGAAGATCTTTATAGAAAATAGAATTTATCGTGATATAGAAGAATGTACTACATGGGAAGAAGTATTGACCACCATCGACAAGGGCCTAGACCCCTACAAAGCACAATTTTATAGAGCCATTACACAAGAAGATATTTTACGCCTGACCGAAATTAAAATCAAGCGTATCTCAAAATATGATTCTTTTAAAGCTGATGAATTAGTAAAAGGTTGGGAAAAAGAACTTGCCGAAGTAGAAAAAAATCTCCGAAACCTTAATAAGTTCACTATCAAGTATTTTGAAAATCTGCTCAAAAAATATGGGCAAGGCAAAGAACGCCGCACCCAAATCACTGAGTTTGATACCATCAAAGCTGCTGAGGTAGCCATCAACAATGCTAAACTCTATGTGGACAGAGCAGGAGGCTTTATGGGCTATGGTCTCAAAAAAGAAGAAGAAGTCTGTGAGTGTTCAGACATAGATGATGTCATCACTTTTACAGAAGATGGAAAGTACTACATCAAAAAAATAGACGAAAAGGTGTATGTAGGTAAAAATATTATCCACATTGCTGTATTTAATGAAAATGCTAAAAACCATACCTACAACGTCATTTACAGAGATGGTGAAACAGGCACTAGCTACGTCAAACGCTTCAAGGTAGATGCTGTTATCAGAGATAGAGCCTATGACCTCACCAAAGGTAGCCCCAGCTCTAAGGTACTCTACATGACAGTAAGCCCCGATGAATCAACAGAGGTAGTAACGGTAAAGCTTTCTTCCAACTGCAAAGCAAAAAATAAGGTCTTCGATTATGATTTTGCTGAAATGGACATCAAAGGAAAAACAGCACAGGGGAATATCTTAACCAAATATCCTATACGAAAAGTAGAACTCAATAAAAAAGCTTCACGCACCAACCACCACAAACCAGCTCTTTTTTCTAATGGCAAAGCATAACTCTGTGTAAGATATTTTTAGTTTTTTTGAAAAAAATAGGCGAAGGCTTGTACTTGTATAAGTCTTCGCTCTTTTAAGCAGTCATTTAAAAACTTGTATCTTCTCATTCTCGAGAGCCTGAGAGCTTTTTTTGAAACACTTTCCTAGCCTTAATTTATGCTAAATTATCTATTCAAAAGATACTAAGTCTTTCATTCACAATTTCTTAATAAAGTCATAACATTAACTTTCCTGAACTTCAGCTAAGATACTTTAGTTTGGCTCTTTAAAAAGTTTAACTATTTACTGGATATTTAAAAGTAGGCTTTTATATGAATAGCTATGCACCGCCATTAGTTCCTTACAGGAAAAAGGAAAAATGGGGTTTTGCAAGTCGAGAGGGAGTACTCATACTGCCTTGCCAATACCAAGATGTATCTCCTTTTTCTGAGGGGAGGGCACGTGTGATGCGCAATGATTTGTTTGGATACATCAATACACAAGGCAAGGAGATTATTCCTTGTATTTATGAAGAAGCATACAGTTTTCAGCAGGGACGTGCTATTGTACGCTTAGATGAAGAGTATGGCTTTATTGACGTGTGGGGGCAGGTAAAAACCCCTTTCTTGTACCAAGATTTAGACGACTACAGCGAGGGCTTGGCAGCAGCAATGTACGGAGGAAAAGTAGGGTTTGTGAATATGGTAGGGCAAGTTGTCATTCCCTTTGAGTATGCACTACCCGAACAAGGCTTGGAGGGCTTTCAGAATGGATTAGTACCTCTACAAAAAGGAGGTAAAGTGGGTTTCGTCAATCCAAGTGGAGAGTGTATCATTCCTTTTGAATATGATTTTGCTTGCCGCTTCTACCAAGGATTGGCAATGGTGCAGCAAAATGGACTGACAGGATACATCAACACAGCAGGTGATACCGTGATTCCCTTGCAATACGACAATGCAAGTTGCTTTTATGAAGGCTATGCCATCATAGAAAAAGACGGGCTGAATGGCTACATTAATCAGCTTGGTGAAAGCATTATTGCTGCAAAGTATGATTTTGCCTATCCTTTTTGTGAAGGGCTGGCTGCCGTAGAACTCGATAATTGTACGGGCTTTATCAATCCTAAAGGCAAAACAGTTATTCCCTTTCGCTACGATTTTGCGACAAATTTTGCACAAAGCTTGGCAGCCGTAGAGATAGGCGGGCTGTATGGCTTTATCAATATGCAAGGAGAACTAGAGATTGGGTGTAAGTATGAAGATACTTTTGGATTTGAGCATGGCTTGGCAGAAGTAGTGTACCAAGGACAACGTGGCTACATTGACCATACGGGTAAGCATTTTTTTGAATAGATTGTATGTTGAGCATTAGGCTGTAAATGGCTAATAAGTAGCACCTTATCTTTATGGGTTATTTTAGAGAAAGAAGTCTCAATTCTTAAAGAATTATTTTTAGCTGTTCGCAGGCTTTTTCGGCGGCAGACTGCTCGGCTTTCTTTTTACTTAGCCCTGTGCCAATGCTAAGGGGTTCTTCATCAACCAAAAGTTGTACGGTAAATTCACGGTGATGCTTGCTGCCTTTTTCTAAGATGGTCTCAAAACGTAAATCTCTATTTTCTTTTTGCGCCCACTCTATGATGAGGCTTTTGAAGTTTTTATTGTGTGCTATCAGGTTTTGAATATCTATTTGTGCTTGTACGATTTTATGCACCACAAAATAATGACAGAATTTAAAGCCGTGGTCTAGGTAAACAGCTCCAACCAACGCTTCAAGGGCATCGCCATTCATAGATTTGTACGACATCTTATGCCTTTTACCCTCAAATTTGATAAGCTCTCCGATGCCAAGTTTGAGGGCGAGCTGATTGAGCGATTCACGATTCACGATTCTGGAGCGAATGTCTGTTAAAAAGCCTTCATTTTTGAAAGGGTACTTTTTGAATAAGTAATCCGCAATGACTGCTCCGAGGAGGGCATCGCCGAGGTACTCTAGCCGTTCATTAGATTCTCTCTGTCCATTGTCTTGGTTGCGTTTAGAAGCAGAGGTATGACTAAAGGCAAGGTGGTAGAGGTGCAAATTTTTAGGCTTTCGCCCAGTAATTTGCCTGATTGCTTTAGAGAGGCTTCTCTCACTTTTCGAATAAGACCGAAAAGGATTAAAAAGCCGTACAAAGGTATGCCAAAATAAGACTAACACAATTAGTCAGGTTTTTTGAAAATCACCGAGCAGTTATGACCCCCAAATCCAAAAGTATTGCTCAGGGCATAATCTATCTTTCTTTTTTGGGCTTGATTAAAAGTAAAGTTAAATTTTTTGTCAAACTGCTCATCATCAACAAAATGATTGATGGTAGGGGGCGCAGTCTGATGTTCTATTGCCAAAATACAAGCAAGTGCTTCAATTGCACCTGCTGCTCCTAGTAGATGTCCTGTCATTGATTTGGTAGAACTAATATTTAGGTCAAAGGCATGTTCACCAAAAACTGAGCGTATAGCAAGTGCTTCACTAATGTCTCCCAAAGGAGTAGAAGTGCCGTGTACATTGATATAATCAACCTCAGTAGGTATCAAATTGGCATCATCAAGGGCATCTTTCATTACATTTTTTGCTCCTAAGCCTTCGGGGTGCGGTGCAGTAATATGGTGCGCATCTGCCGACATACCCCCGCCTACTAGCTCGGCATAGATTTTTGCTCCTCTTGCCTTGGCGTGTTCGTAGTTTTCTAAGATAATTGCACCAGCCCCTTCGCCCAATACAAAACCATCTCGGTCTTTGTCAAAGGGGCGCGAGGCTGTCTGTGGGTCATCATTGCGTTCTGAAAGTGCTTTCATAGCACTGAACCCACCCATGCCTGCCTCTGTTACAGCAGCTTCTGAGCCACCACTGATGATGATGTGGGCTTTGCCAAGGCGAATATAGTTGAAAGCATCTACAAGTGCATTGGTAGAAGAGGCGCATGCAGATACAGTTACAAAGTTCATCCCTCTAAATCCATAGCGAATGGAGATATGCCCCGCGCTAAGGTCGGCAATCATTTTTGGGATAAAAAACGGATTGAAGCGAGGAGTGCCATTGCCTTTTGCAAAGCCCATGACCTCCTCTTGAAAAGTAGTCAGCCCTCCTATTCCTGAACCCCAAATTACGCCTGCTTTGTCTTTATTGATGCGCTCAAGGTCAAGCCCAGCATCTCTGATAGCCTGTTCAGCTACTACAAGGGCATATTGCGTAAATAAATCCATGCGTCTTGCTTCTTTGCGGTCAATATAGTCTTGCACATCAAAATTTTTGACTTCGCAGGCAAATCTAGTCTTAAACTTTTCGGCATCAAATTTAGTGATAGAAGCAGCACCGCTTTTGCCATTCACTAAGCCTTGCCAATAAGTTTGGACATCGTTGCCGATGGGTGTCAAAGCACCTAAACCTGTAACAACTACTCTTTTGAGTTTCATAGGATAATAAAGAGGCGATTTTATTTTTTCTTACTTGACTTACTACTTTGCGTTTTCTTCTAAATAGGTAATCGCTTGCCCAACTGTGGCAATGTTTTCGGCGTGGTCGTCTGGAATAGAAATATCAAATTCCTTTTCAAATTCCATAATCAACTCTACGGTATCTAGGGAGTCAGCTCCCAAATCATTGGTAAAACTTGCCTCAGGTGTTACTTCAGACTCTTCTACACCGAGTTTGTCAATGATGATGTTCTTTACTTTTTCAGCAATATCAGACATTCTTCTTTATTTTTTAGTGAAAAACCATGCAAATAAATGGATTAAAAATTTGTTTGACAAAAAAAAATGAAAAAACTCTTCGGGTTTCTATTTTTTTGATGTTTGGGTATATTCCTTCTTTGTGGTAATATTTTTTCTTTTGTATGGAGTTATAGCTCAAATATAAAATATATTTTGGAGATTATCAAAAACACACAGTGCAAACCTATTTTATCATTTTTATATTTTTAGTAAAAGGAGCAAACAAAAGCCTTCAACTTTTACTGTTCTTGGGCTGATACATCACTCATCAGGTAGGCTTTGATGTATTCATTCAAATCTCCATCAAGTACATTTTGTACATCTGAGCGTTCGTAGTTGGTGCGCAAATCTTTAATCATTTTGTAGGGGTGCAGCACGTAGCTCCGTATCTGAGAGCCGAAGTCTATTCGTTTTTTTGTATCCTCCACTTTATCGCGGGCGGCATTGCGCTTATCTATTTCTATTTGGTAGAGCTTAGACTTGAGCATTTTGAGTGCTTTTTCCTTATTCTGGAGCTGTGAACGTTCTTGTTGGCACTCAATAATCAGCCCACTAGGGGCATGTTTGAGGCGTACTGCGGTTTCTACTTTGTTTACATTTTGCCCGCCAGCCCCTCCTGAGCGAAAAGTATCCCATTCTATCTCCGCTGGGTTGATGTCTATCTCGATGCTATCGTCTATTACGGGGTAAGCAAATACTGATGCAAAAGATGTGTGTCGCCGCCCACCTGAATCAAAGGGAGAGATACGCACAAGTCGGTGCACACCAATTTCAGATTTAAGATGTCCGTAAGCAAAATCGCCTTCAAACTCAAGGGTGGCAGATTTGCAGCCTGCCACTTCGCCTGGCTGATAGTCTATTTCTTTAACTTTGTAGTTGTTTTTCTCTCCCCAGAGGATATACATCCGCATCAGCATCTCTGCCCAATCATTACTTTCTGTGCCTCCTGCGCCTGGGTTTATTTCTACAATAGCATTCAATTGATCTTCCTCGCCACTGAGCATTTTCTTGAACTCGAGTGCCTCCAATTCTTGAAGCATTGCTTGGTAGTGTTGCTCTACTTCGGCTGGGTTGCCTTCGCCCACCTCCAAAAATTCGTTTAGTACTTCAAGGTCTTCTAGTTGCTGTTGTATTTTCTCGAAGCTATCCGTCCAGACTTTCAGTGATTTGATACTTTTAAGGATTTTTTCTGCTTCTTTGGGTTCGTCCCAAAATTTAGGATTGAGCGTAAGTGCTTCTTGCTCTCTGATGTTTTCTAACTTCTGCTCATAGTCAAAGATACCCCCTCAAAGCCGATATACGGGCTTTCACGTCTTTGAATTGTTCGTAATTCATAGTGTTTTATGTTTAAAAAATTGATTGTCTGGCAATTTTTGTGGAAATCTGCAGCAGCGGACTTCCAGTCCGCTGGCATTTATGTTCTAAACAGTATTTAGCTCATCTTATCGCACACAATCACAAAAATTGTCAAAGAATCAAAAAAATTATATGAAGCACAAAAATAAGGGGAATAATTAATTCTTTCTAATTTTTTATGGTTTTATGGTTTTATGGTTGAATGGTTTTATTTTTGGGCTACGCAATAAAAGCAATTCAACAATGTAACAATGTAACAATTCAACAATGTAGCAACTTATCTCCAAAATTTTAAACAAAACTTGGCATATTCAATTTTTAAGATAAATTTTGCATAAAAAATGAGTAAATACAATGGGCAAAAGATTGATACGTATTTTTGAGGCAGAGATTCCCGAAAAGTTGCCTACACTTTTAGGGGAAAAGATACATCTCATTTTGAAAAATGATGTAACTTTACACGGGAAAATATTAAAAATTGAAAAAAAATTTCTACGCTTTCAAGACATGATTTTGAGAAAACATACAATACCAATAGCTGACCTCGCCCAAATCATAAAAGATGAAGTCAGTAGCTGGTAATTAATATTAATCATTAAAGAAAGATATGCCAATTCTACCTTTGGGGATCAGAGGGCTGCAATTAATCATTACTTTTATGCTTACAGATTTATTGATAAAAAATTATGCACTCATTGAGCAACTCAAAATGAAACCCCACGGGTCGCTCAATATCATTACGGGTGAGACTGGTGCAGGTAAATCTATTATGCTAGGTGCCATTGGCTTACTAATGGGCAATCGTGCAGATTTGAAGGCACTCTTCAATACCAATGAAAAATGCGTGGTAGAGGCAAGTTTTCTCATTTGGGCATATAAACTTCAATCAATTTTCGAGCACCTAGACCTTGACTATGCCGACCATACCACCATTAGGCGTGAGATAGCCCCCTCAGGCAAATCGAGGGCGTTTATCAACGATACCCCCGTTACGCTTGATGTACTCAAACAGATAGGTACAAAGCTGATAGATATTCACTCTCAGCACGATAACCTACTTCTGGGCGATAACCTCTACCAACTCAATTTGGTGGATATCTATGCTGAAAACCAAGTACTGAAAGCTGAATACCAAGCCACATACCAGCAGTTTGTACGCCTTTTGAGCGAGTATAAAAAACGACAAGATGAATTTGCTCGCAGCCAAAAAGAATTTGATTACCACAGTTTTCTCTTGGACGAGCTCCAAAAAGCAAACCTTCGCACCGAAGAACAAGAAGAGCTAGAGCAGGAAATCCAATTGCTAGAAAGTGCTGAAGAGGTAAAACTTAAACTCAATGAAGTGCTTTCTTTTTTGGCTAACTCTGAAATGGCTGTCAATGATGAACTCCGCAGCAAGGTAAATACACTTGGGCAAATTGCACACTTCTTGCCCGCATACTCCCAGCTACAAGAACGCCTAGAAAGTTGCCTCTTTGAGCTTAGAGATATTGCCAATGAGCTTACTCGCGAAGAAGAAAAAGTAGAGTTTAACCCCGAACGCATTGGAGAAGTGCAAAATAGGTTGAGCCTGATTTATAACCTCCAGCAAAAACACCAAGTAAAAACCACTCAAGCACTCTTAGACATTCAAGCGGATTTGACCGAGAAAGTCAATAAAGTAGCAAATTTTGATGAAGAAATCGCTGACCTCAAAAAACGCTTAGATAAAACCGAGCAGAACCTGCGAGAACTGGGCGAACAGCTCTCCCAAACCCGCAAAGCGGTTGCCCCAAAAATAGCCCAAGAAATTAAAGTGTTGCTGGCTGACCTCGGCATGCCTAATGCTACCATTGCCATCAATTGTGAACCTACTAACCCTTCTAGTGAAGGATTAGACTTGGTGAATTTTTTGTTTAGTGCCAACAAAGGCATTGCCCCACAAGAAATTGCACGTGTAGCCTCAGGAGGGGAGTTTTCACGTTTGATGCTTGCTTTGAAGTATATTATGGCGGGAAAAGCGGCCATGCCCACCATCATTTTTGATGAAATAGATACAGGTATCTCAGGCGAAATCGCACTCAAAATGGGGGCAATGTTCAAGGCAATGACCCAAAAGCACCAAATCATAGCCATCTCTCATTTACATCAAATTGCTGCCAAAGGCAATCACCATTATTTTGTATATAAAGATGATTCGGGCGACCGTACCATAAGCCGTATCCGCCAACTTAGCGAAGAAGAACGCATCACAGAGATTGCACAGATGATTAGCGGAGCACAACCATCGGAAAGTGCCATCTCTAGTGCAAAAGAACTCTTGGCATTGAACTAAGAGATGGCTCTGAAAAAGATAAAATATCATTTTATTGTCTGTGTATTTTGTCTTATCTAGCTAAACCGAACGTCAAAATGTTAGTAAAATGAATGAAAATATCTAAAAAGCCCTTAAATCTCTAACAGAAGCCAACATCTTAGGATATTTTGGGCAATTAAAGCAAATGGAAATACCACTATCTCTGAAAGCTACTTGTACTGGATTGAAAAACACATTCATGCAGGGCTTGAAAACAGCAGATTTTGACCAAAGATTGGCACTCTTTGCAAAGAGTTTGGAAAATGAAGATACAACACGAAAAACAGAACATAAAAATCAGCAAAAACAAACCAACCAGATGCAAGTCAAATTTCCCTCTTTAACCACCTCACCCTTTCCCTCTCCCCAAGAGCTACGATTAGGACACGGTAGTTGCTGACTGAAGTGTGTATGCTGAAAAAAACTTGTTCATTACACCCCACCCAAACCCTCCCCTCGGGGGGAGGGCTTAATCTTAATTCGGTAAGTCGCTTATTATCATCGACTTACCTCCCCTTCCCCCTGAGGGGAAGGGGCTGGGGGATGGGGTGAAAACGGCTGAAAAAGCCATACACACTTAACTGTTGGACTACCAAATGTCAAAGTTATTTTTTATGCTTTACATAAGCAAAACTACTGATACACTCAACAATAAACCCCTCAAAAAATTATTTGCTAGAAAAAGAGTAAAACAGTATTTGTGTAAGCACAGAGTCGTTTCTAAATCTGAAATCGCTAAAAAACTAAAAGCCCTTAATTTAATGACCAGTGGGTCTGTCTTAAAAGGTACTTTCTTATGTTTGGCAGAAGTAGAACAAATTAGAAGTGTTAGCCAAAACGCACAAGTTGCTAAGTTTTTCTCTAAACCTTGGTTCGTGCCTCACGAACCAAAATTTACCCCTACATCAAAACGTGTTTCGTAAGACACGAACCACGGAGTTGAGAGCGACACCAAGCACCGCTTCGCTAATGCGTGCGGCAGAGGGGAGGCTTAGAAATGAGGAGTGAGCTCCTTAAACCTTCAAACCTATGCAGAGTATGTCATCGCGTTGGTCAGTGCCTTTCATG
>CAYZQI010000150.1:0-11634 GCA_964480455.1 uncultured Cytophagaceae bacterium
ATAGTACGTTGAATTTCAATGTATTATGACCATTATAATTTCTACAACTTAAAAGTTATATTTATTAGCGCATCACTTGTGCCAACTCTTGCCCTATCAGGCTTCCAATAGCTACACCCATGCCATTTAGCCCAGCACCTACAAATACTTGAGGCAATACTTCTTTTATGATGGGGTTGTGGTTAGATGTAAAACCCATAATACCTGTCCAGCGGTAAGCAATCTCAAAAGGTGTATCAGGGAGAATAATCTGACTGAGTTTTTCGGTCAAGTCTGCTTGTATTTTAGGGTTGAGTTCAAAATTAGTTGTAGTTTCGGTTTCAAAATCTTGATTTCGCCCACCGCCAAAAAGCACACAGTTACCTAAATCTCTGAAATAATAATAACCCTCGTCAAAATGAAAAGTACCTCTAAATTTTAATTTTTTGAGAGGGCGCGTGAGCAATACCTGCCCTCTGCCTGGTGTGATTTTGAGTTGTGGGAGCAAACTGGGCGCAAAAGCATTGGTACAGATAGCAACTTTAGGTGCTATGAAACACGTAGTTTGCTGATTGGCAATAGTTTCAAGGGCAATTTGGTTTTGATAGTCTGCCTGAATATGTCTTACCTCAGTACCATACAAGATTGTTACACTCCGCTTTTGCACATATTTTTGCAGGCTGTGCATCATTTTACCTGTGTCTATTTGTGCTTCAAAAGGGTTGAATATGAGCTGTTTTACCCAATCGCTTTCAAATCCAAATTCAGCTATTCTTTGATTCACAGTGGTAAAAACCTTTTTTGGGAAGATGGCTTTTAAGGAGTGATTGAGGTTTTGAATTTGCTCAGAGTGAAGCGTTTTATGTTCTGGAATAAGTTCATACCCGCCTTTGTTTTCCAAACCTAGGTTTTGCACGCCCAGTCGTTGTTTGAGCAGCTGCAGCCCCCTCCATCTTCGCTCTACACGTGCCAGCATCGCTTCGGTACTGGTGTGGGCAATTTCACTGAGCAACTCTGTGGCACTGCCAAAACAAGCAAAGCCAGCATTTTTAGTGCTTGCACCCGTGGGCAGGCTTCCTCTTTCCAGCACTGCTATCTTGGCATTTGGTTTTTGCTCTGCGAGAGAGGCAGCCGTAGAAAGCCCTACCAATCCACCCCCTACGATGAGATAATCATAAACTGTAAGAGATTGCTTTTCCCAGATACTTATCATCTTTATTTATAAACTTTTTCTCCTTTTTTGAGCCATACGCCCCAAGTGCGGTTATAGGCATGCACTTGTGGAGTAGTGCCGCTTTGGTTTACTACGGTTTGGTCTTGATTTTTCCATTCAAAAATACCCCCGTAGAGATTTGCTACGTTTTTAAAGCCAATTTTAAGGAGTTCTTCAGAGATTTTTTCGCTACGGTAGCCCACAGAGCAATAAACTACTACTTTGGCATTTTTATCGATATTTGCCACTAAATTAGGGCGAAACTCATCATAGCCTACCCATATTGCATTTTTGAGATGGCTTACTTTAAACTCTGAAAGTGCACGCGCATCAAGTAAAATTACTTCTTTTTTGACTTTTTTAAGGCTATCTACTGTGATTTCGGGTACAGAATGTGAAAGTAAGGTATTGAGCATGAGGTTATAAGAACCACTCGTTACGCGCTGTTGGGCATTACAAGAAGTCCCTAAAAAAAGCAAAAGAAAAGCACAAAGTATTTTTTTCATGTATTGACTTTCAGTTTATGACAAAAGTATTCTTTATTTTTCAAATTCTATCTTTAAACAAAAAAGCAAAAGATAAATTCCTTTTATATCATAATTTGTTAATATGTAAGAGCAGTTCTTTTCCAATTTTTATGAAAAAAGCTTTGCGCTGTTTGAGAAACTATCATGGCAAACCGAAGTCCGCCGTTACTTTTTTTGCATTTTTGAGTTTTTTTAAGAAGATTTACGTTTAAGTTTTAGTAAGATATTTTGTTTGTAGCGCATCCATCGGGCATAAACTCGCATAGGATATTTCCATTTTTTTTGAGTAGCAGGTGCGGTTTGGGTTGTATTTTCGGCTTTATTTTCGTAAAGCATACCCGTACAGAGGCAGTGTTTGCGCTGTGTACGTGTGAGAACATCATAGTTTACACAGCTTTGGCAGCCTTTCCAGAAGGTTTCATCTTGGGTAAGTTCAGAGAAAGTAACAGGTTTGTAGCCTAGCTCGGAATTGATTTTCATGACAGGCAAACTGGTAGTAAGTCCAAATATTTTTGCCTCAGGAAAGCGTTGTCTTGAGAGTTCAAAGGCTTTTCGCTTGATAAGTTTTGCCAACCCTAAGGAGCGGAAGTCTTTGTGTACAATTAAGCCTGAGTGTGCTACATATTTGCTGTGTTCCCAGGTTTCTATGTAGCAAAAGCCAGCTAATTTGCCACTATCTGTCAGTGCAATGACGGCTTTTTGTTCCTTCATTTTGAGGCGGATATACTCAGGGTCGCGTTTGGCGATGCCCGTGCCGCGTACTTTGGCGGCGGCTTCTATCATGCTGCAGACTTCTTCGGCATAGCTAATGTGCTTTGCTTCTGCGGTCAATATTTGAGGTATTTTTGCTTCTATTGAATGATGGGCATTGGAAAGAGATTGCATACTCATAATAAAATTTAGAATTACTATTTTTGATTAATTTGAAAACAAGGGTTTTTGAGAATTTAAGGGTTTTGAGTCAGCATTTCAGATAACGAAAAGCTGTCATTAGTTCTTTTTTTGATTCAAAAGAATACTAACAAAGGTAAGGGGGCGATATGTGATTATTTTGTCCCTGTTAGGGACGAGGGAAACGTACACAACGGCTGGGACGCACTTCACTCACATAGCAAAGGCTTGCTACTCCAAGGTTTTGTGTGAATGTAAGTGTGAGTAAACTCATTTGTTAAGACTATTTGGCTTTTTTTATGATTCAATATTACAAAGTTTTGCGAAAATAGTTGTTCTTAGCTTTAAATATTGCAGCAGATTTAAAAATATTTTTAACTTAATTTAATTTTTTCTAGATAGAGTTTAATAAATTCAAGAAAAATGGCTTTTCTAATAAATTTTTTCTCCTATCCAGCTATGTAAAGGTAAATGAGAAATTTCAACAAAACCATGCTCTATTACCTCCCAGTTTAATTCCTTTTTGTGTAGATTTTTCACCTTCAAAATGATTTTATCGGCAGGTGTATCTATCAAGAATGTAGTGCCAGCAGCTACCCACTTCTTGAAATGGCTCTGCAGAGGGCTGATGTATTTGTAATCCTCTTTATAAAAAATCAAGGTCATTTTTGCTAGTAAGTCTTGTGCTACAACACTCGGGCTTTTTCCTACAATATTGGCAGCTAGGTGGCCATTGGCATTCAAATAAGCTAAAGCAGCCGTCAGAGCATCGGGTTTGTCGAGAATAATTTTTACTGGAAACTGATGCTCAAGTTTTAATGAGAGGGTAGGGGCTTGCTCAAGGCTGCTCACTACTACATCTATTTTAATATCCCAAGAAAGTACTTCGGCAAGGCAGCACTCTAGCAGTGCTTCTATGTGCTCTCTAGAGAAATCACCTGCAATAATGAGTGCAGGTTCTTGGGCATCTCTTACGATATGGTGGGAAGACATGGCTAATTTTTATTTCACAAGAAAAATATCCAAAACAGGGCTAATCTCAAGGTTGAGGTTGGTGCCTCCATCAAGTGGAATAGCTAGCTGACTGCTTCCGCTTGAGCGCAAGGTAAGCCTCGTATCATTTAATGTTACAATATCATAAGTATCGGGCAAAATATCTGCAATTTCTACCTCAGGTGGTAGTAATGCAAGCAGTGCCTCAGGAATAAACTCTTCGGGAATATCAAACCTGAAGCCCTCAAGTTGGAGTTTACTGCCATTCTCTAGCAAGTTCCAAGTACCATTAATGGGTTCGCCTGAGAGCCCACTGCCTGTAAAAGTGCCATCAGTTTCAAATTTAACGGTAAGCAAAGGGATTTCTTCTCCAAATTCTAAATCACTGCTACTAATACCTACCAAAGCCAATACAAAAGCAGGCAGCACTTCAATTTTTGCTTCAAAGCGTTCGCCTTGCCAGGTGTCGGCAGTAATCAAAAGACGCTGTGTGTCTGTAAGGTTTTCTTTCTCTTTGCAAGCAAACAAGAATACCACGAACAATAGCTCGACAAGCAAAAATTTTATTTTGAGGTCAAGATAACACATCATATTGCTAGATTTGTAAGTAAGGTTTGATAAACACTCTTAAAATTAGCTTAAATTTGTGAATTGACACAAATTTTTTGAAAAATTATGATTATTGCAGATAGATATGTCTATGAACCCACAAGCGACCGACTTGGAAAAGGTGGTTTTGGGAGCGTATTCAAGGCATTTGACCAGCAAACCCAGCGGACTGTGGCACTTAAATTTGTGCCACAAAGCAAACTACCTACCCGCTACAGCCTTACCGAAGAAACACAAAGACTTAAAAGCCTTGCTCACCCCAATCTAGTAAAATACTATGATGTAATCTTGAAGGATTTTGAAAACATGGCAGGCGAAAAAGATTCAATGCAGATAGGGGTGATGGAATATGTTAATGGTGGTGATTTGGGCGCATACATGAAAATGCCTTTTGCACGCCAAGCACTTAAAATTAAATCTTTGTTGATAGGTATTTTGGAAGGATTGGCGTACCTACATAGTCATAAAATTATTCACCGTGACATCAAGCCACAGAATATATTGCTTGCTATTGAAGGACAAACTATGGCTCCCAAAATAGCTGATTTTAGCCTGAGTAAGCGGCTTTCTAATGAACTTACTTCTGTCTCGGCAGCAGTAGGTACTTATGAGTATATGTCGCCCGAGCAGCTCGGCAGAGGTGATAGCAAAGTAGGAATTACTACAGATATTTGGGCTTTTGGTGTGCTTATGTATCAATTACTGACCCAAAAATTGCCCTTTGGCTCAAGAAGAAAAGGTGATACTGATGGCCAAATTGTAGCAAATATCATAGATACACAGTTTGTGCCTGATTTTTCTGAAATTGACCCTGAGTACCAAGCCATTGTCAAAAAATGCCTTGAAAAAAATCCTAGCCAACGCTTTCAAAATGCAGACGAAATCTTAGCATTGCTCAGACCGCCTCATTCGGTAGTACAAAATAATGCTCTGACATTTACTTTGCCCGAAATCAACAGTTTTTTTAATGAAATCAAAGAAGAAACCGAAGAAGATTTACCTAAGAAAATAGAGGAAGACCCCCTACAAACCATCTATCAACCCAATACTCACCCTCCGTCAGCCATTGATGAATTACCTACCTTGCTGCCCCCAAAGGAAACTATCCGCTTTCAGCATGAAGTTACACAAGCCTCAGATGTACCGCCCTCTTTTGCAAGCAAAAATGAAGGAGAAAAGACCATAAATAGTGAGGAGCATCTGCACAAGCAAAAAGAAATTTATGATGAAACTTTGCTAGACCAAGCACCTAGCAGTGCCCCTGAAAAGGAACAGCATTCACACATTCAAGACCTACCTCAAAATCTCTCTGATTTTGAGAAAGAAAACCCCCAAAAACAACCCAATTACGCGCCTTTTTTTGCTGTATTTGTAATGTTACTACTTGCTTTGCTAGGCTGGGCTGGAGCAAAGGGCTACCTCAGCTATAAAAATACTCAAGCGCAGCACACTCCCAACAAAGAAGATAGCCTTGCTATTTCATTAAATGATACAGATACTTTGAAAAATACAAATACTGCTACTACTGTAAATGAAAATCAGACTACTCACAACACCATCAATAACAAAACAAACAGCACTAACACTAATACACAACCTGAACCTACTACTAGCACCAATACCAATCAAAGTGAGAACTCTAGCACTTCTACCACCACAAACCCTAGCAAGGAAGAAAAACCCACTACCTCACCCACACCCAATACACAAACAACCAACATTCGCTATGACTACGAAGAAGAGGGCAGACTAGGTAAGATTGTCAGTAAAAACGGTTTGTATGGATTTATAGATAAAAGTGGAGTGGTACTCGTCCCGCTGCAATATCAAGATTTTGCCTACCCACAAGAGGGACTCGCTGCCGTAAAACAAGGCAACAAGTGGGGTTTTATCAATCTTCAAAATCAAGTAGTGATTCCTTTTCGCTACGACCGCCCGGGCGTGTTTAGAAACGGACGCGCACAGGTGAGCATAGGTAATAGAGATTTTTATATAGATAAAAATGGAAATCCAATGAATTGACAATTAATAACTCACCATTACCTAGCGTACCTCAAAAGTGCCGTAGCCTATGCGGTAGCCTTCGCTGTAAAACTCCACGGTATGTCTGCCTGGCTCAAACTCACCTGTGCGGCTAAATTCAAAGTTTACGGTTTGGCGAGAGTTATCAAACAAGATTTGTTTGCGTGAGGTATATTGTATTTCTCTGCCATTGGCCTCAAACTTGCCTGAGCTTCCAGGGTTGATGAGCAGCGTACCTGCAGGCTCTAGCACACGCATGTAGACCTCTTTGTTTCCTATTTTGGAGAGTTTATTGTCTGCAATATTGAAAGAGATAGAGAGTTTGTCTATTTTATTAGCCCTGTATTGCCCGCCACTTTGTTCTTTGCCTCTGCTGTCTATGATGTTTACGACTACATTTTCGGCTTTGAGTACGGCGGCTTCGTTTAGTTTGCCTTGCATTTTGCTTTTCTCTCGGTCTAGCTCTGTGATAGTGCTAGTGAGTTCATTCTTTTCTTCTTTGAGGTCATTGTTTTCTTTGTAGAGGATGTCGGCGGTTTCGCGTAGTTTTTCTATTTCTTTGTCTTTCTTTTTTAGCAGAATTTCATAAGCCTCTATTTTTTGTTTGAGGTTATTCATCTGATTTTGGGTAAGTTGGGTATTATTTTTTAGGTTATTGCGTTCGGTTTGGACTTCTTCTAGCACCAGCTGCAGAGAGTCAATAAATGCTTGATTTTCGGTTTCAAGTTTTTTGGTTTGTTTGATTTGCGCCTCGAGTTTTTCTTGTACGCCCTTGAGGTCGCGCTCATAGAGTTCTTTTTGGAGTGCGCTGTTTTTTTGTTCTTCTTCTAGTTGTGATTTACCATTTTGCCATACTAGGTAAAGCAAGAGTGCATTAGCCAGTATTAGTACTATCACCAGAATGATAAATACTGACCTTCTTTGTTCACGTTTTTGACCTTTATTTTCCATTGTTGATTATTTTTTCTTACAAAATTAGTAGATCTATTGAAACTCAAAAAACTATGCTTTAACCACTTGGGCAGGGTTTCCGAATACGGTTTGCCCAGCTTTTACATCTCCTACTACTACTGAGCCTGCCCCTATGCGTGCTTTTTTGCCTATACTCACGCCCGCTACAACAGTACAGCCTGCACCAATAAAGACATCATCTGCAATTTTTACGCCTGAATTGAGAAGACTGCCTGCCCCTATCTGTACAAAATCTCCTAGCTCGGCTTCATAATCTACCAAGGCCTTGGCGTGGAGAAGGCAGTGATTACCTATTTTGGCATCGGCTCCTATATAGACATCTGCATTGATAAAATTGCCATGCCCTATTACTGCTGAGGTAGCAAGCTGTGCTTGTTTATGAATAGCATTGAGAGGCATTACTTTACGTCTGTCTATGAGCATTTCTACAGTGCTGCGGTGATAGTCATTGTCATCGCTTGCCACAAAGGCATCACATTTATGTCCAATCAGTTTGAGGAAGGCTTGGTCGTCTGTTTTGCCTAAGATGCTTACATAGTCATACTCTTGCCCTATCAGTGTACTGTCATCTTCTAAAAATCCATACACCACTAGGTCGTGGCTTTTAAAAATCTCTAAGGCGACCTTGCCTAAGCCTTTCGCACCAAATATAATGATGGGGTTCGTCATGATTGAGTGTTATTTTTTTGATTGATGTGTTGTTATGAAGGCACTCTGCAATGTGCCTTGTTACTTTAGGTAACATCAAATACTTCTCAACGAGAAGTATTTGATGTTTATGTTAAAAAAAATAGTCGTCTTTATTTTAGTAATTCTACTTCAAATACCAAGATAGAATTAGGAGGAATGATTCCATTGGGCGTTCCTCTGTCGCCATAGCCTAGGTGTGAGGGGATAAGCAAGGTAGCCTTGGAGCCTTTATTGAGCAAAGAAATACCTTCGTCCCAGCCAGAAATTACTTGTCGGCGGCCTAGTTGGAAAGAGAAAGGAATTTTATAATCTCTTTCGGGGCTAAACATATCATTTTTTTTGGCTACTTCTTCTTCGCTTGTATCAAATACTTTTCCTGAGAGGAGTTTGCCTGTGTATCTTACTTTCACAGAGTCGCCTGCTTGTGGTTTTGCGCCCTCGCCTTCTTTTGTGATGGCATAATGCAAGCCCGAAGGAGTTGATTTTGCATCGAGTTTATTTTTTTTGAGGTAGTTTTTAATTTCCTTATCTTGGGTCTTTTTGAGGGCTTCGGCTTCTTCTTGGCGTTTTTTCATAGCTTCTTCTTGGTCTTTTTTGACACGCTCCTCATTTTTTACATCAAGAATTTTTATAGTGTAAGTGATAAACCCACCTTTGGGAAGCTGAGGGTTTTCTTGGTTCATTTGGCTTTCTAGCATTTGGATTTGCCCTTCGTACATTTTCTGAATTTGCTGTTTGGCAGAGTCGCTAGAGGCTTGTTTCATTTGTGCGTCCATTTGCGCTTTCATGGTTTTGACAGACTCTTCTCCCATACGTTTGTTTTGGGCAAGGATAGAATCAGTACTGATTTTGAAGATGGCACTGTCGCCTTTGGCAAGCATCATGATTGCTTCAATGATAGTACCCTTGGTAGAGTCTTTGGGAAAAGGGCGATTTAAGAACGCACCTTCGGGGTTTTGCGCCTTGTCATAAGAGTTTTGTACTATGGAATCTTTGGCATCTTTAATCACCATTTGGAAGTCGAGGTAATCGCCTCCTTTGATTTTTTCTCCTTTTCCCCCTCCAATGATTTTGTATTTGATACCGCTTTCGGTGGTTTTAAAACCGTCTTTATCTGTGCTGCCACCGCCGCAGGCATTGATAAACATAAATACCGTGAGTGCAAGACCCAAGATGTAGTAGTTATTTTTTTTCATATTCAAGATTAGATAAATTGCTTTTGAGGGGGCAAATCTAGGAATAATCTTAGACAAAGCGAATATTTTTTGGTTTTTTTGATAGGTATAAATTGCCTTTTCTCAAAGCGAATTTTCAGTTATCAGAGATTCGCTTTCACATCTACGCGGGCAGCTTGTAGGGCAGGTATGTAGGCAGAGAGCAAGGTAATGATAATGATGGTAAGCCCAGTAAGTAAAAAATCACTCCAAATCATCTTGACAGGGTAGGAGGTTACGAGAGTGGTCTGTGTACCCATACTTACTAGGCCATAATGCTGCTGCAGGGTAATAATGATTGTGCCAAAGAGTAATCCTAAGAATGCACCCGAAAAAGCAATCAAGATACCTTCTAGCCAAAAAATACGCCGAATGGTTTGTTCGCTTGCGCCCATTGCCATCATTACACCAATGTCTTTTTTCTTGTCTATTACGAGCATCATCAACGAAAAGAAAATATTAAAAGAAGCTACTGCCAAAATGAAAGACAAGGTAAGGTACACAAAAAACTTTTCTATTTTAATGGCTTTTAGTAAGCTTGCCTGCTGTTCATCACTGTTTTTGATGGTATAGGCTGCACCTAATTTTTGCTTCAAAGTCTGTTGTACTTTCCATAGATTGGCTTTGGGCTTCACTTTTACTTCAAGCGAAGTGCGTTTGTTGCCATATTCTAAGAGCGACTGCATAAAATCAAGTGGCACAAAGACGTATTTTTCATCATAGCTTTTCTCAAGTGAGAAAACCCCTGCTGGAGGAATGCTTTTGCGGTTAAAACTCTTGTCGGGGTTAAGGTTACTTAGGTTTACCTTGCCCACACGTTTGGGATACCACAGTTCTAAATCATCAAATTGATTTTGAATATTGACTGATAAGGTGATTTGCACACCACGCCCTAATACTGCAAAAGGTTGTTGGTTCTCTTTGAGTTTGAACTCTCCCATCACAAGGGCAGAGTCCATATGAGTTTGCATCACAAAATTATCACTTACCCCCTTCAGCGTGGCCACCATTTGCCCATCGCGGTAGCGCAACAAGGCGTTGTCTTCTATGATTTCAGAAACTACTTCTACGCCTTCTACTGAGCGAATCTTCACAAGAAACTGCGGACTGACTTCAAAAGATTTGCCTTTGACAGCAGTAACTTGTAGGTCGGCATTAAAAGTGTTGTGCAATGTTTTGATAACCTCTTCTAAGCCATTAAACACCGATAGCGCAATGATGAGTGCCATCGTGCCTACCATCACTACTACGAGCGAAATCATAGCAATCAGGTTGATAAATTGCTTTTTTTCTTTTGAAAAAAAATACCTTCGGGCGATGTGTAAGGGTAAATTCACGTAGTTCTGGGCTTAATTTAAAAACTAGTCCTCTTTTTCATCATCATCATCATCATCTTCCTCCTCTTGGCTAGGGATGTCTAGGCTTTCCAAGAGTTGGTCTATGTGAGAGGCATACTCTGCACTATCGTCAAGATAAAACTGTAGCTCAGGCACAATGCGTACTGTTTTTCCGATACGGTTGCCTAACATTTGCCTAATAGACTTGGTGCGGTCGCGAATGTCCTCGAGTGCTTCTTCCTTATTATTGACCATCAAGAAACTCAAATAAACCCTTGCAATGCCCAAATCGGGGCTTACACGCACAGTTGTAACTGTAATGAAAGCATTGCCAAACAAATGCTTTGCGTCTTGTTGGAAAATCTCTCCTAAATCTTTCTGAAGTAGCCGTGATACTTTTTGCTGTCTTTTACTTTCCATTCTTTGTTTGTTATAATCTATCTTGCAAAGATGTTAAATTTGAACTGATTTTGGTAGGAAAATTTAATATTTGTTGTGAATTGTAAATTATTCTAACAGATGAAAAATTTCCTTAATTTATAAGTAATTGATAAAGAGGTGTTTGACTTGGCCGTCTCAAACATGAGTGAAGCAACGCTTGAACTTATGCCAACAAAAAAAATTTACTGAACGTAGTCAGACATTGTTAATTAAATGCTGTATTTTAGTAATTTTAAGCAATTTGCCTTCGGCAAAAAGCAGATACTTGCTTCAGACGAATTGCCTAGCAAAGCAATCTGCGGCTTATTAAGTAATTTTATATTTAGAATGATGCGGGTATTTCCCAAAAAAGAGTAGCTTTGTGGGCATTTTTCATTAAAAACCCAAAAAATACATTGCGAAGAAAGGGAGCGGTTTTGTTATTATTGGTTTATCTGGGAGGATACTTTGTGTATCACTTCTTAGAAATGAGCCATGATTTTGCACACCATTTTTCACTGGGGTTTCACCAACACAGCCACGAAGATGCCCACAACTTGCAAGACCACAGCCCCATAAAATTATTCCAAGCCGCTTCGCACTTGCCCAGCACAGAAGGCAACAAAAAAGCATTCTTGTTCTTTCTTTTTACGCTTGCTGATTTTTCAGCAGCTTCCTCGCAATGTACCTATTGCATCAAAATAAATTATCTCCTCACCGCTGATGCTTTGCCAAGCAGGGCATTGGTGCCGCCTACGCCGCCGCCA
>CAYZQI010000151.1:0-11598 GCA_964480455.1 uncultured Cytophagaceae bacterium
CCGCTCTAATGTAGAAAAGGCACTCAAATTTATTAGAACCTAACAACCCTGCTTCCCCTCAGGGGGAAGGGGAGGTAAGTCGATGATAATAAGCGACTTATCGAATTAAGGTTAAGCCCTCCCTCCCCCCGAGGGGAGGGTTTGGGTGGGGTGTAATGAACAAGTTTTTTTCAGTATGTACACTTTAGTTAGGGACTACCAAAATAACACTTTATTTAATCATCATCACTTAGCAACTGAGAACAAAGAATACTACTCAAAAATTTCTGAGGTATTTTTTAAAAAACAGAGAATTATTCGTAATTTGCATTACAAATTTATAAAATTGACATAACACTCATTAAAATCCATTAATCCCATTATTTTCCATGAAATTCCTCATCTACTATTTGTTTTTTATTTCATTATTGCTAACGCCAACTTACGAGCTAAAAGCCCAAAACCAAGATTGTAACACAAGCAAGCTAGTATGTGGAAATCAAAGTTTTAGCGACAACAGTAGCGGCATCGGCAACAATGATTTTCAATCCTCTTCTAACCAACAGGGTTGTCTATCCTCTGGTGAACGCCAATCAGCTTGGTACGAAATCTCTATACAGACCTCTGGCACACTTACTTTTACCATCAATCCTACTTCTCCAAGTGATTACGATTTTGCATTTTATGGACCCAATGCAGTTTGTACCAATCTAGGAAATCCTATAAGATGTAGTTATGCGGCAGGCGATGGGCAAACAGGTTTGGTTTTTGGCACTAATATCACAAGTGATGACGCTGGTGGGAGTGGCTTTATACGCTATTTAGATGTTGTGGAAGGACAAACTTATTACGTAATTATAGATAATTTTTCACAAAATAATCAAGGTTTTACCCTTAACTGGGGAGGTAGTGCCACGCTTTCTGCCATCAAAGCTGATTTTACCTTTGATTTATCTTGCAACAGCATCAATTTCAACAACAACTCTAATACTTGCGAGGGAAATCTAATTTATAGCTGGAATTTTGGTGATGGCTCGCCCATTACTAGCGAAAACTCACTCCGCACCCCCCAACACGTTTATTCTCAAACAGGTACTTATACTGTTACCCTTACCGTAACCATCGACTCAGAGGGCGCAAATGACGGGCAGACCGCTTTTGTTCAAAAAAATGTAACCATTGGTCAGGTACCTCCTTTGCCTAGCATTACTAATTTAGCAGATGATTATTGCTTAAATGCAGCCCCTTTTAATCTTACAGGAAGCCCGGCAGGTGGCACTTTTAAAATTTATGCTTCTGGTAATCCTGAGGGAACGGTCATCACACAACTAGACCCTGCCGCACTAGGTATAGGCGATTATACCATTGAGTATCAATATGTATCTCCTGATAACAACAGCTGTGTTGGTCTTGCATTCAAAGACATTCGCATCAAGGCATTACCTACCCTAAATTTTGTCAATCTCAATACCGCTTATTGTCTCAGTGAACCTGCCTTTAACCTCCAAGCAAGTCCAGCAGGGGGTGCATTCACCATCGATGGCGTAGCAAGCACACAGTTGGTAGCTAGTACACTTGGGGAAGGCACACATACCGTTGCTTATACCTACACCGACCCTACTACCAACTGCCAAAACACCCTCACACAAGACGTGTTCATCAATGCTTTACCTACCTTGAATTTTACCAATGTCAGAGATTTGTACTGTATCTCTGGCAATAACTTCACCCTTCAAGCCACACCCGCAGGAGGTACATTCAGTATCAATGGCACACCAAGCACACAGTTTTCACCTGCTGACTTGGGCTTAGGTAGCTATGAGGTAACTTATCAATATACCGACCCTACTACTAGCTGTAGTAACACCCTGAGCAAAACCGTAGAAGTAGTTACTGCCCCACAAGTGGCTATTCTCAATCTACCTACCCAATTTTGCAAGAATGATGCACCTATCACACTGCAAGGCACACCCAGCGGAGGTACTTTTAGCATAGATGGTACAGCGGCTACTCAGCTAAATCCAGCCGAACTCAACAATGGAATGCGTGTCATCAGCTACACCTATGCCGACCCCGATGATGCCTCTTGTAGCAATACTATCTTGCAGAATGTCAGAATATTTGCCCTGCCCGAGGTCAGTTTGCTCAATGTGCAAGATAACTACTGTACAAGTGATGACCTTGATATTGTGCCTACTGCACAGATTGTTTTTGATGATAATAGCACGCAGCTCATCAATCTTACGCAGTTTGCTTTTAACCCAGCAGAAGTGGGCGAAAGTACACAGACTATCACTTATCTTGCCATTGACCCTATCAGCCAATGCCAAACTGAGTTTACGAAAGCTGTACGTATTAATGCCAATCCTGAATTAAGTTTGCTGAACCTAGAGGATAGCTATTGTGACCAAGCACTCCCCGTAGTGCTTGCCGCCACCCCTAGTGGAGGTACATTCACTGTGGAGGGTGTGGCTAGTACAGAGTTCAACCCTTCCCTCTTTGCAGTAGGCGACAGCCCCGAAGTGTCTTATACTTTTACTGATGCCAATGGCTGCAGCAATGAAATCAGTAAAACCATTGAAATCACAGCAGCAGATGCCTTTATACCTGAACAAGAAGACTTAGACATTTGCCCTCCACAGTTTACAGGATATATTTTAGCAGCCGTTGAAGAAAACGAAATACCTGCGGGTGCCAACTGGACTTTTGATTGGCAGCCTCAAGGCTTTGATACACGCACCATTACCATTCGAGAAGCCTCACAATCGGGTACTTATGAGGTAGTAGTACGAGATGAGGCTGGCTGCCCTGTGGCTTTAAAAACCTTTGAAGTAGAAGTAAGCTGCGAGCCTCAACTATTTTTGCCTACGGCTTTCTCTCCTAACAATGACGGCTTGAATGATGTATTTGGTATCTTAGGGCAAGACCTAGCCTCTCTAGATTTCAAGATTTATAATAGATGGGGAGAGCTAGTATTTCAAAGTTTTAGACCAGATGAAGGCTGGGACGGTAAATTTAAAGGAAAAGATGCCGAAGTGGGGGTCTATATCTGGACAGCTACTTACGAAAATGTACTACAGCCTGACGTAAAACTAAGCAAGCAAGGTAGGGTTACGCTAATGAGATAGTTCGGTATTTTTTTTCCTTCCTTTGTTACTTGGTAGCTTGTATTTATACAAGTTGCCAAGTAATTTGTTTTTAAGATTGGTAGTGTTCTAAATGTAATGCTGTATTTTTCATAGCGAAGGATTTGCAAACCCTTCGCTATGGAAAATAACCAACCTAATAACTTTACAAATATAATACTACCCTGAAATTTACTTATAAAAACATAGACAATAAGTTCAAAGCTATTTTTCGGGCAGAGCAAAAACCCCAGTGGGCTTTTTGATTTCGTAGGCTGCAAAATCTTGTGCAGCTATTAGGCCATTACCTTTGAGGAGTTCTTTGGGTGTAGTAATGGTTACTGCCTTCTCTGTGTAGATTTCTCGCTTGGTAGGTGTCCAATGCAGTTCTTCTGTCTTGAGTGTTTCTTTGTTAGCAATATTTTCTACTACTACATCTCCTAGGGCAGTATATTCATTTTTATTCTTTTCATAAAAAGCCTGCTTAGCACTAAGGCGCGAATAGACCTCTCCTTTGTAGTTGAAGAAATCAATGGTGATGCCTTTCGGAAATTCTTGGTTTCCGCTTTGGTATTCTAACTGCAAGGGTGCTTTTACACGTATTTTTACCTTGCCCGAGTCGCTGTAATTGGTTACAAGGTCAAAGGTTTTCATAGTAGGCCCTTCAAAGGGTTTATTTTTGGTAGGGTCTATGGGGTTTTCGCCACAAGCCATACAGAGCAAACAAATACCAAAAGCCAAAAACCCTGTGGGTTTTTGGCTTTTCAATGTACTTATCAACAGAAAAAAGACTTTTTTCATGTCGCTTGATTTATTTTTCTTACTTACTTACTTAGGCAATTGGTCTAGTGCTGGAATGGTAACGGTTTCACCTATCCAGCAACCTACATTGATGGTTTCGCCTGCGCCTCCGTGGTTAAAAGCATCTTCACGGCGTGGGAAGTACTGCTGTGCTTGTGCTGCTTTTGCACCATTGCCTGCACGGTTGTAGGCATTGTAGGCAGCAATGGCAAAACCTCGGGCGTGTACTGGGTTAGAAGAAGTACACTGACCGCCGCTGCTTAGGTACATATCTCCAATGGCAGTATATGCTTCATAGGTTTTGCTTGCATCTGTGGCAGCTGCTTTTTGATAGTAAGTACGTGCTGTTGGTTTATTGCCCTGACCTTGGTAAATCTTAGCTTGAGTGATGTACAAATCAGCTTTTTGCGCATTGTTTTCAGCATATTCCTCAGCTTTTTTCATAAATTCTATAGCTTTTGCTGTATCACCTTTTCGCAGATAATACTTGTATAAGAAAGAATAACGTCCGAAAGTAGGCTTGGCAGTTGCTAGTTTTGTACTTAGCTCTAAGAATTTGGGGTCGTCAAGACATTCAGATTTCAGCATCAATGCCAATATTTCTTCAATAAGCTCCAAATTCTCAGGGTCTTCGGCAAGTTTAGGCATTTTGTACTTGTTGATTTTTTCACAATCCATAGTAACAATGTCACCAAACTCACCATCAATGTATTCTTTGGCTTTTTCCCAGTATTGGTAGTAGTCATCATTTTTTTGCATATTATGCTCTACAATCTCAGTAAGTTTTCTATGTAGTTCTATCAATTGGTCTTCGGTGTATTGCTCATTTTTGAACATCACCGCAGCTAGGTACATGGCATAGTTTACGTTGTAATAAAAAGCATCTTTGCCATTGAGTTCTACAATTTTAGTATAAAGCTCAAAAAGGTCAGGATATTTTTCGGGGCGGTCTTGTAGGTAAGTCATTGCCAATCCACCTTTGCGGTTGAGTACGTTGGCTTCGTCTTGGAAGTATTTGATGCGGAGGTCATACATTACTAATGCAGAGTCTTCATAAGTTGATTTGAGGTCGTCATCTTCGGTTTCTTTTACAAGTGCTTCATAGACATCAGCCCCCTTCATATAGAGTGATTTATTCAGGTCAGGCGTTTTTTCTAAAAGCCAAGCGAGGTGGTTTTTTGCAGTTTTGAAGCTTTTTGCACTGATGTCATCACTTAGGAGTGTGTATTTTTCTTTTGCCTTTAGTTCGTCATCGCCCCAGTTCCAGCCATCTTGTGCGAAGGCATTGCTCGCACAGAGTAAGAATATAAGGAAGATACTTTTCTTTAAAATTGTCATACTTTTCATAGTTTTAAATAGATTTTATATTACAGACCATCATTTATAGTTTAAAGTCACATTTTTTTAACACAGAAACAGAATAAAATAGTCATTATTGTAGTATTCTAAGAATATTAACGCAGGATTAACGCAATAAAATTCAGCTAGGCTTTTAGGTTTTAATAAACAAGCGAATGTAGGTTTTTTGATTGATATTCAAAATTAAAAAAAACTAATAAAACTTCCTTGTGTTTTGAATATTTAATGAGTTTTCGGTCAAAATTTAGTCAAATCTACGCTTAATAAACCAAGTATCGTTGATGGTTACTCCAAATTGTGCTTGTAAGTATCGTTCTCTAATCAAATTATTCTCTAATGTACCTCTTTGCCCCAATGCGATACCTAGATTGATTGTTGTGCTACTTCTACCAAAAGGCACTGAAACTCCCGCAGTAATTGAGTAATCTTCTATTTCTTGATCGTTTACGGTAAATGGGTTTCGCTCATAGCGCAATCCTAGCCTATAAATACTTCTTTGCCAGAATCCTTTTTGCACAGAGGTAAAATTTGGAATGTACATGCCGCCTATTGCGACTGCAAAGCGTTGTGAAAGTGCTGTGGAGCTTTCAAAGTTTCTAAATTCTCCCCAGTCTTGCACAGCAACATCGGCAGCAATAGCCCATTTTGGCAAAGTGCTTTGTAAGTCTATTTTTTCAAAACTAAACCCTAAGATGGCGCGTGAGGCAAGACTTACCCTTCCTCTTTCATTACCTACTATGGTATCCGAATCAATATTGGTATCATTGAAGCGCCTGTCCACGGCAATAAATCTTTTAGCATTGAGGTCTTTTCCTATGCTATATACTGCACCTAGATTAAGTTTGTATTTTTTACCTAATTTCCTTGTGTAGGCAAGTCCTGGCTCAAAAACAAAATCAGAGAATGTTGTTCTTTTTTTAAAGGCAATCTCATAATTGGTTTGATTAGCACCTCCATCAAGGCGGGTGATTGCCTCATCTATAACAGCCCCAAAGACATAATTTATTTTAAGCCCAAGCGAAAGCCTATTTTTGAGTGTATCAGGTCTAAAGTTCTTTCTTCCTAGTAGTTCTATTGAGTTGTTTAAGAATACATTAGTCAGCCCGCCCTTTCCTCTGTAAGTAACATCAGCTTTAAAGTCTGAACCAATTACATCTTGTACAAAAGTATTTTGATAGCTCACAGAGCTGTAGGGCTGAAATCCAATGGCTGAGGTCATTTTAGGAGAAATAGGGAAGGCAAGTGCTACGTGTGTGAGCCCTGCACCAAAATCACGTTGGCTCAAGTCGCCTTCATTCAAAAGTTTTAGTTGCCCTGTAATTCCTACATCTAAAATGGTGCGCCTCACACGTGAAAGCAGGGCAGGATTGACGTTATTAATTTGAAAAGGCAATTCAAAAGCTGCACCTATGCCTGCCATACCTGCTTGGTGGCTGAAGGCTTGGTTTCTGATATCGCCAATTCCAATTTGTGAATAGGGAGAGTTGCCTAAATCTTGGGCGTTGAGCGAAGTAAGTATGGGTAGTAGGCTGATGGATATTAGACCAAAAATAAGTGTTTTTTTAATTGACATTGTATTCTAGTATTCTATTTAAACCGATAAGATTTAGGAACGGCACTGCAAATATGGGTGCTTTTACTTTAGTTTCAAAAAAAGAGGCGTCTCCCCCACTTAAAATGATGCTGAGTGGTGTATATTTTTTTACTATCTGTTGATAATAACCTTCTACTTCAAATGCAATCCCATGCACTACGCCCCGAAGCAGTGCTTGGGTTGTCTGTCTGCCCAAAATATCTTTTTCCTCTTGCCAATTTTCGAGGGTGAGCAGAGGGAGTTTATCTGTAAAGGTATGCATTGCTTTAAGACGCATTTGCAAGCCAGGAGCTATGTTGCCTCCCCAATAGTTGCTTTGTGCATCTACCAAATCAAAAGTAATACAAGTACCCAAATCTATCACTAGGCAATTCTGATTGGGGTAGAGCACCTTTGCTCCTACTACGCCCGCCACTCGGTCAAGCCCTAATGTTTTGGGTGTATGATAGTGATTATGAATGGGTACAGGCATCTCAGAGGAAAAAACATGCAAAAATGTATGCTGCCTAAGTGCCAACAGCCAATCCTCTTGAAGCACTCTAACAGAAGAAAGTAAGGTATGAACAGGCTTATATGCTTCTAAAAGTGGTAATAAATCTGTAAGTTGTAACTGAGGAAACACCTCCACCAACTTAGCACCTTCAAATCTTCCTACTTTGCAAAAAGTGTTTCCTATATCTACACAAAAGTTCATACACTCGTTTTCCAATTAGCCAACAATTTTGGTGAGAAGGGTAGATTTTCTGAGGAAACCTACCTTCTAAGGATGTTAAAAATCAGCATTGAGTGGTGTTCTTGGGAAAGGAATCACATCACGAATGTTGCCCATACCTGTTACAAACTGTACCAAACGCTCAAAACCCAAGCCAAAACCACTATGCGGTGCTGTACCAAAGCGGCGAGTATCCAAATACCACCAAAGTTCGTCTGTAATATCTAGCGCATCTGTACGTTCTTGCAACTTTTCAAGTACTTCTTCTCTTTGCGACCCACCTATGATTTCACCAATACCTGGGAATAGTACGTCCATAGCACGCACAGTTTTTCCATCCTCATTTTGCTTCATATAAAAGGCTTTGATTTCTTTGGGATAGTCGTACAAGATGACGGGTTTTTGGAAATGTTTTTCTACCAAGTAGCGTTCGTGCTCCGATTGTAAGTCTATGCCCCAAGCTACGGGATATTTGAACTTCTTTTTTTTATGAGGCTTAGAGTTGAGCAAAATATCGATGGCTTCTGTGTATGTGATGCGCTCAAAGTCATTTTCTACCACGAATTTTAGTTTCTGGAGCAAACCCATTTCACTTTGTTCTTCTTTCTTTTTCTGTTGATTTTCCTTTTCAAAGCGTTGGTCAAGGAAATTCAAATCTTCTTTGCAATGCTCAAGGGCATAACTTACTAAGTATTTCAAGAACTCTTCTGCCAAGTCTTGGTTGTCTTTTGCATCATAAAAAGCCATTTCAGGTTCAATCATCCAGAACTCAGATAAGTGCCTTGTGGTATTAGAATTTTCAGCCCTGAAGGTAGGGCCAAACGTATAAATTTGCCCTAGACCTAATGCGCCTAGTTCTCCTTCTAGCTGCCCTGATACTGTAAGATTTGCTTCACGCCCAAAGAAATCTTCTTTAAAATTTATTTTTCCTTCCTCGGTTTTGGGCAGATGGTGTAAGTCTAAGGTAGTTACCTTAAAAGTTTCACCTGCACCTTCGGCATCAGAGGCAGTGATGATTGGTGTCTGCCAATAATAAAAGCCCTTTTCATTAAAGTATTGATGCACTGCAAAACCGAGTGCATGCCTTACCCTGAAGATTGCGCCAAAAGTAGCAGTACGTGTGCGTAGGTGAGCATTTTCACGTAAAAACTCCATAGAATGTGCCTTGGCTTGTAGGGGGTATTTTTCTGCATCGGCCTCTCCTAATATGATAAGCTGTTCGGCAACTATCTCACGGTCTTGTTCTTTTCCTTGCGATGCTACTAGCTTCCCAATCACTTGAATACAGGCCCCTACTGTAATTTTTTTAATAATTTCTTCATCAATTTGCGCTGCATCTACCACTATTTGTATATTTTGTGCAGACGAGCCATCATTGATATGCACAAAAGCTACATTTTTACTTCCTCTGCGGTTGCGCACCCAGCCATTTGCTATCACATTTTGTTCAAAATCTGTGGCCTTGAATAGTTGCTTGATGGTTTGTTTTGGCATTTTCGTAGTTATTATTTGTAAATTTTGGTTTTAGCCTGTTGATTTTCAGCACTGATGTTTTTGTAATGATACAAAAACGGGCAGTAGGCATTTTATTTAAACAGATTTTGCTCAAAAAATATCAAAAAAAAGGGACTAGCTTTGCTTCACACCGAAACATTTGGCTAATCCCTGATGATGCTCTAAGCAATTTACAACCTATTTTTCATCTTCTGTTTCTGGTTCAGAAGAGTCAGTATCGTTTTCTTTATTGCTTACTATGGGTTCAGTTGCAATTACTGCTGCTTTGGCTTCTTTGGTACTCGCGCTGCTTTCCGATTTTCCACCACGGCGTCTGCGACCACGACGAGTTTTGGCTGCTTTTTCACCTGAAAGCATTGTTTCATTAAAATCAACCAATTCCATCATACAAACTTCCGCATTGTCACCTAATCTATTGCCTAGGCGAATAATTCTTGTATAACCTCCTTGACGATCTATGACCTTATCAGCCACTACGTCAAAAAGCTCTTTTACTGATTCTTTATTTTGCAAATAAGAAAAAACAGTACGGCGTGAGTGTGTAGTATTGTCTTTTGACCTAGTCAAAAGTGGCTCTACATATTTTCGCAGTTCTTTTGCTTTGGCAACTGTGGTAGTGATTCTTTTATGTAAAATCAATGAAGAAGCCATGTTTGAGAGCATCGCCTTTCGGTGAGATGCTGTTCTGCCTAAATGATTAAAAGATTTTCCGTGTCTCATCTCTCTATTGTATTTCCCTCTTCCTAAAAATTAATCTTCGTCTAACTTATATTTCAATACATCCATTCCGAAGGTGAGGTTTTTATCTTCTACTAGCTGCTGTAGCTCAGTAAGCGATTTTCTACCAAAGTTACGGAATTTCATCATATCAGCAATCTCGAGGCTTACTAAGTCGCCCAATGAGCGAATATCTGCTGACTTCAAGCAATTGTAAGCTCTTACTGACAGGTCTAGGTCATTGATTGGTGTTTTGAGTAGTTTGCGCATGTGTAGAAACTCCTCATCAACTTCTTCAATTTCCTCTTTTTTATCGGTTTCTAAGGTGATGTTTTTATCTGAGAAAAGCATAAAATGCTGTATCAGAATATTAGCAGCACCTTTGAGTGCCTCTTCTGGGTGAACAGAGCCATCTGTTTCAATGTCCAGTGTTAGTTTTTCGTAATCTGTGCGTTGCTCTACACGGAAATTTTCTACATGAAACTGAACATTCTTGATAGGTGTAAAGATAGCATCAATTGGAATAAATCCTACCCACTGCTCAATAGCTTTGGTGTTTTCATCAGAGGGGACATATCCTCTTCCTTTTTCTACTACAAGTTCTATTTCTAAATCTACTGATTCATCTAGGTTACATATTACCAATTCAGGGTTTAGCACTTCATAGTGAGGTGTAAATTTGGCAATATCACCTGCTGTCAATACATCTTGATTTTGGACTAGAACGGTTATCTTACTCTCATTGGCATCACTCACTTTTTTTAAGCGTACTTGTTTGAGGTTAAGAATTATCTCAGAAACGTCTTGTAATACGCCTTTGATAGCAGAAAACTCATGCAGCACACCAGGTATTCTGATGCAAGTAATAGCATAGCCTTCTAATGAAGAAAGTAAGATTCTGCGCAATGCGTTACCTATGGTAACACCGTATCCTCTCTCGAGGGGCTTGAACTCAAACAAGCCCTTGAAATCGGTTGCTTTTTCCATGATAACCTTCTCAGGCATTTGGAATGAAAGTAATGACATATTTTTTAGGATTTCGGTTAAAAAATTCAGACAAGTAGAACACTACTTATTTAGAGTATAGCTCTACGATTAATTGCTCCTGGATTTTTTCTGGGATTTGCTCACGCTCAGGATATACCATAAATTTACCAGCCATCTCTGTACTGTCCCATTCCAACCAAGTGAAACGACGAGTATTTGTGGCTGCCAGACTATCGGTGATAGCAGGGAGTGATTTTGATTTTTCGCGTACTGCCACTATATCGCCAGGTCTAAGTTCATAAGAAGGAATATTTACAATTTCTCCATTGACGAGGATATGCTTGTGAGAAACCAACTGTCTTGCACCACGTCTTGTAGGTGCGATACCCAGTCTGAAAACGGTGTTGTCAAGCCTTGCTTCCAGGAATTTAAGAAGATTCTCACCTGTAATTCCTTCTTTGCGTGCTGCTTTATCAAATAAATTCTCAAACTGACGCTCTAACAAGCCATAAGTATATTTAGCTTTTTGCTTTTCAGCAAGTTGAATTGCATATTCAGACTGCTTTCTTTTTCTCCCTCTTCCGTGTTGTCCAGGAGGGTAGTTTTTTTTCTGTAAGGCTTTTGCCTGACCAAATATAGGGTCGCTAAATCTTCTCTCTACTTTGGCTCTTGGTCCTGTATATCTTGCCATTTTATTTTAATCTCTTTTTTCTGATACAAAAATTATACTCTTCTACGCTTGGGGGGTCTACAACCATTGTGTGGGAGAGGGGTAATATCTTTGATAGTAGTAACCTCTATGCCTACAT
>CAYZQI010000152.1:0-11571 GCA_964480455.1 uncultured Cytophagaceae bacterium
ATGAAAAACAAAACTATAACTTTTTTGTACAATTTATTTAAGTTTCTTTACTTATTCTTGGATAAAAATATACTATTGCATCTTTTTTGCACTACATCACAAAGTTTTATTTCAAATAATAACAGATGTCAAAAATACAATTAGAAATAGCTTTTTTAGACCAATTTGAGCAGACACTTTTCAAAGTAACACACGATAAATCTATTGAAGCCCTGCAAGCTGGCGATGCCACCATCAATGGAACTATCCACGAAATACGCCAAGAAGTGCCCCGCCTAGTGAGAGAAGCCTTAGAAGAATTTGCTGCCACCAATGCGGAGGCAACCCAAATCTTACCAAAAATAAGTAAAGTAAAGTTGAAGTTTGATGTATTAGGGCAAATTGTCAGCACCGTAGTGCCTTTGGAGGCACTCAATCTATAGACTTTCCAAATTTGTTGGCTGCCAAGCGAAGATAATTGGACAACTCTGCGAGCTAGTTAATGATAGCCACAAATCAAAAAAATAGCTCCTAACAAAAATCTACCTTCTTTATTTTGAAAAACACACAACGTGAAGAGGGTAAAATAGGTTCTAAATACCAACAGGATAACCTACAGACTAGCCCTCTAGCCCTTTTCCAAATAGTACCTGAAAGCGAAATGCCCAAATCCACCTGATTTCAAAATATGATACACCCGCTACGCGTAGCAAATTGGCAAAATCGCTACGCACAAATGCCCGCTGCACAGAGAGAGGCGCATCATGCTGCACTAAATAAGACCCTTGCCCTAGCTTTGTGAGCCATTTGATGGCATGATAAGCAAGTGGATTGCGATGCAAATCATTGATAATGACCACTTTACTTACTTCACTGTACAGTTTTGCAAATAACTCAATGAGCTGTGTATCTGTAAAATGATGACAAAATAAACTCATACTCACCAAATCATAGTCTTGAGCCTGAAAATCACCAGAAAATATATCTTGCTTCACATAGCCAATTTCAGGAAAATCTGCCGTCTTTTGGCGAGCATAATCTATCATAAAATCATTAAAATCTATGCCCATTAGCTGTGCTGCAATGCCTTGCCCACGAAACCATTTAGCCATCACTTTAAGATTATCTCCCCCGCCTGCCCCAAGGTCTGCAAGATAGATTTTTTCTTGTGAGCCAATAATGCTTTTTTTTGAAAGATAGGCAAGTGCCTGCGTGAGCACTTTGTTACCTCCAAGCCAAGTATTGATAAGGGCAATTTCATCTAAATTCTTTCGTAGAGCCTCATTGCCAAGGCGAGGGTCGTCCATCAGTTCAGCCTTGTAGCTTCGCTGAGTGAGTTGGTATTTTTCTGTATTAGTCATTTTTGGGATTAAATTTCAAAGAAGGAGTAAAAATAAGTACTTGATTATTAGTTGTTTAGCAAATAACTGCCTCAATTTAGCGATTAAGCGTTGGATAGTTGGTGATTTTCAAGGATTTATTATATTTTTGAAACGTCAAACAATTATAAAATAAAAATTACTCTAAATAGAGGCCATCAAAAGATAAGTCTAAAATTTTTGGTAAAGCAAATATTTACAATTTCTCTTAAAATTACTTGAAAACTCAAAATATTTAGTAAATTTCGCCCAAAATAACACCAATAAACGAATAACATCTTTTAAAAACAAATACTCTATCAACCTCCAATCAACAAAGCACTTGGGTTGTTTTTTGTTTAGTAAAGATGACTAACTTTATGACTAAACTTGCAAAAATAGATTAAATACAAAATGGATAAATATTCTTACATTTCTAATGCACACGGTGCATATATTGGAGAACTTTATGAAGCCTACCAAGAAAACCCTGATGCCGTAGATGAAAGTTGGCGGCGTTTCTTTGAAGGATTTGAGTTTTCACTCAATTTTAACGGTGAACACCAAAGCAATGGTACTGCTACTAGCAATGGGGTGGCGCAGCCTGTTAATGCTAAAGTACCTGACCAACTCAAAGAAATCAAATGTCGTAACTTGATTTTTGCTTACCGTGGAAGAGGACATTTGATGGCAAAAACTAACCCCGTCCGCGAACGCCGCAACCGCCGTGCAAGGCTAGACCTCAAAGATTTCTTGCTTGATGAAGCAGATATGGATTTGACCTTTCAGTCGGGTATCTCACTCTTTCAACGCCCTGCTATGCTCAAAGAAATCTTAGAGCGTGCCAAATACCTCTACACGGGTAGTATCGGTTTTGAGTTTATGTATATCCGTGAGCCTGAAATCATTGCTTGGTTCAAAAGCAAAATAGAGCGAGAAGGGTTTACCTTCACCCCTCCCGAATCGGAGCAAAAACGCATCTTACAAAAGCTCAACGAAGCCGTAGTATTTGAGAATTTCTTACATACCAAATACATTGGGCAAAAACGCTTCTCTCTTGAAGGCGGCGAAAATACCATTCCAGGCTTAGATGCCATCATCAATCGTAGTGCAGAACTAGGCATAGAAGAGGTTGTATTTGGTATGGCGCACCGTGGGCGTTTGAATGTATTGGTAAACATCTTAGGAAAAACCTACGAAGATGTCTTCAATGAGTTTGAAGGAACTGCCCCCGAAGGCTTTGAATTTGAGCTGGGCGATGGCGATGTAAAGTATCACCTCGGTTTTGAGAATACCATAGAAACCCCAAGCAGCAAGAAAGTAAATCTCAAACTTATTCCAAACCCTTCGCACTTAGAGGCAGTTGCCCCTGTAGTAGAGGGCTACGCACGTGCCAACTGCGATACCGACCACCACGGTAATGCTGATAAAATTCTGCCTATCATCATTCACGGCGATGCTGCCGTAGCTGGGCAAGGCATTGTCTATGAACTTATCCAAATGTCAAAATTACCTGGCTACTATGCCGGAGGCACTATCCACTTTGTTATCAATAACCAAGTAGGCTTTACTACTGATTTTGAAGATGCACGCTCCTCTATCTACTGTACAGACATTGCCAAAATCACTGATTCACCCGTATTGCACGTAAACGGTGATGATGCCGAAGCCGTAGTATTTTGCTGTAAACTGGCAGCCGAGTTTCGTGAAAAATTTAACCGTGATATTTTCGTTGATATGGTCTGCTACCGTAAGCACGGCCACAATGAAAGCGATGAGCCTAAATTTACACAACCCAAGCTCTACAAGACCATAGCCAAACACCCCGACCCACGCAAGGTATATGTAGAACGACTCATCGCACGGGGAAAAGACCCCAAGCTAGCCAAACAAATAGAGCAAGATTTCAAGAAAATGCTACAAGACCGCCTCAACATGGTTAAAGAAAAATCTGCACCTTACCGCTTGCAAGGGCTTGAAAAAGAATGGCAAAAATTAGCCAAAGCTACAACTGCCGACTTTGACCGCTCGCCCGAAACAGGCATCACACTAGATAATATAGAAAAAATAGGCAAAGCACTTTGCAGTGTACCTGAGGGTTTTACACCGCTTAAGCAAATCAAGAAATTGCTCGAGAGCCGTGAACAAATGTTTTTTACAGATGAAAAACTAGACTGGGCATCGGCAGAACTCCTCGCCTATGGCTCTATCTTGATGGAAAACAAGATAGTACGTATTAGTGGGCAAGATGTAGAGCGTGGCACTTTCTCACACCGACACGCCGTACTGACCGACGAAGAAAGCAATGAAACTTACATTAGCTTAGATTATATACAGCCTGAACAAGCACAACTAAGAATTTATAATTCTTTGCTCTCCGAATATGCCGTATTAGGCTTTGAATATGGTTATGCCCTTGCCAACCCCAATGCTCTGGTGGTTTGGGAAGCACAATTTGGTGATTTTGCCAATGGCGCACAAATCATGATTGACCAGTTTATCACCTCTGGTGAGAGCAAATGGAACAGAATGAGCGGCATGGTGATGCTGCTGCCGCACGGCTACGAGGGGCAGGGCCCAGAACACTCCAACGCACGTCCCGAACGCTTTTTGCAGCTAAGTGCAGAGTACAACATTGTAGTAGCCAATATCACTACACCCGCTAACCTTTTCCACGCATTGCGCCGGCAGTTGGCTTGGAACTTCCGCAAGCCGCTTATCGTCATGTCGCCCAAGTCTTTGCTTAGAAATTCTGAAGTAATCTCACCCATTGAAGACTTTACCAAAGGAGGCTTCCAAGAAGTAATCGGTGATGACTACGTGGACACCAAAAAAGTAACTCGTATTTTGCTCTGCACAGGCAAAGTTTACTATGATTTGCTAGAACGCCAACGCAAAGAGGAACGCAAAGATGTAGCCATTGTGCGTCTAGAACAGTTGCACCCCTTCCCCAATAAACAGCTACATGAAGTTCTCAAAAAATATCCCAAAGCTAAGGTACATTGGGTACAAGAAGAGCCACTCAATATGGGTTATTGGTCTTATATTCAGCGCGTATTCAATGAGCAAATTGCCGTAGTAGCACGCAAATCAAGTGCCTCACCAGCCACAGGCTACTACAGAGCACATGCCGAAGAACAAAAAATGATTTTGGACTCTTCTTTTATGTAATAAAAACCTCTTTGAAATTTCGTATAGCCCCCTCTCCCTAAGGAGGGGGCTTACTCTCAGAAGAAAGCCAAAGAAACAAATACTAACAACGGATAACTGACAATTAACAAAATTTAATCTAAATCTAAGCTAAAAACTCATGAGCGTTGAAATAAAAATACCTGATGTAGCTGAGTCTATCACCGAAGTAACTATAGGCACTTGGCTCAAAAAAAATGGTGAACACGTAGAGGCTGATGAAGCTCTCTGCGAAGTAGAAACTGACAAGGCAAGCCAAGAGCTTTTTGCCGAAGCTGCTGGTATCCTCGAAATATTGGTAGAAGAAGGCGAAACCATCAATGTAGGTGCCGTTATCGGAAAAATTCAATCCAATGGAGGTGCTGCTCCCAAAAATGAAAGCCCTGCCGTCCAAAATGAAACCATCGCCACCTCCTCAGAAGCCCCCACAGCTACAGGAGAAACCGTAGAAATGCGTGTAATCCAGATGGCAGAATCTATCACTGAAGTAGTAATTGGCACTTGGCTCAAAGAAGATGGCGACTTTGTAGAACTTGACGAAGCCGTCTGTGAGGTAGAAACAGACAAAGCAAGCCAAGAATTGCCTGCCGAAGCCAGTGGCATCTTGAGGCACGTAGCCCAAGAAGGCGATACACTCAGTATTGGGGAGCTTATCTGCAAAATAGAAGTAATGGAAGGCAAACCCAACGAAACTAGCACTCTTACAACTAGCTCAAATACTGCCTCTAGCACTGCTACCGCTGAAAGCAATCAAACCTACGCCTCTGGTACTCCCTCGCCAGCCGCAGCCAAAATACTTGCCGAAAAGGGTATCAAGCCTAGTGAAGTAAACGGTACAGGCAGAGACGGGCGCATCACCAAAGAAGATGCCGAAAAAGCTCAAAAAACAACCTCAGCACCTGCACAAGAAACTGCGCAAGAGGTAGAAAAGAAAGCTGAAAGCAAACCTGCTACAACTACCACAGCTCTAAATGGCGACCGTACCCAAACGCGCAAACGCATGAGCCAAATGCGTAAGACGATTGCGCGCCGCCTGGTGTCTGTCAAAAATGAAACAGCAATGCTGACCACCTTCAACGAGGCGAATATGAAACCCATTATGGATTTGCGCAGCAAATACAAAGAGGCTTTCAAAGAAAAATATAAAGTAGGACTTGGGTTTATGTCTTTCTTTGCCAAAGCTGCCGCACAGGCCTTGATGGAGTTTCCTGATGTAAATGCAATGATTGACAATGGCGAGATTGTCTATAATGATTTTGTGGATCTCTCTGTGGCAGTTTCTACTGATAAAGGCTTAGTAGTACCTGTACTTCGCAATGTAGAAAAAATGAGCTTTGCCGAGATAGAACAGGGTATTGTAGATTTGGCAGTGAAAGCACGCGATGGCAAACTTTCTATTGAAGATATGCAAGGTGGTACTTTTACCATTACCAATGGGGGTATTTTTGGTTCTATGATGTCCACACCCATCATCAATGCACCACAATCTGCTATTTTAGGTATGCACAATATCATTCAACGCCCCATGGCAGTAAATGGCGAAGTAAAAATATTGCCTATGATGTACCTTGCTGTATCGTATGACCACCGAGTTATTGACGGCAAAGAAGCGGTAAGTTTCTTGGTAACTATCAAGAAATACTTAGAAGAGCCTGAAAGATTGCTTTTTGGGGTGTAAAACACTCTTTTTTATTTATCAAAAAAAGGCTTACCAACTTGGTAAGCCTTTTTGGCTCGGGTAAGACTTAGGGGAACGTTTAATAAATAATCTACCTAATTTTTATCAGGGGTTTAAAAAGTATTTTAGGCGAAATTTTGTATGGTTTTAGCGTTTCATTCCCTCAGCATGACACCCCACCCAAACCCTCCCCTAGAGGGCTTACTTTTTATGCTGAAGTCACTTATTATCAACGAGCTAAATTTCCTCTCGCTTGAATAGCCCCCCAAATCCCCCGAAGGGGGACTTACTTAAAACTCCCTCATCGGGGGCTGGGGGGCTTCTGAGGGATAGGATGATGACTACGAGTAAAACACTCAACACCTTTTTACACAACCCCTGATTAGCAACAACCTTGAACCTGATTTGGGTACAGTATTTTCTGTTTACTCCCTAACAACTCAGAACTCTTTACTCGCCTGCAAGTCAGGAGGCTTGCACGAGTTGATACTTGCAAAAATCTACACCACAATATTGACAATCTTCTTGGGCACAATAATCATCTTTTTAGGATTTTTGCCTTCTAGCCATTTCTGTACGGTATCATCAGCCAATACCTCAGCTTTGATTGCTTCCTCGCCCATATCTGCGGCAAATTCCATCAAATGACGCTTTTTACCATTGACCATGATAGGGTAAGGGAAGGCATCTTCTATAAGGTATTGCTCATCAAAGGCAGGAAACTCCTCAAGGTGAATGCTCTTTACGTGACCCATTTTTGACCAAAGTTCTTCGGTGATGTGCGGAATGTAGGGTGCCATGAGGCGCAACAAAGGCTCTAAAATAGCTATTTTATTGCATTTCAAGGAAGAAAGCTCATTGACACACTTCATAAATTCACTCACTACCGTATTGAATGAATACCTATCAAGGTCTTCTTGCACTTTTTTGATGGTGCGATGCAAGGCCTTAAACTCTTCTTTGCTAGGTGCATCAGCACTGACATAGAACTCATTTTGCTCATTCTCAAACAAACGCCAGAGCTTTCGCAAGAAGCGGAAAGAGCCATCTATGTTCTTAGGGTCCCAAGGCTTACTTTGCTCTAGCGGGCCCAAAAACATCTCATACAAGCGCATAGTATCTGCCCCGTAGCGAGCTACTACATCATCAGGATTGACGACATTGTACCAGCGTTTGGACATTTTCTCTACTCTCGAGCCGCAAAGAAATTTACCGTCTTTATTCGTAATAAATTCATAATCAGCCGTTTCAGACCTCCATTTTTTGAAGCCTTCTATATCTAGCACATCACTCTCTACTAGGCTGACATCAACATGTAACTCCGTAGTTTCATAATCTTTTGCCAAGTCAGCCGATACAAATTGCTCTTTGTCTTTGACCCTATACATCAAAGCCGAAGTGCCTTGAATCATACCTTGGTTGATGAGTTTTTTGAAAGGTTCTTTATGGGCAATAAAGCCTCTGTCGTGTAAGAAATGTGTCCAAAATCTTGAGTAAAGCAAATGCCCAACAGCGTGTTCCGTACCTCCAATGTAGAGGTCGACTTGACCCCAGTAATCAGTAGCTTCTTTGCTTGCAAATTCTTCTTGGTTGTTTGCGTCCATATAGCGCAAGAAATACCAAGATGAACCTGCCCAGCCAGGCATAGTAGTCAGTTCGTAGTCATATTTCCCTTCATATTTCCAATTTTCGGCACGTCCTAGCGGCGGTTCGCCTTCGGCAGTAGGCTTGTACTCATCTATCTCGGGTAAGGTGAGTGGTAAACAATTTTCTGGAATTAGATAAGGAATCCCCTCTTTAAAATAGACAGGCACAGGCTCACCCCAATAACGCTGACGGCTAAATACAGCATCGCGCAAACGATAGTTGATTTTGCCTTTGCCTATGCCACGTTTTTCTATTTCTTTGATTATTTCTTGAATGGCTGTTTGAGTATCCATACCATCAAGAAAACCTGAGTTAATTAGTTTACCATGTTTTACTTCGGTAGGATTTTCTAGGTCTTCTGTGCCTGCTATCACGCAGCGAACAGGCAAGTTGAACTGTGTGGCAAATCTGAAATCACGGTCATCAGAGCTAGGTACTGCCATTACTACGCCTGTGCCATAGCCTGCCAATACATAATCAGTTATCCAGATAGGGATTTTTTCTTCTGTAAAGGGATTGATAGCATAAGAACCTGTAAACACACCCGAAACCGTTTTTACTTCAGCTTGCCGCTCTCTCTCTGAGCGGTTTTTTGCCCAGCTTACATATTTTTCTACTTCTTCTTTCTGCTCAGGGGTAGTGAGTGCAGGCACAATGTCTAGCTCGGGGGCTATCACCATAAAAGTAACACCATAAATGGTATCAGGGCGTGTGGTGAAGACTTTGAGAACCCCACCCTCTAGCCCCCTCCCCTCAAGGGCAAACTGCACCTCTGCGCCAAAAGACTTGCCTATCCAGTTGCGTTGCATATCTTTGACAGCTTCAGACCACTCTATTTCTTCTAGTCCTTGCAAGAGTTTTTCTGAATAAGCAGTAATACGCATCATCCATTGGCGCATTTTCTTGCGCTCTACGGGGTGTCCGCCACGCTCAGAGAAGCCATCTTTGATTTCGTCGTTGGCAAGCACAGTACCCAAAGCAGGACACCAATTTACTACTGAATCAGCTACATAAGTCAAGCGATATTTCAAGAGTAAGGTGGTTTTCTCAGTTTCAGAAAAGGCCTTCCACTCTTGAGCAGTAAATGGAGGCATATCTTCATCGCATTCGGCTTGGACTTGGGCATTGCCATTTTGCTCAAATTCGGCAATCAAAGTACTGATAGGCTCGGCTTTATCTGTTTTTTTATTGTACCAGCTTTCAAATATTTGCTGGAAAATCCATTGTGTCCACTTGTAGTACTCTGATGAAGAAGTCTGTACTTCTCTGCTCCAGTCATAATCAAAACCCAGCTTAGAGAGTTGCGATTTGAAGGTCTCGATATTTTGGGCAGTAGTGATGGCGGGATGTTGCCCCGTTTCGATGGCATATTGCTCTGCTGGAAGCCCAAAGGAATCAAAACCCATAGGGTGTAGCACATTATGCCCTTGCATACGCTTGAAGCGAGCAATAATATCAGTAGCAATGTAGCCTAGTGGGTGCCCTACGTGTAGCCCTGCTCCTGAGGGATAAGGAAACATATCTAGGGCATAAAATTTAGGCTTATTACTCTGATTATTTACTTTGTAGATTTCGTGTTTTTGCCAATAGACTTGCCATTTTTTTTCTATTTCTTGAGGATTGTACTCCATTTTTTTAATTGTCAATAGTTAATTGTCAATTGTTAGAAGTTATGTGTTGAATTGTTAGGCTTAGTTACTAACTTGTTCCCAAACTCGCTAACTCATTAACTTTTTAATTCTTAAACTAATCTAATAGATGCAAAACTAATAATAAATTGGGCTTTTTGTTTATTTTTGATTTTCAAATATTCACACTACCTTTATGAGAAAGTAAAAAAACCTAAAAAAATTTATGAAAATACTACGAATAGTTATTCCTACTATTGCACTGTTGTTATTAGTATTTTATATGTATAGCCCAAGTTTTTTCGAGGCAACCAATCAGACTTTAAAAGAGGTGTTGCCTAGTAAAAAAAGGCAAGGAGATTTATTAGATTGGGACGAACTCAACCAGCAAATGCGCTATAATTCATTAGACGAGGCACTCAAAAATCCTACTGATGTGTATATCCTAAATCTTAGTCAACTCAATCTAAGAGGAGTACCTGCTGAGATTAGTCGCCTCGTGAATTTACAAATTTTAGAACTACAAGATAATCAGATAGAAGAGTTGCCTTCTGAAATAGGAAGACTGACCAAGCTACAATATTTGTATCTTCAAAAGAATAAACTTCGAGAAATTCCCTCTGCTATTGGGCAGTTAAGAAATTTGATACACTTAGATTTGAGGGCAAATGAACTAAGACAGCTCCCTGTTGAGATTGGACAGCTCGAGATATTGAGAGAGTTAGACCTACGCCGCAATGAGATTACTCGCCTAAATACAAGCCTTGTACTGCTCAAAAACCTTCAGGTACTACGTATTGCCAACAATAACCTCGTAGAAGTTCCTCAGGATTTTACGCAGTTGGATAGCCTCAAAGTACTAGATATTAGCCATAATCCAGCACTAGACTTGCGCAGTACGCTGAGCAATATTAGCCAGATTCCCAACTTGAAAGCCCTTGAGATGCGCAACCAGAATATCAAACAAATCCCCTCTGTGATGGCAGAACTAAGTCGGCTAGAATACCTTGACCTCAGTGGTAATCCATTGGAGGAGGACGAGCGTAAAAACATTAAATTAATACTTAGAAGAACCAATGTGAATTTTTGAAAATATTTGATAAAATGATGCGCTTTTTATTGGTGTGTGGCTTTATTATCTTGTCTTACTTTGCCCAAGCACAAATTAAAATCAACTGGCTTTTTATTTACTATATGCCTTATGATAATGATCTCTCAGCACAAGGCAGTAAGATTATCAAAATGATAAAAGAAGGTATCAACAGTGATAGGGTCAGGGCTGTGGTCCAGGCAGATTTTGCAGGAGAGGGAGGTACTTACAGGTTTAGCATTGGTAAAGGAAGAATTGATACTCTTTGGATAGAGGAAGAAAATGCCGCCAACACTACTACTTATCAAGATTACTTGGACTGGGTAAGGACACATTTTGATTTTGAAAAATCGGTCATAGCTTTTCTTGACCACGGAGGTAGGCTAGATGAAATCTGCCTAGATGAATATCCTGAAGAGGCTTTCTTAAAGATTGATGAGGTGGCAAGGGTCTTAGAAGATTTTAACCAGAAAAGAGCTAAAAAAATAGATTTGCTTTTTATGCAAGTCTGTACTAAGGGAGTACTTGAGGCTTTTTATGAATTTAAAGACATTGCCTACTATAGCCTTGCCTCACAGACTTTGCTCAAAGCTCCCAATTATTATTATACACCACTTTTTGAAATACTTTCAAAAGAAGATATTAGCACAGGGCTTGAAGTAGCACAACTCATCGCCGAATATGAAACCTTAGATATGTACAACAGCTATACTTGCATCAACCACGCAAAGTTTGAGGATTTTGCTCATCTATTCAAAGACTTTTTGGCGCATTATCATCAAAAAGAAACGTGGCAACTCAGCCAGCAACTCATTACAGCGTATTATGCAGGAGAGGAATATTATGACATAATTTCTTTTCTAGAAAATCTTACATTTCAAGGAAAGCAAGCTTCTCAATCAAGTAAACATCTAATAAATTGTATAACAGAGGAGTTGATTGGTTTCCATAAAATCAACTCCAAAAGTTCTATTCCAAACATCAAGCAATACTGCGGGCTTT
>CAYZQI010000153.1:0-11413 GCA_964480455.1 uncultured Cytophagaceae bacterium
AAATTAACACGCTTTTTTTCTTATTTGTTATCCAAAAATTTAGCGGACTATTGTACTGTAAAAACCTCTAATGGCATATTCCACTGGGATATGGCCATAAGTAAAAGGCACTCGGTCATCGTCATCATTGGCAATGAGTTCTAAACCTAGCCCATCGTAGTCCTCAAAATAAACTACTACCTCATCAAACCGCTCTTGAGGGACTTTGTGTTTGATTTGAAATTTATCCAAACGCTCGAGCCAGTAATCAAGGGCGTTTTTAGGAATAGAAAAAGTAGTGCTTACTGCCTGCCCTGTGCCTTGCCTGCCTGCCCCTATGCTGCTATGAGGAAAGAAAGTCATCAAACTACCGGGTGTGCCTGATTCATCTCCATAATACAAGTGATAAATGTCGGGTGCATCAAAATTAATGGTTTTTTTGATGAGCCGCAAACCCAATATGCCCGCATAAAAATCCACGTTGCGCTGTGGGCTAGAAGCAAAAGAGGTTACGTGGTGTAATCCTGTAATCAAGGGTGTGTTCATATCTTTATGGATTAAAGTTTTAGTTGCTTTTAATATATACATTTACATTATTTGTATATACAAACAATGTAATTCATAAAAAGTTCAAAACATTGACAAATGAAAGGTGGAAGGTGTTTTTAATATCTTTGAAATGATGTAGTTTTACATCATTACTAAAACGTATGTATGAATATGAATCCTTTGTCTATCTTTCAAGGCGAATTTGTAAAGTTACCTTCTGAAATTGCCGATAAGCTCAAAAATATCCGTGCCATTGTATCTGATTGGGACGGTGTATTTAACAGTGGCGAAAAAAATCCGAGCGTACCAAGTGCTTATTATGAGGCAGATTCTATGGGTACTAACTTGCTACGCTTTGCACTTTGGAAACGCGACCAAACCTTGCCTTTTTTTGCTATCATCACAGGGGCGGACAACCCCACAGCAAAATACCTTACAGAAAGAGAGCATTTTACGGCACTCTATGGCAAAATCATCAACAAGGCAGAGGCTTTGCAACATTTTTGCGCGCATTGTGAGATAGACCCTTCGCAAGTAGCTGTTTTTTTTGATGATGCCAACGACCTTGCTATGGCAAAAATAGCAGGCTTGCGTTTTGGCATTAGACGGCCAGGCAATAGCTTGTTTATCAACTATTTGAAAAAAGAAAATCTAGTAGATTATGTAAGCCAAGCCATAGGTGGCGATTTTGCAGTGCGTGAAGTATGCGAACTTTGTACTTATCTGATGGATAGCTACGACCAAGTGCTACAAGACCGCGCCGAGTTTTCGCAGTCTTACCAACTTTATTTTGGAGAGCGTCAGTCAATAGAATCACTCATCTTCAAAAAAGAAGAAGAAGGCTTTAAATTGACTAATTTTGACATGATGCGCTAAGGTGTGTCCAAGATTATATACGCCAAAACAATTGAGTGAGTATTCTCCCAATCAGCACAAAATCTCAAAATATTCTCTTGATATTTTTAAAACTGTATTATAATTGCTATTTTGCTTGCAAAGAAGGCTTTTTAATTTTAAAAAGATAATCTGATAAAAGACCTAGCAAAATAATACTCAATTATTCATCATTAAATATTTACAATTATGTCTGACTCAAACCGCGAACGCGACCTTATCCTGGCTCCCAATGAATATGCTTTTATCTCTGACCAAACCAAAGGCAATATCAATGTTTATGTAGGGCCTTACAAAACAAGTCTTGCCAATACTGACAAACCCGTAGTATTTGACCCCGACAGCAAGCGTTTTGAGCACTGTAGCCTTGATGAATCTATTTTGGCATTTATGATTGCACCAGAGGGCTGGTATGTAGTCATGAAAAATCCTCCCAAAGATGGAAACCAACCCAAGACAGGCACTTCTAACAACCTCACCGAACTTAATGTAGGGAGAAAAGTAAATATCCCTGGTCCTATTAGTTTTGCGCTTTGGCCAGGGCAAATGGCAAAAGTACTACACGGACATCATCTGCGCTCAAACCAATACCTTCTAGTAAGAGTTTATGATGAAGAGCAAGCACGTACCAACTGGGGCAAGGCAGTTATTAAAACCAAACCGCATAGCGAAGCAGGAGAAGAAAATCCCGATGAAGTGGTAAGTACCGAAGACATACCCGACCTTACTATTGGCAAGACTTTGGTCATCAAAGGTGAAAATGTATCCTTTTATATCCCTCCTACAGGTGTAGAAGTGGTAAGTGATGAATATGATGAATATGTAAGGGAGGCTGTTACCTTAGAGCGGCTAGAGTATTGCATCTTGCTAGATGAAGACGGCAACAAAAGATACATACAAGGCCCCGCAGTGGTTTTTCCTGAGCCTACCGAAGAGTTTGTGTATAAAAATGGGCTTCGCAAGTTTAAAGCCATAGAGCTAAACGAAAAAAGTGGTTTATACATCAAAGTAATTGCTCCTTACACAGAAAATAAAATTTCTTACAAAGAGGGTGATGAGCTTTTTATCACAGGCAAAGACCAAATGATTTACTATCCTCGCCCCGAGCATGCCATCATTAAATATGGGCAGAAAGAAAGGCATTATGCCATTGCAATACCCGCCGGAGAAGGGCGATATTATCTAAATAGAAAAACAGGTAAGATTTCTCTGCAGCAAGGACCCGCGATGTTTCTGCCCGACCCGCGCGAATCGGTACTGGTAAGGCGTGTATTAAATCCTAAAAAAGTAGCTCTTTGGTTTCCAGGTAATCAAGAGGCAATTGAGTACAACCTCAAACTGAAGGAACTCACCAAAGGAGAATCACAAAATTTTATAGAAGATTCTGAAATGCAGGCACAAATGCCCCAAGATGCACCCTCAATGCCTGCCCTTGCAAGTAAAGAAATGGTCAAAAAACGCGAAAAGGTTTCAAAAGAACTTGCCGTTGACCAGTTTGACCGTGGGCAGTCTTTTTCACCTCCACGCACCATCACCCTAGATACCAAATATGATGGAGCTGTTACCATCAATGTCTGGACGGGCTACGCCATCTTGGTAGTGAGCAAAATAGGTACACGCAAGGTGGTAGTAGGACCACAGTCATATCTCTTAGAATATGATGAAGACCTAGAAGCCATCGAGCTCTCTACAGGCAGACCCAAATCTAGTGAAAAAACGCTCAAAACGGTTTATCTACGGGTATTGTACAATAAGGTATCAGACCTTGTGCAGGCTGAGTCTATGGACTACACCAAAGTAAATATCGAGCTTTCGTATAGGGTAAATTTTGAAGGAGAATCTGAAAAATGGTTCAATGTAGAAAACTACGTCAAGTTTCTGACCGACCACTTGCGTTCTTTCATCAGAAATGCTGTCAAAAAATACAACATTGTAGATTTTTATGCTAACGGGATAGAGATTATCAGAGATACTGTACTAGGCAAAGCAGATGAAAATGGCAAACGAGCGGGTAGATTTTTTGAAGAAAATGGTATGCGTATTTATGATGTAGAGGTATTAGACATCAGACTTGCTGACCTTGGGATAGAGAATCTTCTCATTGCTTCGCAACAAGATGTAGTACGCCAAAATCTACGCATAGCCTCCGAAAAACGAAAATTAGAGTTTACCCAAGAAGCAGAATCCATTGCACAGGCAATCGCCATTGCCAAGTCGGAAACAGTACGCCAAACTTACGAACTAGAACGCCGCGAAGTGGAGAAAAACCTTGAACTAACACTCTCAAAAGCAAATGCCGAAATAGAAAACAAACAAAAATACTTAGAGGCAAGACTTGCCGAACAGTCCACACTAAATGAAATCAATCAAGCTGAAATCACTCGTGAGCGTGAAAAAGAAGATATGATTTTGGAACTTACCCAAAAAGAACTTACCCAAAAACTAGAAGAACTCAAGGGCGAAGTAGATGCCGTAGTAGCCAAAGCCAAAGCCGTATCGCCCAATTTGGTAGCTGCCTTGCAAGCATTTGGAGACAAGGCACTCGCCGAAAAAATGGCAGAATCTATGTCGCCTTTGGCTATCTTAGGAGGCAAAAGTGTGGCAGAGGTGTTTACCAATTTGCTCAAAGGCACTAAGCTGGCCCAAGTACTAGAGAATACACAAAACGGCATGGCAAAAAGCGAAGAATGATTGTCCAAATCAAGCCCTAAGCAGATTTTACATGCCAAACCTGTAAGATATTCTAACACCTTACAGGCTTGATTTTGTTTTTGTTTATCTTTTTTTCTTAAGAATACATCCTCAATTCATTTTAACAACAAATAAAAGCTAGTCAGTAAAAGATGAATAAATAGGTTGAACAAGCCCTCGTACAAGCCTCTTGGCTTGCACGGCAAGTAAAAGGTAGTCAAACGACTAAATTTGAATTGCACCCGTTTTCAATTTATTTTTTGTATCTTAGTTGAATAAATATTTTGAAAAATATGCTCACTTCCGTTGATATACATAATTTTAAGTTGTTCAAAAGTCTCCACATTGAGTCTTTCAAAAGGGTTAATCTCATTATTGGGAAAAATAACATTGGCAAAAGTTCACTTTTAGAAGCAATATGGCTACTCATTCATAAAGCACACCCCGCAGCAATTAATTTTATTTTTGGACAAAGAGGAGAGTTACAATACAATAGTGTAAATAGAGAAGTCTTTGATGAGCAAAAAGTATTGGCTTTGTTTGAGGGTTTGTTCTATGGTAGAGAAATCGCTTACCAAGCCCAAGATGCAATCAAAATAAGTGGTACTTTTTCAACCTCAACAGAAAGCATACAACTCTACTTTGATACCATAGAACCTCCTAATCTTTTTGATGAGTTTTTTGAAGTAGGTTTAAAGATTAGTGTAGGTGAGCAATCCGAAATTTTTAGACTTGATAAACTTAATAGACCTTATCACCCAACACGCCCTAATGGCAATAATGAAAAAAATAATGTGCGGTTTATTCAAACTGAAAAATTACAAGAAAATCAGCTTTTTTCTCTTTGGAGTAACATAGCACTTACAGATAGGGAAGAAGATATGATTAAGGCTTTGCAGTTGATAGCACCAGAAATCAGTAAGATTACCTTTGTAGAAGACGAAAGGAGTCGCTATCGCACGCGTTGCTATGCCAAACTAGTCCATCAGGAAAAAAGAGTTTTATTAAGTAGTATGGGTGATGGGATTAACCATTTGCTTGCCATTACTTTGCACTTATTAAACTGCGAAAAAGGAACTCTTTTTATAGAAGAGTATGAAACTGGGTTACATTGGGCTGTTCAACTAGACTTATGGAAAATCATTTTAACCCTTGCAAAAAAACTAGAAGTACAAGTATTTGCTACCACACATAGTACAGATACACTGCGCTCACTTACCCGTGCTGCCGAACAACTAGAAGAAACCGAGTCTTTACAGGTCATTAAACTTTCTAAGAAAAGAGAACACATAAAAGCCATCTTATACCCCGAAGAACAATTAACTACAGCCATTGAAGAAAACATTGAACTACGCTAACTATGAAGATACTCCTTGTAGAAGGTAATCAAGACAAGGCTTTTGTAGAGGCTTTGATGGGGAGAAGAAAGATTTACCCAAAAGAGAGTTATGGTGATTTTGAGTTTCAAGTAGCAAGTGGTTATGAAAAAATATTAAATATCTTACCCACACTGATTATAGCAGAGAACCACGAGACTATTGGTATCATTATAGACTCAGATACAGAAAGACTTGCACATTGGAATCAGGTACTTGATATTTTAAAAGAATCGGGCTACTTATCGCTGCCAAAAGAACCTGATAAAAAAGGAACAATCATTACCCAAGAGGAGGAGGAACTCCCAAAAATTGGTGTATGGATAATGCCCGACAACCAAACTGATGGGAAATTAGAAACTTTTGTAAAATACCTTATCCCTAAGCCTGAAAATGATGCTTTACTCCGACTAGCACAAGAAACAGTAAATACATTGATAGAAAATCAAATTCACAAATTTAGTGAATCAGATAAAGAAAAAGCCATTTTACACACTTGGCTGGCTTGGCAAAAAGAGCCAGGACTTTCTTTGGCACAAGCAGTAACATTAAGGTTTAAAAACCAATTCGTCTTAGATGATAAAAAAGCAAATGATTTCATCACTTGGCTTCAAAAGCTATTCAAGTAACGCAGCACAGCTAGCATTCAAAAATAAAAATGCAAGCAAATCTGATTTGCCTGCATTTTTGTGTATTTGTCTAACGCAAAGTTTATTGCTGAATCATTCTTAGCTCGTTGTCAGCATTGAATGGAATCCCCAAAACAGTTTCTTCTACACTGTTACTAAAATTCAATTTAGTAGCACTTAGCTCAGAAATCTGAAAGGTAACGGTTTTGTATTCGTTCTGCCCTGAAGGGAAGCTAATGCCCAGTTCCTGATTGTTACTGCTCAAAGACCAAACCGCAGGGCTAGGGATACCGCTGATAGTGAGGGTATTGATACCCAGAATGGTACGGAAGCGTAGCGTAAGTGTGGGTGGTTGATTTATCAGACGTACTGCAGGGTCTTGGCTTACATCAAAAAGACCTGCCATATCATTTCCTGTACTTGTCCAAGTGCCCGTGGTGAGTGCAGAATTGGTAACAGGAGCAGTAGGTGCTGCATCTTGCGGAATGAGGCGAAGTTCTGCCCCTGCCTGAATGACGATAAGCCCTCCGAAAAAGCTCAAATCTTGCCCAGCAGGTGCTTTGAACACCAAGGAAGTCTGCGAAACGGTAAAATCCACGTTGTTACTGCTAAACTGTAAGCCTGTGGCACTGCTGGGGTAAGTCAAAGTCATTTGTGTACCTCCATCATTGAGCGACCAAACACTTCCTGGAATCCCATTGATATTGACTAGGGCGGGGGTAGCTGTGAAACGCATGCTGATGTTGAACTCTGTACCTGGCACTTTGCTATTGTTGGCATAAATGCCATCTACTTTCCAAGTGGTGCGTACCAAAAGGGCGGCTGGTCCTTCGGGGTCGCTAGTGTCTTCGCAAGCATTGAAAGTAAACAGTAAAAGTAGGGACAGAAGCAGTAATGCTAATTTTTTCATCTTTTTAGGATTAAAGTTTGTAATTTGTAATATGAACCTGATGGGTGCAAAAATCATATTCGTGCCCTTGGTTTGAGCAAATAACGACAAGTTGCTCACTCAGATTATTACTTACGGATTGTTTGTACCATTCGGTTGCCTCTTTATCGAGATTAGAGGTAGGCTCGTCAAGCAGCAAAACAGGTACATCAGTACAAAAAGCCAAGCCCAGTTTGAGCCTTTGCTTCATACCCGAAGAAAAATATTTGATGGGTTTGTGGGTAGCTTTTTGCAAGCCTATGTATTCTATGAAGGCTTCGCTACTGAGGTTTTCTCTAAATTTTTTGAACTTTGCCTGAAATTCTACTTGCTCTTTGAGTGTAAACTCTTCAATCAGCTCTAAGTAAGGAGCAGCCCAGACGAGGTGTTTGTACCATTCCTCGGGAGAGATTGCTTTTCCATTTTGTTGATAAATCATTGTGCCTCCACTTTGAGGTAATATGCCTGAAAGTATCTTCAAAAAAGTAGATTTACCGCTGCCATTAGGGCCTAGTATGGCATAGCTCTCGCCCTGTTTAAGATGAAGATTCATATTTTTGAAAATCCACTCATACTTAAATTTTTTGCTCAGTTGCTCTATGATGATGTCCAATGTCTTTTTGAAAAATTAAATGTGATGCATAATTGCGAAATACATAAAAAACTAGGTCTAAACCCCTGCATTATTTTTGGAATTATCGTATCTATTCAAAAAATAATTACGTTTTGGAAGTAATTATCTCACTAATTACCTTTTTATTATGCAAAAATACCTGCTTATTTTATTATTTGTTTGCTTTGCTGCTTGCGTCTCGGCACAAGAGCAAATTTCTTTAAAAAAAGTCCTTGAAGAGAAACAAGTAGAGGCAAAATTTAATGGCAATTCAAAAAGTACACACTACATCAAGCCCCTCAAAGGTACACTGAAAAACATCACCAAAAAAAACTTACTCATTCTGATACCCGCAGGGAGTTTTTTTAGCTCTGAACCCGAAGACTACCAAGACATTGTCATTACTCAAGATTTATTGCTGAGCCTTGCGCCCAACCAAAGCCGAAGCCTAGAACTATTGGGTGTGTGTGTAGAAAGTAGTAATTCCTCACCTTCTGATGCAACTCATTATACACTTGCCCCAAGTCCCCACCCACACTACGAAACCTTGGCAAAATTTGTCAATGAAAAAAAATACTATGGGTTATCAGAGACCCAGCACGCCTTCTGGGTTTTGAGTGATAGTCTGGAAATGATAGAGGTCTATGGCAGTCAAGAAAAGGCTTCGCTAGACCTGCTAGAGCAACTTAGTCAGCTAACCCAGCAAGTCATTCCAGACCTGAGCGAGGTGAAGAAGTACTATCAATTGGATTTGAATGGACAAAATATCAGCACTTTTACCAATCCACCAAGACGCAGTATGAGTGGTAGTTTTTTCTTTCAACTCAATAAAACCAAACGTGTGCAAATAGGAATGTTTACAGAACAAGGGGTGCTCGTAAGAGAGCTTTACCTCAACCCTACTTGCCCCATAGGCAATCATAAAGTAGAATATGCCTTTGATGCTACTGTATATGCCGACCCTGTCTATCATTTTAAGCTCATTACTGATGATTATATTTGGATAGATATGCCTGTGGGAGAAAGGTAAATGTTATTTTTCTTGTGCTAGAACTATTCCTCACGGATTATCGATACTTCTTGTATTTTGAAAAACAAATACTAAACCCTCGTGCAAGCCTCTTGGCTTGCACAGCGGGCAAAAGGCATTCATCGCTACTTTATTTCATATTTCTTTTGAATCGAGGTTTAAGTGAAAATGCTTGAATCAGTATCAGACTATATCATTTTCAAATCAAAATGACATGTAGTTTTTTTGACTTTTTGCACAATCTCTTGGTTGGCAATCTACCTTGGTGTGGTGAGCTGGTCATATTTTTGGGCATTGGTAGGGTCTAGTTTGGTAGCCAAAGTTTGTACTTCTTGGCGCATTTCGGCAGGTGCTTCTTTGAAGATGTTTACAATTTCTTGATTTTTGCTGTCAAAAAATATATTCACTAATAAAGAAGAAGGCTTCAACTGATTAGACTCTTCTACTGCCTTGAGTGCTTCAAATATATTTTCTCGTGCTTTGTCTGAATCTATCAAAAAAGTATCTAAGCCCAATCTGTGGTATTGATAGAGTGCCTTGCGCAGGGGTAGCATTTGCTGACTATTAAGGTTTTCTATGAGCCAGAACCGGTTACGATTGCCTTGTGTGCGTCCCCAGCCAATCTCCCCCGAGGGAACAATATTGACGATATTGAAGGCTTGTTCTACATACGGACTTCCTCCTAGTTCTGAAAAACTGTCATAATCCATAGCAAGGATAACATAGGCATAGAAAGCCAGCATAGAGGTCAGATTGCTGGTAAAACTATTAGGAGAAAAGATGAGTGGCTGCCCTTGCGTGTAAGTAAATCTAAAATCACGGTCGACAAAGCTAATCAGATTGGTTTCATAACTGGTATTGAAGACAGGTCTTGAGGCTTGTATTTGGGCAGTAGCTTCAAATACGTTTTGCGCAGGTGATTTTTGGAGTGTAATAGAGAGGTTACAATCTATCTGTTCGCCCTTACCGAACTCGTCAAGAGTCCATTTTTGGTTATTCATAAAAGTATTAATTGCCTTTTGGAGGTCATCAAATAAGACCTTTTCAGTGGCCTGATTGGTTACAAGGGCAGTAGCATCTACTATTACATTGCAGTTGAGTTCTTGGGCATTGGCTGCCCAACTTATCAACATCAATAGACTAAAAGCAAGATTTCGTATCATACTTGAATATTTATGGGGTAACGGTCAATGTTGCTTATTTTGTTAATCAATCAACGAAAAACAGCCAAAATATGCTTTATCTTGGCTGTTTTTACACAAAAGTAATGTTCAAATATTTTAAGATAAGGCTTCTTTTACTCTTTCGGCAGCATCTTTCAAAAGAATGGCAGAAGATACCTTTAAGCCTGATTCTTCAATGATTTTTGCACCATCTTCGGCATTGGTACCTTGTAGGCGCACAATGATAGGCACTTCTATATTGCCAATATTTTTGTAAGCCTCTACTACCCCACTTGCTACACGGTCGCAGCGGACAATTCCACCAAATACATTAATCAAGATGGCTTTTACGTTGGGGTCTTTCAAGATGATTCTAAAACCAGCTTCTACGGTCTGGGCATTTGCTCCACCTCCTACATCAAGAAAGTTGGCAGGCTCGCCGCCAGAGAGCTTGATGATGTCCATTGTAGCCATAGCAAGCCCTGCACCATTCACCATACAGCCCACATTGCCATCGAGTTTTACGTAGTTGAGGTCAGCTTTCTTGGCTTCCACCTCGAGTGGTTCTTCCTCCCTGATGTCACGCAGTTCTGCCAAGTCTTTATGTCGATAGAGCGCATTGTCATCAAGGTTTACCTTGGCATCTACGGCAATTATTTTATTATCGGAGGTTTTCAGTACAGGGTTAATTTCAAAAAGCGAGGCATCTATGTCTTCGTAAGCACGGTAGAGTGCTGTGATAAACTTTACCATTTCTTTGTGTGCTTGTCCTTCTAGCCCCAATGCAAAGGCAAGTTTACGTGCTTGAAAAGGCTGTAAGCCTACGCGTGGGTCTATAAATTCTTTTAAGATTTTTTCGGGTGTATTATGTGCCACTTCCTCTATGTCCATACCGCCTTCGGTACTTGCCACTATGACATTGCGGCTGGTGTCGCGGTCAAGCAATACACTCATATAATACTCTTTGGGTTCGCTCTCTCCAGGGTAATAGACATCTTGGGCTATCAGTACTTGGTGTACTTTTTTGCCCTCAAGGCCTGTCTGTGGCGTTACGAGTTGCATGCCCAGTATTTGGTCTGAAAGTGCTTTTACGTCATCATAACTTTTGGCAATTTTTACGCCCCCGCCTTTGCCTCTGCCTCCAGCGTGGATTTGGGCTTTCACTACAAACCAAGTAGAGCCTGTTTCTTTATTGACTTCTTTGGCAGCTTTGAGGGCATCTTCGGGGCTGGTAGCCACTACACCTTCTTGAATGCCTACGCCATAACGCTTCAGTATTTCTTTGGATTGATATTCGTGTAGATTCATGAGTTAAATAATTTTTATTTTTAAGAGAATTGATGATTAAGATTTAAACATAAGATTGCAAAAACAAGTGGGGAAAGGCAATCTTTTAATTTTGCCCTAAACTAAGCAATAAATTTAAAAACTTAAAAAATATTTATAGCCTGATTAAATTTTCTGATGATGATTTTGATAAAAGCGTATTCTTGACGTTTATAAAAATTTAGACTTTGGACATAATTTTTTGGGAAGAGATTAGCAAAGACAGATACTTCTT